>DATMCM010000516.1:0-8019 GCA_035558335.1 Blastocatellia bacterium | reverse complement strand
CGCCGACGGCATCAGCGTCGGATTCAACATCGTTGGAGACGATTATTTCAAGACGATGGGGATTCCCGTTCTGCGTGGGCTCGAGTTTAAAGCTGAGGACAGCACGAGCGGAGTCGTCATAAACGAGACTCTTGCTTCGCGGGCCTGGCCTGCCGAAGACCCCATCGGAAAGCACCTCAGCCTGAACGGGATCAAGGGGCCTTACGAAGATGTCGTTGGCGTCGTTAAAGACGCCAAGTACGGCACGCTCGGAGAACAAGCGCGGCCGTTTATTTATCAGAGGCTTCGGCAAAACTATGAGTCGAAGATGACGCTCGTTGTGAGAACGACCGGCGAGCCTCTCGATATTGCCGACGCGGTGCGCGGCCAGGTGTATGGGCTCAATCCGAATCTTCCCGTTGCGAGCGTTCAAACGCTGGCCAGCCAGGTTAGCCTTTCGCTCTATCCTGCTCGATTGACCGCCGGGTTGCTCGGCGTATTCGGACTGCTGGCGCTTGCGCTGGCCGGCGTAGGCATTTACGGCGTGGTGGCTTATTCGGTCAGCAGTCGCACGCATGAACTGGGTGTACGAATGGCGCTTGGTGCTGACTCGCGTGATCTGCTGCGACTCGTGCTGGGCGAAGGTCTGGTCATCGTCTCAATCGGCTTGTCGATCGGGCTTGTGCTTGCATTTATCGCCAGCCGTCTGATCTCGAGCTTTCTTTACGGCGTGAGCCCCGGCGATCCGTTGACGTACCTCGCTATTTCGCTGCTGTTGGTCGGACTGGCTCTGGGCGCCTGCTTCGTGCCGGCCCGCCGCGCCTCAAAGCTCGATCCGATGGTTGCGCTTCGGCATGAGTGAGGAAGTCAGTAGTCAGTAGTCAGTAGTCAGTAGTCAGTAGTCAGTAGTCAGTAGTCAGTAGTCAGTAGTCAGTAGTCAGTAGTCAGTGGTCCGTAGTCAGTCGTCCGTAGTCCGTAGCCAGTAGCTCGTCGGCTAAGTTAAGCAAGTCGGCTTTCGGATACGAGCTACGGACTACTGACTACGGACTACTGACTACACACAAGGAACCATGCAAGCACTCGGGCAAGATCTTCGTTTTGGGCTGCGAATCCTGGTGAAGAAGCGGGCGATCACGGCCATCGCCGTCATAACGTTGGCATTGGGAATCAGCGCCAACACCGCGATCTTCAGCGTGGCGTTTGCCGCGATTCTTCGGCCCTTGCCTTTCGACCGACAGGAGCAGTTGTTTGTCGCGTGGAAAAGCGACGCAACCGCGAACAACCCTTTTGTCGAGTTGTCGGTTCCGGTATTCAACGACTGGCAGAAGCAAAGCCAGCTTGTCGAACACATTGCCGCGATGCCGACCACGGCATATGGCTACGGTTATGTGCTGACCGGACAAGGCGATCCCGTTCAAGTCGAAAGCGGGCGCGTCTCCGCCGACTTCTTTGCGACGCTTGGCGCAAGGCCGCTGCTGGGTCGCGACTTCAGGATTGACGATGACCGCCCCGGCGCGGCTCCAGTCGTAGTACTCAGTCATCAGCTCTGGCAGGAGCTCTTCAGCGGAGATCCCGACATCGTCGGACGCACGATAACGCTTGGTCAAACCGGTTACTCGGTGATCGGGGTTATGCCCGCCCGGTTCGAGTTTCCTAAAGGCGTGAGCGTCTGGACGTCGCTTTCGGCGACGATGCCGAAACGCACGATTGAGAATCGCGGCGCAGTTTTCCTCCAGGCGATCGGCCGCTTGAAACCGGGCGTGACGATCTCGCAAGCCGAGGCCGAACTCAACACGATCATCGGGCTGCAAGCCGCCGAACATCCGGAGACTGAAGCGCTGGGACATCGCGTCGTCATCACGCCGCTTGCTGAGTATGTCTTTGGCGATGCGCGCCCGGCGCTATGGCTGCTGTTGGTGGCGACCGGGCTGTTGCTGCTGATTGCGTGCGTGAACGTCGCCAATCTGCTGCTTGCGCGTGCCCTTTCACGGCGCCGGGAACTTGCGGTGCGAGCGGCTCTGGGAGCCAGTCGCGCGCGGCTGGTTCGACAGTTCCTCACCGAAAGCATGTTGCTGACCGTCTTCAGCGGCGCCCTGGGAATATCGCTGTCGTACTGGCTGATCGACCTGCTGCTGTGGGTCGCGCCCGCTGACATTCCGCGCCTCGGCGAAGTGCACATCAACGGGATGGTGTTGTTGTTTACCTGCGTCGTGACTCTGCTGTGCACGTTGGTTGTCGGGCTTGCGCCGGCGCTGGCTTCTTCAAAAGTGAATCTCAATGAATCGCTCAACGAGGGAGGCAGCCGGATTTCAGGTGAACGGGGAGGCGGAAGACTGCGCAGCGCGCTTGTTGTGGTCGAAGTGGCAATGTCGTTGCTGCTGCTCGTCGGCGCGGGGCTTACTGTGCGAAGCTTTCAGAACCTCAGTCGCGTCAATCTCGGCTTTGATCCGCACAATGTCCTGACCTTTCAGCTTTCCTTGCAAGGTGAAAAGTATCGTGATCGCGGCGCGCGACGCGAGTTCTTCCGCCAACTGCTGGATCGTTTGGAGGAACAACCCGGAGTGGCGGCGGCCGGCGCCGTGCTGATTCGTCCGCTGGAAGGAACCATCGGCTGGGATGTGCCCTTCGCGCTCGAAGGCCAACCGCTCGCCGAAGCAAGAAAGAACCCGGTGCCCAATTTTGAAACGATCTCGCCGCATTATTTCCGCGCCCTTGGAATCCCGCTCAAGACCGGACGTGAATTCACCGAACAGGATAATGAGCAGACGCCTTACGTCGCGATAATCAGCGAATCGATGGCGCGCGGAGTTTTTGGTCCGGACGTCGATCCGATCGGCAAAAGAATCACGGACGATCCCGGCGAGACAGACGCGCGCTGGAGAACCATCGTCGGAGTAGCCGCCGACGCGCGCTACCGGGAACTTAAGGACATACGCTGGGACCTGTACGTCCCTTACCGGCAATCCACCGCGCCGATTCGCTACATCGCGGTGCGGACGAACTCTGATCCAGTTGCATTCGTCAGCGCCGCGCGACACACAGTTGCTTCAATGGATCCAACTCAGGCGCTGAGCGGCGTGATGACGATGGAGCAACTGGTTGATGGGAACCTGTCCAGGTCTCGATTCATCTCGCTTCTGCTGGTTTCGTTGGCGATGTTGGGAGCGCTGCTCGCGGCAGTTGGAATCTACGGGGTGATCTCTTGTGCGGTGACACAACGAACACAGGAGATCGGTGTGAGGATGGCGCTGGGAGCGCAGCCGCGTGATGTTCTAAGACTTGTGATCGGGCAGGGGATGCGCCTCGCCTTGACTGGTGTGGCCACTGGTCTCATGTCGGCGCTGGCGTTGACACGCTTGATGACGAGTCTGCTTTATGGCGTGGGCGCGAGCGATGCAGTTACCTTTGGCCTGACGGCGGTGTTGCTTGCCGGGGTGGCCTTGCTTGCTTGCTACCTCCCGGCGCGCCGTGCAACGAAGGTTGATCCGATGGTCGCGCTCAGATACGAATGAATAGTAGTCCGTAGTCCGTAGTCAGTAGTCCGTAGTCAGTAGCTCGTATTCCCAAGATCGAGATGAACCTCGAAACACGAGCTACCGACTACGGACTGCTGACTACGGACTACGGACTACGGACTACGGACTGGAGCTCACTGATGAACCGACTTACGACACACTCGCTTTGCCTGACACTCTTTCTGATGGTGAATGCCAGCGCGATGGCGCAATCACCGGGCTGGCCTCAATTTGGCGGACCGCAACGCAATTTCATGGTCGAGGCAAAGGGACTGGCTGCGACATGGCCTGCCACTGGACCCAAGCGATTGTGGAGTCGCGAACTCGGCGAAGGTCATTCCGCCATCCTTGCTGATGCGGGCCGGCTCTACACGATGTATAGCAAAGGCGATCAGGAGTTCGTGGTCGCCCTTGATGCGGACAGCGGCAAAGCGCTTTGGGAAAAGCCCAACGCGGCGCCGACCGCCGGACTGGCGTTGGAAAACGGCAATGGCCCGCACGCCACGCCGGCGCTGTCCGGCGATCTGCTCTTTACCGTAGGCGTGATCGGCAAGTTGCAAGCTCTTGAGAAGCAGTCGGGAAGGATCCTGTGGGCTCACGATCTCTGGAAGGAGTACGGCGGAAAACTGATGGACCGCGGCTATTCGTGCAGTCCGCTCGTTTGGAAAAACACCGTCATCGTGACCGTGGGCGGAGCCGGACAGGCGCTGATGGCCTTTGATCAGAAAACGGGCGCAGTGGTCTGGAAGAAACAGGACTTCGACATTTCACCTTCGAGCCCGGTGATCATCAACGTTGACGGGCAGGACCAATTGGTGATCGCGCTCGCCGACCACATTGTCGGGTTGAATCCGAACAACGGCGAACTGTTGTGGAGCCATCCACACCAATGCAACTGGGGGTTGAACATCAGCGTGCCGGTGTGGGGAGCCGGCAACATTCTGTTCGTTTCATCGGCTTACAGCGGCGGGAGTCGAGCGCTCCAGCTGAATCAATCGGACGGGAAAACCACCGTCAAGGAGCTGTGGGCAAACCGCCGAATGCGCGTGCATCACGGCACGATGATTCGCGTTGGCGATCTGGTATTCGGTTCGAGCGGTGATTTCGGACCCGCGCCAATGACGGCGGTTGATGTGCGAACCGGCGCTATCGTCTGGCAGGATCGCAGCTTTCCAAAAGCCAACTTCGTGTACGCCGACGGCAAGCTGATTTTGCTGGATGAGGACGGCGTCCTCGCGCTCGTGGCGCTCTCACCGCAAGGGATGAAGGTGATATCAAGAACCAACCTTCTGACCAACCTTGCGTGGACGGCTCCCACCCTTGTGGGAACAAAGCTTTACGTCCGCGATCGAAAGATGATCGTGGCGCTGGAGTTGAGTTGAAATCTTCAGCTTGTCAGATGGTCTGAACGAACAAGGAGATCGTTTATGGGAAACCTGATTAAGGACTTGCGTTACGCGCTGAGGATTCTGAAGAAGAAGCCGGGCTTCACAGTGGTGGCTGTCGTGACTCTGGCCCTGGGGATCGGCGCGAACAGCGCAATCTTCAGCGTAGTCAACGGGCTATTGCTGCGCCCGTTGCCTTACCGCGACTCTGAACGGCTGGGAATCATCTGGACCCATTCGCCGGGCACAAACGTCGCTCAGGACTGGCCCTCGCCGGGACAGTACACCGCGATCAAGTCTCAGAATAGCGCTTTCGAGGAGATAGCGATCGCGCAGGGGGGCACCGTTAACCTCACCGGTCAGGGAACACCGGAACGCCTAAACGTGGTGCGAACTTCTTCGATCATGTTCTCGCTGCTCGATGCGCAACCGGAGGTGGGGCGGATCTTCTTGCCTGACGAAGACTCGCCTGGAAGGCCCGCGACAGCGATCCTGAGTTATGGAATGTGGCAAAAGCGCTTTGCCGGGGATCCGAACGTGATTGGCCAAACGATCACGCTAAACGGCAAAAGCGTCAGCATCGTCGGCGTCATGCCCTCCACTTTTTCGCTTGGCTCCGATGTGATGCCTACGGTCGGCGCACTCGAACAGCCTGACTTGCTATTGCCGCTCCCGTTGAGCGCGGAGGACTTGAACGAGCAGGGAGATGAAAACTACAACTTACTGGGTCGGCTCAAACGAGGCGTGACCATTCAGCAGGCGCAGGCAGAATTGGATGCAGTCGTAACCGGGCTCGAACAAAGATATCCGGACCACTATCCACCGCATCGCCAATTCAGCCTTAGCGTGAAGCCGCTGCTCGAACAAGTGGTCGGCGATGTTCGGGCTGCTCTGCTTGTGCTGCTTGGCGCCGTCGGTTGCGTCTTGCTGATCGCCTGCGCCAACGTCGCCAATCTGATGCTGGCGCGCGCGGCTGCGCGGGGAAAGGAGATTGCGATTCGCACTGCGATGGGCGCGAGCCGGGCCCGGCTTCTTCGCCAGCTTCTCACCGAAAGCGTTCTGTTGTCGCTTTGCGGTGGCGCCCTCGGGTTGCTCGTCGCGGTATGGGGGTTGGACGCTTTGCGTTGGCTCAACCCCGGCAACATCCCGAGGCTTCAGAATGTCGGAATAGACGGCCGGGTGTTGACCTTCACGTTCGTGGTTGCGTTGGTCACCGGGATTCTGTTCGGGCTGGCCCCGGCGCTTCGAGCCTCTCAACTCAACGTGGGGGAGATTCTGAAAGAAGGCGGGCGCGGCGAAGTAGCTGGCGGTCACCGACGCCTGCGAAATCTGCTTGTGATTAGCGAGATCGCCTTGTCGTTGGTTCTATTGATCGGGGCAGGTCTGCTGATCCGAAGCTTTATACGCGCGCAGCAAGTCAACCCCGGATTCTCAGCTCAAAACGTCCTCTCCCTGCGTCTATCATTGGCTGGAACTGAATCCTCGGAAGCGGCCCGCCGTCTGACTTTCTTCCAACAGCTTCGAGACAAGATCAGGAGTCTGCCCGCGGTCGAATCGGTTGGACTTGGATCGATTTTGCCGCTTAGCGGAAGCATCAGCTGGGGCGGCATATCCATCGAGGGCCAGGACGCCTCTTCCGGACAAGGCTTGACCCAGGTCGCCGATGGTCGCATCGCCAGCGTAGGCTTTTTCGAAACGCTGAGAGTTCCCCTTCTCAGCGGGAGGTTTTTCAACGAGCAAGACACAAAAGACTCATTGAGAGTCGCGATAATCGACGAGAAAATGGCTCACTCCTTTTGGCCGGGGGTCGACCCGCTGGGCAAGCGGTTTAAGTGGGGGGGCGCGGATTCCAAAGAACCCTGGTTCACCATAGTAGGAGTTGTGAGTGACGTTAAGCAGTACGCCCTCGACTCCGATTCTCGCGCAGCATTCTACGCGCCGCACCAACAGGCGCTAACGGGCACCATGTTTGTTGTCGTGAGGACAGCGGCCGACCCAGCTGGGATTTCATCGGCAATTACGCAAGAGGCGCGAGCCCTGGAATCGAATCTGCCGATTTACGACATCAAGACCATGGACCAACGCCTCTCGGATTCGCTGGCGCGGAGGCGGTTCGCGATGTTCGCGCTCGGTTTGTTCGCAGTAGTGGCCATGCTTTTGGCGATTGTCGGCATCTACGGCGTGATGTCCTACTCGGTAGCACAACGCACGCGCGAAATCGGCATTCGGATGGCAATGGGCGCACAATCGCGAGATGTGCTCGCATTAATCGTCGGACATGGCATGCTGCTGGCCGCCCTCGGCGTCGGCAGCGGTCTGGTCGGCGCCGCCCTCGTCACGCGGGTAATGGCAAGCCTGTTGTTTAGCGTGAGCGCTACAGACCCGTTGACCTTTGTGCTGATCGGGTTGTTGCTTGCGAGCGTGGCGCTATTCGCCTGTTACATACCCGCTCGCCGGGCAGCGAGGGTCGACCCCATGGTCGCGCTGAGATACGAATGAGCGAGATGAAGGACTGAGGACTGAGGATGGGGGATGGGGAATTGCAAATTGAAAATTGAAAATTGAAAATTGTGAATTGAAATTTGAAATTGCGCTTACAGGATTAAGGATGCTGATCGGAACGCAATACAATCTGCAATTTTCAAATTTCACCTTTCAATTTGCAATTTTGCAATTTTCAATTCCCCATCATCCATCCTCCATCATCCATCCTCTATCATCCATCCTCTATCATCCATCCTCTATCTTCGATCTGAGAGAGAGGTAGAACAATGCAGAACCTCTGGCAAGATTTGCGGTACGCGGTCCGGACATTTGTCAAAGCACCGGGCCTCACTCTCATAGCGGTTCTGTCGATCGCGCTGGGGATTGCGGCTAACACATCCATCTTCACCATGGTCAACGCCGTGTTGTTCAAGCCGATGCCCGTGCCGCATCCGGAACAGCTTGTTGCGCTTTACACCATCGATCCGAATTCGCGATACGGCGGAGAGTTCTCTTATCCCGACTATCGCGACTACCGAGACAACAACGACCTTTTCAGCGATCTGTTCGTCCACCACGGCACGGCGGTCAGCCTGAAAAACAGCGGCGACAAGGCCGAGTTGATCTGGGGTGAACTGGTCAGCGGGAACTACTTC
>DATMCM010000515.1:0-8185 GCA_035558335.1 Blastocatellia bacterium | reverse complement strand
AATCAAGGGCGACGGACATAAGCCTGCGGTCGACGTCCACCATTTTGTGTACGCGCGTGATCCGATTCAGTTTACCGAAGGTCAAACTGTGCTGGCCTTCCTGCAACGCAAAGAAGGCGATACCAAAGACGGTTATGAACCTATCTATGGTGCGTCATCAGTCAAGCGTCTTTCGCCATCGGACCTCGAGACCTACCTGAGCCGGCTCGAAGAGCTAAAGGCAATCGTCAGCAACAGGGAACCGAACCCGATCGACATAGTGGAGTGGCTGGTGCGGTGCGCCGAGGATCCGGTCACCAGGCGGGAGGGCTCATTTGAATTACAGATGGCGGCGTGGAGGCAGGAGCAAGCAGATCGAAGGACGGCCGAGGGCGAGCCCCTGGATTCCGCAGCTGATTTCATAGTAGCAATTAGGAAACTCCGCGATCAGGAGCCCCCGCTCTTGCTCACAAGCGAGCAGAGACTTCGGCTGATGAACGCGCTGCTAAGATCCGAAGACCTCATTAATTGGGACAATGGCGACCGCGAGCTGCTCGAGGTTGTCAAACGTTGGAACGATCCGCGATTGGTCCCGTTCTTGATATCTTATCTGCGCCGTTTCGAGAAGGCCGCGCCGCAGGATCTTTGGCGAATAATGCGAACGATTGCCGAGCTACTGAAAGATGAAAAACTCATTGCGCTGTCGGGTGATTATCTTGACGGTGAACGCCATGCGCACCTTCAGGTTGAGGAGAAGGAAGATGTCGCTGAGTCGTCGAGCGACGAGGGCGAACAGGTTGAAGACGAAACCGACGCGTCGAGCGACGAGACAGACACCGCGGTCACACTAACACCAGACGCGGCAAACCAAGTGAGAATGTCAATCTTGAAGGAGTATCTCGAAGCAGCAGAGGCTAAGATCAAGCTCACGTCGTCCTAACTTCAATTGGCGTCGCCTCTGTACCTCGGCGCCTCAGCGGTTAGCAGGGTTTCGGCACCAACTGGCCGCGGAGACGCGAGTTGCGCGGAGAAAACACTCAAAACAGATATCGCATTTCGCACCAATCACTTCGCTGAAGCTTCAACGACGGTTAGTCGAAGAGCATTCTTTACTCACGCTCGCTTGAAGTTGCGTTCAAGCCATCTCTCGAAGATAATCCAACTGCCTCGGCGGAGCCGTATCAACCCTCTGGAATCAAAAACAAGGAGATCGCAAATGCTCAGCACTATGCAGGATCGTCCGTTGACGATCAATCACATCTTCAATCACGGGAGGCGCGTTCACTCCGACAGCGAGATCGCAACATCGATGGGCGACAGCACTCGCCGCGCGAGCTACGCTGAAGTCGGGAATCGAGCCGAATTGCTGGCCGCCGCGCTAAAACGTCTTGGGGTCAAGCAAGGTGATCGCGTTGCAACGTTTTGCTGGAATAGTCAGGAGCATATCGAGGCGTACTTCGCGGTCCCGTGCATGGGAGCCGTGCTTCACACGCTTAACCTGCGGCTGTTTCCGGAACAACTCACTTACATCATTAACCATGCCGAAGACCGAATTATCATCGTGGACGACTCCCTCGTGCCTCTGCTCGCGCGAGTTGCTAAGGGCCTCAAGACGGTCGAGCGCTATATCGTTGTAGGCCCAGCCGACGCGTCGGCGCTCGGTGAAGTGCTTCGTTACGACGAGATCATCGCAGGCGAACAACAAGGCTTCGAGTGGCCCGAACTGGACGAGCGCACGGCGGCGGCGATGTGTTACACAAGCGGCACCACGGGTAATCCAAAAGGCGTGGTCTATTCGCACCGCTCGACGTACTTGCACTCGCTCGCCCAGTGCGCCGCGTCGGTGTTCGGTCTTACCGAAAACGACCGCATACTTCCTATCGTACCGATGTTTCACGCCAACGCCTGGGGCTTGCCTTATTCCGGCTGGATGGCGGGTTCGGACTTCATCATGCCTGGTCGTTTTCTCCAGGCGGAGCCGCTTTGCCGTATGATCGCCGACGAGAAAGCTACTTTCTCGGGCGCGGTGCCTGCGATCTGGAACGAATTGCTGCGCTACGCCGAGACAAACCCGGTCGATCTGTCTTCGCTGCGAATGGTGATCTGCGGAGGCTCGGCGGTGCCGCGAAGCCTTATGGAGAGATTCGAGCATCGCTTCGGAGTGAAGATAATTCAAGCCTGGGGAATGACCGAGACCAGCCCGCTTGCCGCAGTCGCTTATCCGCCGAAAGGCTGTTGCGACGAGGAGTTGATGGATTGGCGCTCGAAGACCGGACGCATCAAGCCGGGGGTCGAGATTCGGTTGAGTGATGGCGACACGATTCTCCCCTGGGACGGCGAAGCAGTTGGGGAGATCGAGGTTCGCGGTCCGTGGATCACCGCTGCTTATTATGGCGACGACACGCCCGAAAAGTTTCACGATGGGTGGCTGCGAACTGGCGACGTGGGCACGCTCAACGAGAAGGGATTTATTCAAATCACCGATCGGGCTAAGGATGTAATCAAGTCAGGCGGCGAGTGGATTTCGACGGTGGAGCTCGAGAACGCGATCATGGCAAATCCGGCGGTGATCGAGGCGGCCGTAATCGGCGTTCCCGACGAGAAGTGGGATGAACGGCCGCTCGCGTGTGTTGTGTTGAGAGAAGGGTCTGACGCGACCGCCGAACAACTTCGCGCCTTTCTTGCTGAGCGAGTCGCTAAGTGGTGGGTGCCCGAGCGCTGGGCCTTCATAGACGAAGTGCCAAAGACAAGCGTCGGCAAGTTTGATAAGAAGGTCCTGCGTGCGCGCCGCGAGCGGAGTGAGTTGCAAATCATTGAGGCGGGTTCGAAAGCTGCGGGATGAGATGAATCGAACTGCGTTTTATCTTGTTGTGCCCCCGCATCTGCCTACTTATTGCATGTGAATCAAAGATACGCGAGAAGTAACCCTGGTCTTTACTACGCCTTGCTGCTCGCGGGTTTTATCGTCGGGTTGTACGGCTTGATCTCGCTGCTTTCACTCGCAAGCACCGAAGTTGAGCGCAATGCTCACATTCTCGGCATCCTTATTTAATCCCAATACGAATCACACCTTACAGGGAACTGTCTAATCGGAGCTGACGAAGCCACGCAAAGCCGCTCGAATCAGGAAAGGGTATGATTAGAATGGGACCCGCGGCGAGCAAATCACTTTACCAAAGTCGATGGCTGGTTGTTTATAGAACCATTGCGAAGCGCTTCTGCCCTCCGCCAGGAGGGCGATGTTGACGTTGCGAACCGTTGTTTGCACCACGGAGCGATAGTTTGATGTTCAATCATCTATACTTCAGGTCAGACATGGCCCTCCTGGCGGAGGGCGAGAGACACCACCACTCGCAGCTATAAACATGTCCCTCCTGACGGAGGGCCAGCAGTCCAAACCGTCGATCCCGTGGAACTCACACTCTGAGGGCTTCAAGTCCCGCTTTCAATCACACCCATCATGAGACGACCGCCAGCCCACAAATTTACAAACCGCCTCTCGCTTTGCTAGACTGGATGCTCGCGCGCGTTGCTGGCTCAAACGCGCGCGCTAGCTTTCATAGGCGGTTTGATTAATAGATGTTCAGGTCTGCAATCGTCGGGTTGACGTTGATCTTTTTGGTCTCAGCAGTCGCAAGCGCCCAGGTTCCATCAACCGGCACAACAAACACCGATCAAGCGTTGGCAGTAGCCGAGCAGCATCTCCGAAAGGGTGAAGCCTGCCTCGCAAGTGGAGATGCGGAATGCGCCAGGCGTGAGTTCGACTCAGCAGTCGATTACGTTTTTAATCTCGGCGTGGACACTCGAAGCGATGAACGCCTCAGGCTCGGCTTGCGGGCTATGATCGAGAAGATCAATCACTACGAGACAGGTTCCGGGTTGGCGGCCGCCAAGCCGTTCTGGAGAACTCAGGAGTTTGAAGGTCGCCCGCTCGCGGAGTCAACTGATGCAGTTGAGGCTCTGGCAGGCGACTCGAGTGGGCCGCTCACCGTAGACGGTTTTCAGCGCAAGTTTGCTGAGCTCAGGAAGCGGTTCAACGAGAAATACGCTCGCGACATAACGCTGACCGGCGCGGACCACAGCGAACATCGCAGGCTCTACGGAGCAGGAAGCGCTTACGACATTCGCGTTAGGGATCTGACCCGCGAGCAGGTAGCTTTCATCGTCGCTACCGGCGCGCGTTTGGGTTTGCGCATCAAGGATTTCTCGACCTGGGACCGGGTGCAGGCTCACAACGCTCGCACGTTCGCGCTCGGCCGGCCCCTTGATACTCTGGCGACCGGGATTCACTTGCATATTGACCGGATGACGCCCGCCAAAGCCCAGGCGATGGCGTCAAAGCCGGCAGTCAGCAGCCATCTCAGAAAAAGCGATCGATCCAGGAATAACTGATGACGTGGGAAGGAGAAGAGCGAAGGCGCGGCAACGAACGGCGAGTCGTCGAACGCCGCCACACCATGCGCTACAACGTCAAGGCTTTGTTGGTCGTTGATGGAATAACCTGGATTGATCCCGCCGACGGAGAACGGCGTAAACACATTCGTCGCAGACAAGATCGCGAAGCTCTTGCCATCAAGGTAGCGCATTACGCCCGTCCCTAGCACAACTACTAAGCATCAGGTAAGCGGTACCATCAGCAAGCACTCGAAGGGTCGTCCGGACAACACCAACAGTCTCTGTGTGCTGGCCAGTTCTCTTTTTGTTAGGACCTTTTCAGACTCTGCCTTGGAACGCTTTAGCTCAAAACTTGTTTGAAAGAATTCTCGGGTGATAGCATACGTGCGGTTTACGAGCCCGAATCATAATACTGAACGATGACTGAAGTATTTATTCAAAGCGTCCGGTTCGACGAGCGCGGATTGATCCCGGCGATCGTGCAGGACGCGACGACCAGCGAGATCATCGCGCTACGCTTCATGGACAATGCGAGTCTTGCGGCCACGCTAAAGACCGGCCAGACAAATTTCGTGGACGCCGGCGGCGCGAAGTCTGCCGGAAGCGCTTCGAGATTGCTGGACGTCCGATTGAACGCTGACGGCTCCTCGCTAACCATTCTCGTCTCGCGCGACGCGGACGTCTCTGAACCAGAAACGGTAAGCCTCCTTCGAGAAAGAGACGGGGCCAAGAAACCTGGAGAAGTCTCGCTGGTAGATGTCGGGTCAATGGAATTCGGACTCGCAATCGACAACCTGTATTCGCTGATCGCCGAGCGAAAAGAGGAACGCCCCGAGGGTTCGTACACCACTTACCTGTTCAACAGCGGCCTGGACAAGATACTCAAGAAGATTGCAGAAGAAGCAGGCGAGGTCATCATCGCGGCAAAGAATCGCTCCAACCGCGAAACCGTTTCCGAACTTGCCGACCTTTTCTATCACTTGCTCGTCTTGATGGTCGAGCGAGACGTCAAGCTCAGCGATGTTCGTGATGAATTGACCGGCCGCGCCAGGCAACCGGCAAAGTGAGGGGCGAGAGCGCGTACAAGGCCCGCCTACCGCAAGCTCAAATGAACAACCTCAATCCCAAGAACTACGAAGAGTTTCTCAAGCTCGCCGCCGAGGGCACTGTCGTGCCTGTGGTGAGACGTGTGATGGCGGATTTGCTGACGCCCGTCGGCGCGTATCTGAGAATCGAAAGATCGAGTCCGTTTTCATTCCTGCTCGAATCAGTAGAAGGTGGAGAAAAAGTCGCGCGCTATTCCTTCCTCGGCTTCGACCCTCACACCGTGGTGCGCGGCCGCAATGGCAAAGTCACGATCGCCAGCGGGTCAAGCGAGGAAGAGTCGAACGAGCCGATGCTGGCCGTGCTTCGGGCGCTTTCCGGGCGTCACATCCCCGTCCGCTCGACTGATTTGCCGCCATTCGTATGCGGCGCTGTCGGCTATATGAGCTACGATGCCGTTCGCTGGTTCGAGAGAATACCGGACGGCAACCCCGATGATCTTCAGATGGACGACGCGGTGATGATGTTCTTCTCGCGGCTGCTGGTGTTTGATCACGTGCGCCATCAGATCCATCTGATAGCAAACGTCTTCACCGAAGGTAAGACAGAAGGGCTCGAAACCGAGTATCGCCGAGCGCTCGACAGCATCGACGAGATCGAAGCTCGTCTCGACGATCCGATCGAACCGTTGCCCGCGCCGAGCTCAGGCGAGACGGCGCCGTTACGCTCGAACATGAAGAAGGAAGAGTTCGAGCAAGCAGTAGTGCGCGCGAAAGAATACATAACAGCGGGCGATATCTTTCAGGTCGTGCTCTCGCAACGCTTTGAAGCGGGGCTTCGCGCAAATCCGTTCGAGGTCTATCGGGCGCTTAGAGTCGTCAATCCTTCGCCATACATGTTTTATCTCAAACTCGGCGCGAGCGCGATCATCGGAGCGTCGCCCGAGATGCTGGTGAGGGCAACAGGACGACGCCTCGAGTATCGTCCGATCGCAGGTACGCGGCCGCGAGGCGACACGGAGACCGAAGACATCCTGCTGGGCGAAGAAATGCGCGCAGACGAAAAAGAGGTCGCCGAGCACGTGATGCTGGTTGATCTTGGACGTAATGACCTGGGCCGCGTCTCAGACTACGGTTCAGTCGAGGTCACCGAGTTGATGACCGTCGAGCGCTACTCACACGTCATGCACCTGGTATCGGCAATCAAGTCGCGTCTAAAGCCGGGGATGGATCGCTTCGATGCGTTGGCGGCGTGTTTTCCTGCGGGCACCGTGACCGGCGCACCCAAGGTCAGAGCGATGGAGATCATCGACGAACTCGAGCCGACTCGCCGCGGAGTCTACGCCGGCTCGGTTATGTATCTCGACTACTCGGGCAACCTGGACTCTTGCATAGCGATTCGAACGATCGTGACCAAAGGTGACCGTGCCTACATTCAAACCGGCGCGGGTATAGTGGCTGACTCAATTCCCGAAAGCGAATATGTGGAGACGGTCAACAAGGCACGGGCTATGCTCCAGGCAATTGAGATGGCCAACAAAAACGCGGGCTGATCTGCCGCGGCGCCGACCCTTAGCTGTCAACTTTGTCCAGCCTCTTTCCAACCTTCAAGGAAGGACGCCAGCGCATTCAAGAAAGTTGCAGATCAACCTTCGGATTCCGCAGCGCCTTCGCCGCTCTTGGCTTTTTCCGGCTTGTATCCTTCGCTTGACCAGGTGGCAACGGCGTTCCCGTCGTGTTTGACGATCACCTTGCCACCGTGCTGAACGTGCCAGAGGCTATACCACTCACCGACCGCGCGCTCCTGCATTCCCTGCGGCGAAGATGTCCACGATTCGTTCACGTTGACTACGAGATCCTCGCCATCGGCTTCGAAGCTATCAACCCGAGCGTCATACTTGAGTTGCTTCTCTACGTCATCGCTCACCCCCGCCGGGTACTCGTTGGCGGAGTTGCCAGTCGGGGTGGAATCGCTACTACAGCCAGTGACAAACAACATTGAACTCAGTGCGATCGCAAATAGTGCGACGCGCAGCCTCGATGAACCAAACGGGGTTGCGCCGGCATCGGTCTTCATCAGTGCCTCCGGAATAAAGAAAGTAATGGATTGAACAACTCAACAGACGGTCATTATCTTGATTGCCGCTCGCTTCGTCAAACTTGCGGATCAGTTTCATTGAGTTTGCCTGCGCGTCGGAGCGGCAGATCGCTTACCAGTTCGGGCAGGCAGAGCGCGAATTGATTGACTTTGACACTTGGCAATTGTATTGTCAGCGGCAAATTAGAGGCGTGAAATCAAGATCTACTTTGGGGGCAATAAGAATGAAAAGGCTTCAAATGCTGGTGGCTTTGCTTATGATCTCGGCGCTTTCGGGCGTCGTTCCCGCTCAAACCTATCAAGGTCGGATTCTTGGCTCGGTGACCGACGAACAGGGCGCCGCAGTCCGAGCCGCCAAGGTGACGATCACCAACGTGGAGACGGGTGCTTCGCGAACCGTTGAAAGCAACGACGCGGGCGACTACGTCGCTCCGAACCTGGCGCCCGGACTATACTCGGTGGTCGTTGAGGCGAGCGGATTCAAAAAGGCCGAGCACGCGCAGGTACGCGTAGAGGTGGCATCGGATGTTCGCATCGACGTTTCGTTGGTGGCCGGCAATATCACCGAGTCGGTGACAGTTACGTTCGAGACTCCGGAGATCGATACTACCAACACGACACTGGGTGGCACCTTCTCGAACAAGTCCATCAACGATCTGCCGCTCAATGG
>DATMCM010000514.1:0-8702 GCA_035558335.1 Blastocatellia bacterium | reverse complement strand
CTTCTTCACCTCGCCGTCGATTGCCTTCGCATTCTTGTCCGGCTTGCTGCTTATCGTGTTGCTGGCAGTCCCGCGCCAGATGTATCTCTTGTTAGTCGAGTCGCCGATGTCGACGATGAGAGTTCCCACGGGAATTTGCTCCACCTGAGTGATCGCATTGCCGCCAAGGCCTCTCCATCCTCCTCCCCAACCCCAACCTCGTCTCCAGCCTGGTCCCCAACCCCAGCCGCCTAAGCTCGTGGTGTTGAGTTGGGTGTGCTGGGTGACAGCGCAGTGATAGACGACGGTCAGGTCCGCACCGCTTTCAACTTTCGTCAGCCCTCTAGCCGCTAGCTGAGCTTCTATGGCCCTCTCAATCCGTTGGTTCGTCAGCGTTTGCGGCGTGGGCGTGCCCTCCGCAAAGGCGTAAGTCTTGTACTTTGAGAAATCGGTTCCCTTGTCGTAATCCACATTTACTTTTAGCGCAAACGCGGTGCCCGCAGTGAGAAAAAGGCAGAGTCCGACTACGAAACGGATACCGATTGTGATCTTCTGAGTAGATTTGATTGCTTTCATTACGGTTCACTCCCTTTCTATTAACCAGTGGCCGAGATCGACCACAAACGGGGCTACCATCAGAGGTTCTTTTGGCCCTCAGTGATTAACGCGGGAATTTCTTGCGAGCCGTATCATGTGCTATCTCGATCTTTGGGTTGGCCGATCGAGCGAAGCTGCAGGCCGGAGACACGCCATCGAAAGTTGCGGTTTCAGAGTTTCGATGGCACGATTAATAGCAGCTGACAACAGTGTAAAACTTGCTGTCGTTTGCCTTTCACCACAACTGGGGCAATTATGATGCTGCCTACAGAGCAAGTGGGAAGTATTCCGAGACCGGCTGCATTGATCGAGGGAATCCAGGGCTTCGAAGCCGGGCGAATCTCGCAGCCGGAACTGAATGCGCTTTACAATTCTGCCGTCCAGGATACTATTCAGCGCCTGGAAGCCACCGGATCGCCGGTCATTACCGACGGAGAACAGGCGAAACACAGCTTCGCCACATATTCCATCTACGGGCTCGAGAACCTTGCGCCGGACGGTATACCGATTTCGTTCGCGGACGGGCACATTCGACAATTTCCGCGAATAACCGCCGGACCGTTCAGGTATAAGACCTCAGCCGATGTTTACCTGGAAATAGCTCAAAAGTATGCGCACGTGCCGCTCAAGCAAGCGGTGATCTCAGCCTCGGCGTTGAGCCTGTTATATCCCCAAGGCGGCATTCCGGGCTATTCGCGAGAAGAGTATCTCGACGCCTTGATTGCCGAGCAGGAAGGAGAAATTCGGCGGTGTCTGCAAAAAGGCGCACATGTAGTTCAGATGGACTTCACGGAGGGACGGCTTTCAATCAAGCTGGATCCATCGCGGCGCCTGCTGCATAGTTTCATCGACCTGAATAATCTGGTGCTTGAACGCTTTTCCGCCGAAGACCGGAAGCGACTTGGAGTGCACACCTGTCCAGGCGCCGATCGTCACTCATCCCACAGCTCTGACGTGGACTACGCCGAACTTCTGCCGAGCTTGTTCGAGCTGCAGGCCACCAACTTTTATATACAATTGGCAAGCGAGCGTGACCGCAAGCGTGTCTTGAAAATGATCCGGGAACACGCCAAAGCGTGGCAACGGATTTTCGTAGGCGTAATTGATCCGCTCGATCCTCATGTCGAGACTCCCGAAGAGGTCAGGGACCGCGTCCTCGAAGCTGCTGAATACATTCCGCTTGATCGATTGGGAACGACGGATGACTGCGGATTTTCGCCTTTCGCCGACGATACGTCGCGCAGCCGCGAAACGGCTTTCGACAAGATCCGAGCCCGTGTAGCCGGAACGGCATTGGCCGGCAAAGTGCTCGGTCTCGAATAGCATCGGTTGCCGAATACGTCGCCAGCCATAAAGGCAGAGTGATTGGCAAGAGAGTACATGCAAGAGCAGCGCAAAACCCACCAGGAGATTCTGAACCGACTGAGTCGGAGACTGCGGACTCTTTACCAGTGCAATAGCGCGTTCTTTCAAGCGGAGAGCGAGCAGGAGCTGTTGCAATCCGTTTGCGAAATCCTTGTAGCCGGCGATGAGCTTCGATTGGCTTGGGTTGGCTATTGCGAAGATGACGCTGAGAAGACTATTCGGCCGGTCGCAAAGGCCGGATGCGGTCTCGATTACCTGGACCGCGTAAAGATTTCCTGGGGAGATGAGTCGGAAGCAGGTCATGGACCAGCGGGGACTGCGCTTCGAACCGGCAAGGCATATTGGATCGACGATATCCGAACAGATCCAAGGTTTTCTCCGTGGCGAGTTGAAGCGCTCGAACGAGGTTATGCTTCGTGCATTGCAGTTCCGTTGATCGCGTGTGGCAAGTCGCAGGCAAAAGTGGATCTTCGTGGCACCCTCAATCTTTGCTCCGCGGAATACAACGCTTTTGATGAGAGGGCGGTCGAGCATTACACCGGTTTGGCTAACTTGTTGACTCATGCCGTGACCACACTCCGCACCCATTTAGCGGAAGGCCTTACATATGGTGTGACGACGCTCCGCGCCAGTGGTGAGCGAAGGCGTACCGAGGAGGAACTGCGTCGAAGCGAGGGTTATCTAGCCGAAGCACAGCGAATGAGCCATACGGGCAGTTGCAGCTGGAGTGTCTCCACAGGAGAGGTGTATTTGTCGGAGGAAAGTTATCGAATCGGCGAATACGATCGAACGAGGAAACTCACCATCGAAATGCTGCTGGATCGAGTGCATCCCGAAGACCTCAGTCTGGTGCGAGAGACACTCGATCGTGCAGCCCGGAACGGGAAGGGTTGGGACATTGAACATCGATTGCTGATGTCGGATGGTTCTGTGAAATATCTCCACGTGGTTGCGCAGGCCGCCAGAGATGACCGGGGAAACCTCGAGTATTTGGGGACGGTCATGGACATCACCGAGCAGCATCGAGCGAGAATGGCTCTGGATGAGGCTGTTAACGAGATCAAGAAATCGCAGGATCGGCTTCAGCTAGTCATCGACACAATCCCCGCGATGGTCTGGAGCGCGTTGCCTGACGGCTCTACCGATTTCGTTAGTGAATCTTGGGTGAAGTACCACGGGTTCTCTTTGGAAGATATTGCCCGTCATGATTGGGAGGTCGCGATTCATCCCGACGACCTTGCGAGGGCCCGTGAAACCGGGCGTGCGAACATCGCAGCTGGCAAACCGTTCGAGTATGAACTCAGAAGTCGCCGTGCTGATGGTGAATATCGCTGGTTCCTGAGCCGCGCGGTGCCGCTGCGCGACGAGATGGGAAACATCGTCAAGTGGTATGGAACGATGACCGACATCGAGGATCGAAAGCGCGCGGAGATACTGCTCGGGGAAGAGAAACGGCTTCTCGAAATGATAGCCCGGGGCGATTCTCGCGCTCTCATCCTCGATACGTTATGCCGGCTCGTCGAAGAGCTGGCCAGTGGTTCTATCTCTTCGATCCTCTTGTTGGAGCGCAATACCAACCGCCTCCGGCACGGTGCAGCCCCCAACCTGCCAATTGATTATACTCAGGCAATCGAGGGCATCACGATCGGCCCGTCCGTCGGCTCCTGCGGGACGGCCGCTTACCGGGCAAAGCAAGTGATCGTCTCGGACATCGCGATTGATCCGCTGTGGGCCGATTTCCGGGATGTGGCCTTAACGCATGGGCTGCGAGCGTGCTGGTCCACGCCGATACTATCCTCGGAAGGCAAGGTGCTGGGGACGTTCGCGATATATTATCGCGAACCGCGTACCCCCACTCCGCAAGAGCAGAAACTCATAGAGCAGATCACCGATCTTGCGAGTATCGCCGTTGAGCGCGAGCAGGCCATAGAAGTTCTGCGCGAGCAAGCTCGCCTCCTGGATCTCACACACGACACCGTTTTCGTCCGCGATATGGGCGATGTAATCACTTACTGGAATCGCGGCGCCGAGGAGCTGTACGAATGGACCAGAGAGGAAGCGGTGGGCAAGGTCTCTCACCAGCTTACGCAGACGATCTTTCCCGCGCCGCTTGAGGAAATCAATGGGCAGTTGCTCAGCACCGGCCGCTGGGAAGGAGAGCTCATACACTCCAAGCGAGACGGGACGCAGGTCGTGGTGTCGAGCCGCTGGTCTTTGCAGCGAGACGAGGATGGCGCACCCGCCGCGATCCTCGAGACCAACAACGACATCACCGAGCGCAAGCGAGCGGAGGCGAAACTTCGCGAGAGCGAGAAAAGATACCGGCACATCTTTCAGACGGCTGGGGTGTCTATCTGGGAAGAAGACTTCTCTCGAGTCAAAACGCTCATTGATGAGCTTAAGACAAGGGGCGTCAGCGATTTTAGCCAGTATCTTGTCGCTCACCACGAGGTTGTCGAGCAAGCCCTCTCGGCCGTGAAGATCCTTGATGTAAACGAGGCCAGCGTCAAGTTATTCGGGGCGCAGAGCAAGGAGGAGCTGCTGGTTTCGCTGGACAAGATATTCCTGCCGGAGACTCGGGATGTGTTTGCGAGGGAGCTAATCGCCCTGGCTGAAGGGCGCGCCAATTTTGAATCCGAAACTGTTTTGCAAACCTTGGCGGGAGACCGACTAGTCGTATTGTTTACCATTACATTTCCTCCGCCGCCCGCCACATTTGAGAGTGTGCTGGTGACCATAACCGATGTCACCGAACGAAAACGCGCCGAGCAAGCCTTGCAAAACGCCCAGGCGGAACTCGCGCACGTCACCCGGGTGACCGCTCTCGGCGAGTTGACCGCCTCCATCGCACACGAAATCAATCAGCCGCTTGCCGCCGTAGTCACTAATGGCGGCGCTTGCCTGCGCTGGTTGATGGGTGAGTCGCCCGACCTCGCCGAGGCTCGCGAAGCCGCACGACGTGTGATTCGCGATGGTAATCGTGCAAGCGAGATCATCGACCGGATTCGAGCGCTGCTTCGGAAAACCGATACACCGAAAGCGCAGTTGGATATTAACGAAGCAATTCAGGAAGTCGTCCTGCTAACACACCAGGAAGCAGCTCGAAAAGGCGTGATGCTGCGGCTGGAATTGACCGACGGTCTTCCTCCGGTCTTGGGAGATCGGGTGCAGTTGCAACAGGTTGCTCTAAATCTGTTTATGAACGGCGTCGAAGCAATGGCCTCGCTGGACGATCGACCACGAGAGTTGGTCATCCGTTCCCGTGCGGATGAGACCGGCCAGGTACTCGTCGCTATGCAAGACTGCGGTGAGGGGATCGATCCAGAGAATCTGGAAAAGATTTTCAATGCGTTTTACAGCACGAAATCTCAGGGAATGGGTATGGGGCTGGCCATCAGTCGTTCCATTGTTGAGGATCACGGCGGACGGTTATGGGCTAGGCGGAATAAGGGCCCTGGCGCGACATTCCAGTTCACCCTACCGCCTTGTACTAGTCAGGAACAGGGGATAACCTGAAATGCGCGATCACTAATTGCCAATAAACTTGGTTGGATGCGATTTCCTTCCACTCTTCAGAAGATAGTGAGCGCCGTTCTTAAACGAAGAGGTTAGACAAAAGGAAGGAGGCTCTATGAGTTCGCCAGCACCGAAGACTTCAACGCAGACTCCGCTCGTCGCTGCACTAGAACAACTCGGTCCCCACGACCACTTCTGCTCGATATATGAAAGCCCTGAAGAGCACTACGCGGTCGCCATTCCGTTCATGCGGATCGGGCTCGATCGTGGAGAAAAATGCATTTACATCGCCGATGATGGCACGGTTGGCGATGTTCGCCAAGCCATGGAGTCCGAAGGAATTGACGTAGACCGCGCGAGCGCATCTAAAGCCCTCGTTCTGGCGACCAAAGAGCAGGCGTATCTGGAGCACGGATCTTTTCACCCCGATTGGATGTTTACATTCTGGAAGGAAGCAACGCAGCTGGCGATGAGCGAAGGGTTTTCCGCCGTCCGCGCCACCGGAGAAACAGAATGGGTTCTGAGAGGTGGCCGTGGGCTCGAGCGCTGGATGGAATACGAAAGTCAATTGACTCATACTCTCTCTGAAAGTAATTGTTCCGCGCTCTGCCAGTACAATCGACGCCTATTTCCACCGGAGCTCATTCTGGATGTCATCCGCACGCATCCTGTGGTCGTCTACCGCGGCACGGTCTGCCGAAATCTGTACTATGTGCCACCAGAGGAATTTCTGGGAACCAACCAGACGGCGCGTGAAGTGGAGAGGCTGTTAACCAATATTCGGGAACGCGAGCATGTAGAGGACGCACTACGAGAACAGCTCACGGAGCGCAAACGCGCGGAAGAGGAGCTGCGCCGTAGTGAAGCTTATCTCGCGGATGGGCAGAGAATAAGCCACACCGGTAGTTGGGGTTGGAATGTTGGCACCGGGGAGCTCTTCTGGTCGCGGGAACATTTTCGCATCTTTGGCTTGGACCCCGAGACGGCGCCGCCGTCTTACGCGATGGTTCTAGAAGGGATTCATCCCGATGATCGGCCCTTGGTTGAACAGACGGTTGATCGGGCGGTTCGCGAAAGAACAGAATTTGAGGTGAACTGTCGAGTCGTTCTTGCGGACGAATCGATAAAGTATGTCCAAAGCCTGGGCCATCCCGTCATCAGTGAATCTGGTGACCCCATCGAGTTTGTCGGTACGCTCATAGATGTGACCGAGCGCAGACGGGCTGAAGAGGCCTTGCGCGAGGCACAGGCGGAACTGGCGCATGTAACAAGAGTCATGACAATGGGAGAACTGGCGGCCTCGATTGCTCACGAGATCAATCAGCCGCTCGCGGCCCTCGTCACCAATGGGGGTGTCTGCCTGCGCTGGTTGGCCCGCGAGCCGCCAAACCTGGACGAGGCTCGCGAGGCGGCTCGGCGCATCATACGCGATGGGAATCGGGCGAACGAGGTCATAAGCCGAATTCGCGCGCTAATGCGGAAAACGGATATGGCGACGGCGCGCGTGGACATTAATGAAGTCATCGAAGAAGTCATCTTGCTGACGCGGAACGAAACCACACGAAGAGGTGTGACTGTACGGATGGAGCTGGCCGCCGACCTTCCGCCAGTGTCCGGAGACCGGGTGCAGTTGCAACAACTCACGCTTAATCTCTTGATGAACGGGATCGAAGCGATGGCCTCGGTGAATGATCGACCACGAGAGTTGATCATCTGTTCTCGTACAAATGAATCCGGCCAAGTGCTCGTCGCCGTGCAAGACTGCGGGATGGGGATCGCCGGGGAGGATCTAGAGAAGATCTTTGATGCGTTCTACACCACCAAGTCGCAGGGCATGGGTATGGGACTGGCGATCAGTCGTTCCATCATCGAGGCTCACGGCGGGCGGCTTTGGGCCACGCCAAACGACGGTGCGGGCGCGACCATCCAGTTTACCCTTCCGTTAAGCGCCCCAGCGAATGAAGCATGATGGGCGTGTTGAACTAGTGATGGTCACGGTGTCTCCTCGCAGCGTAGGCTCGCACTGTTCCGCGCGTCTCCGACCACGGTCACCCTCACTGAGCATTCGGTCGCAGGATTGATTACGTCCATCATCACACCGTCACAACATCGTGGGCTGCTTGTCAGCGAAGAGGTGGCAAAAAGCGGTTGTTTTCAGCAAGACAACGAAAGACCGCGACGGCGGAATGCTCATAGACTCGGTCTGAAGGTTAGAAAACCCGTGTTTGGAGTCGATTGAGATTATTAGTGCGGTCGCTGTCGGATCAGGGTTTGAAACTGGCGGAGAGAGGACAATCGAATGATCAGGATAACGATTGACGATCTGGCGCTGCAAGCGAGAGATGGCGAACGCCTCATCGATGTGATCAACCGCACCTCCAGCAAAGTTCCGCAGGTTTGTTATCACCCTCAGCTTGGTCCCATTCAAACGTGCGATACATGCATGGTGGAAGTTGACGGCAATCTGGTCCGGGCCTGCGCCACAACCGTTTTACCCGGAATCAGTGTGAACACGAAATCCGCTGCCGCGAGTGCCGCTCAGCGACAAGCATTTGACAAGATTCTCAGCAATCACGTTCTCTATTGCACGGTTTGCGACAACAGCAACGGTAACTGCACCGTACACAACACCACTAAGCTGCTCGCGATTGAACGTCAGAACATACCCTTTCGAACCAAGCCCTACGAAGTCGACAATACGAACCCGTTTTATCGCTATGATCCCGATCAATGCATTCTCTGTGGCCGATGCGTAGAGGCATGCCAAAACCTTCAGGTGAATGAAACGCTTTCGATTAACTGGGAAGACCCACATCCTCGTGTGCTGTGGGACGGCGGCTCGCCGATCGGTGAATCCAGTTGCGTCTCGTGTGGCCACTGCGTAACGGTCTGCCCCTGCAATGCGCTGATGGAAACATCGATGCTCGGCAAGGCGGGTTTTTTCACCGGACTGTCAAAGTCGGCCTTGAACGGCATGATCGACGTGGTCAAGGGGATCGAGCCCGAAACCGGTTATGGGACGATTATGCGCGTATCGGAAGCCGAAGAGGCCATGCGTGAGTCGCGCATTCGCCGAACCAAGACGGTATGCACCTATTGCGGAGTCGGGTGCAGCTTCGATGTCTGGACGAAGGACCGGCACATTCTAAAGGTCGAGCCCCTGGAAGGGCCGGCAAATGGCGTTTCAACCTGCGTCAAGGGAAAGTTCGCGTGGGATCACATCAACAGCGGGGATCGGTTGACCA
>DATMCM010000513.1:0-10685 GCA_035558335.1 Blastocatellia bacterium | reverse complement strand
CGCAACTGCCCGTTCTGGAAGAGGGAAAGTCGGTCGGCAGCCTGAGAGAGGGTCCGCTGATGGCAAAGCTTTTGGGCAACCGCGACCTGATGCAATCCAATGTGTCCGAGGTGATGGACGCCGCGCTCCCGGTAGTTCCCGAGGATGCGGCGGTCGAAACCGCGGTCAAGCACTTGAAGCGATCACCCGCGTTGCTTGTGGAAGAATACGGCCGGATAGTTGGAATCATTACGCGACACGATGTGCTGGATGTGCATCAGTAACCGCGATGATTTGAGCCTCGATGATGTACCCGCACCGATCGCCAGAAATCTTGCAATAACCGCCTTTCGCGCTCGAGCGGCGCCGTAGACTGTCTAGTCTGCGGAAGACTTCAATACGAACTCGCCGGGACTCAAAAGTGCAATATCGCGCCTTCTGCCAGACACTCTGTCTGAAGACAACTGCGGAGCGTGGCACATCTTACCGCTTGATCTCACCGCTTGATTGACAAACGTCATGTCGTACACTAGTATCGCGGGCGTTCAAAGCTGGCTCCAGATTTCCTTGCACCCTCGTCGAATGCATTGGTTTGATTCCTTCATCAAGCAAGACGGTGAGGGGATAAAGAACCCGACCCAACCGCGCTGATCGATCTCGCAGATCAAGCCTGGAGGACCATGGCGAACACGGAAACAAAGACACCCCGTCTGCTACTTTCTCAGGTTCTGGAAGAGGAATATGTCAAACTACACAATGGCACGCCTCCGGTTTACCCCGCGGGTGCGGGCGAGGACGAGCGGCTCAAGGAAATCTTTAAGCTCATCCACAAGCTTCCGCGAAAGCGCGGGGCGTTTTGCATCTCCGGGGGCGGAATCCGAAGCGCCACATTCGCGCTCGGGATCATTCAAGGCCTTGCACGCTGCGGAGTGTTGGACAAGTTCGACTACCTCTCGACTGTCTCGGGCGGCGGCTACATCGGAAGCTGGCTTACAGCCTGGATCCACCGGCACGGGATGTCTCACGTTCTCGAGGCCCTGGCCGATGAGCCTAAGTCCCCGATCACGCCAGAGCCCGGCCCAGTCAGTCGGCTGCGAGACTACAGCAGCTACCTCGATCCAAAGTTAGGGTTGCTATCAGCCGACACCTGGAGCCTAGTCGCAACTGTGTTGCGAAACCTGATGTTGAACTGGTTCGTGCTGGTTCCGCTCCTCGCTGCCGCCTTGATGATTCCCCGCGTCGGCATTCCTGTGCTCCAGATAACCTTTTCGACGGCGATGGCCAAAGAGTGTCTGGTGGCGGGGTGCATTTTACTGGTCTGGGCCCTCGGTTATATAGGCTTTCATCGCCCGAGCATCAAGCTTCTTAGCGACAATCAAGGCGGCTTCTTGAAGTGGTGCCTCCTGCCCTTGCTGACTTCATCCATCCTGCTGATCACGTATTGGGGGTGGGAAGGCCACAAGCTCGAGTGGCCGAATTCCTTTGCGTTCGATATTGCTGGCAAGACGATCAGCCTCAGGGAGGATCTTCTGATATTCGTGGGGCTTGGAATCGTCATCAATTTCGTCGCTTTCCTGGGCGGAACATTGGTGCGGTTTCGAGAGATTCGGTTGACGGTTTTATGGGAAGCGCTTGTGATCATCGTCACCGGCGCGCTTGGAGGCTGTGTGACCTGGTGCATCGCAACCGTGGTGTTTCCGGATCCTCTGAAGAACGACACAACACTGCTGCTCTATGTCTGTTTTTCCTCTCCCGCATTTCTGATGTCGCTTCTGGTGACCGACTCGGTTTTTGTTGGCTTGTCGAGCTACTGGACCAGTGATCACGATCGTGAATGGTGGGCGCGGGCGGGCGCGTGGATTCTGATCTATGTAGTAGGTTGGAGCGCGGCCAGCGCTCTGCTGATCTTCGGTCCGATGGGTTTGTTGTATTTAGGGACCGAACTGAGAACCATAGTAGCCTCGGTCGGGAGCTTATCGGGCGTCATAACGATCCTTGCGGGGCGCAGTGGGAAGACTGCTTCGCAAGAAGAAACCGAGCGAAAAAAGCGTTCATCCCCGAGTTCGGGATTGACGACGCTTATCACGCAATACGGCCTTGCGCTGGCTGCGCCGGCCTTTGCGATTTTTCTAACCGTCGCGATCGCTCTCGGAGCCGAGATACTCTTTCACCGAAGCGTCCCGCACACCTGGGAAGACTATCGACTGGCTCTTCTACTCACCACATTCAAGAATCTCTCGTTGTTTGTGATCGGACTCGCAGCGGTTGGTTATCTGATGGGGATCTTTATCAACATCAACAAGTTCTCGTTGCACGCGATGTATCGTAACCGCTTGATTCGCGCCTACCTTGGAGCTTCACGCGAGCACCGCAAACCAAATTTGTTCACCGGATTTGATGAGGACGACAACATCCAAATGCACAAGCTGTGGCCCAACCAGAAACCCGCTCATGAAGATCCGCCTCGGCAGCCTTTTCACGTGATCAACATGGCGCTCAATCTGGTGGCCGGCGAAAAGCTCGCGTGGCAACAGAGGAAGGCCGAATCGTTCACCGTCTCGGCCCTGCACGCGGGAAACTATTGCGAGAACGTCGGCTATAGAAGAACAGAATACGACGTGGACGGCAAAAAGATTTATTACGGCGGGCAAGAAGGCATCTCGCTGGGCACGGCAGTCGCAATCTCCGGCGCAGCGGCGAGCCCCAACATGGGCTATCACTCCTCGCCGATCATCGGATTCTTGATGACGTTGTTCAACGCGCGGATGGGATGGTGGCTGGGCAACACAGCTCCAGCAGGGCTCCAAACCTTCCAGCGTTCCGGGCCACTCCATGCCGCTCGGCCGATGATAGAAGAGGCCCTCGGGCTGACTAACGATGAGAATCAGTATGTGTATCTTTCCGACGGCGGGCACTTTGAGAATCTCGCGCTCTACGAAATGGTGCTTCGCCGCTGCCACACCATCGTTGTGAGCGATGCGGGGCAGGACGGTGACTTCAAGTTCGAAGACCTCGGCGGCGCCGTCCGTAAGATTCGCATCGACTTCGGGATCCCGGTTACGTTCGATCAAGGGATCAAGATCTACTCGAGACTGCAGCGAACGAAGGGCTACTACTGCGCAATCGGAACGATCGGTTATTCATGTGTCGATGGTCAGGGCACCGATGGATTACTGATTTATATCAAGCCGACTTTTTACGGCACCGAACCGGCCGATGTCTACCAATATGCCCAAACCGACGAGGCCTTCCCCCATGATTCGACGGCGGACCAATGGTTCAACGAGTCTCAGTTTGAGAGCTATCGAATGCTGGGCTCGTACATAATCGGCTTGATATGCGGCGGTGATGAAGTACATCCTGGCCACAAGCAGGGAGAGACCAAGAACGCTGCGAGGGATACAGGCCTCGATGACTTTGTGAACAAGGTTCGCGAATATCTTGAACGGCCGGTCGAGCAACAGTTGGATGAGCGGTACAAATCTGGTTCTTAGAAGATCTTCCTGGAAAGTTCGACCGATTCAGGCAAAGGTTCCCGAGTTGTGTTTGCCTCGCCGATCGCTAACAACTGCGATACATCGCAAGCCCAAGCAACAAACCCAAGAGAAACAGCGCGCCGATCTGCTGAGAGCGAGTGAAGTGCATAGAAGAAAGGGCGAAGCGCAAAGGTGTTTTCCTTCCCTTAGCCCTTCGCTCTTTGCTCTTATCCTTTCGCCGCGTGGTTGCAGACGTAGTTGATCAGCGTGCGGATCGCGACGCCCGTCGGTCCTTTAGCCATATGCGGTTTCCGCTCGTTTTCCCACGCTGTTCCGGCGATGTCCAGATGACACCACGGAGTGTCCTCCGCAAACTCGCGTATGAAATAAGCCGCAGTGATCGTGCCAGCGTAGCGCCCCGCCGAGTTCTTTATGTCAGCTATGTCGCTCTTGATGAGTTCGCGATAGTCCGCATCCATAGGCAATTGCCAGAAGCGCTCGCCCACTTCGCGCGCTGCCCCGCGTAACTCGTCGATGAACGCCTGATCGTTTCCGAGTATCGCTACGTTGACCGGGCCAAGCGCGATCGACACCGCGCCGGTCAACGTCGCAAGGTCGATGATCTTAGTCGCGCCAAGCTTGCGCGCGTAAGTCACCGCATCGGCCAGAATCAGCCGGCCCTCGGCGTCGGTGTTTATCACCTCGATAGTCTTGCCGCTCATCGCTCGAAGCACATCGCCGGGTTTATAAGCTCGTCCGGAAGGCATGTTCTCAGTCGTGGGCATGACTCCGATCACGTTTGCTCGCGGCTTGAGCTGCGCGATCGCGCGCATCGCAGCAAGCGTCGCCGCCGCGCCGGACATGTCGTACTTCATCTTCTCCATGCCCTCGGCGGGTTTGATCGAGATGCCGCCCGAGTCGAAGGTGATTCCCTTCCCGACTATAGCAATCACATCGGCGTCGTTGCCCATCGGCTGCGCTTCATCGGGAGAGTAGCGAAGCACGATAAGCCGAGCCGGCTCGTCGGACCCTCGCGCCACGCCGAGCAGCGCGCCCATCCCAAGCTCCTTCATTCGAGCTTCGTCCAGAACGTCTATCTCGAGCCCGAAGCGATTTGCGGTTTCCTTGGAGCGCTCGGCAAGCTCCGTCGGAGTCAGGGTGGAGCTCGGCTCGTTTGAAAGCTCGCGGGCGAAGTTGACGGCCTCCGCGATTATTCGCCCGCGCTCGACGCCTTCGGCAAGCGCGTCCTCCGAACCGGGCGCAGCCGCCACCAGGATCAACTCGTCGATCCTGCGTTCTTCCTTATGTTCGGTTTTGTACATATCCGGTTCGAACAGACCGAGCAGCGCGCCTTCGACTGCCGCCTGCGCGCTGTTACCCAGGTCGAGCTGGGAACGCCGAAGTATCGCCATCGTGCGAGCGCCTTTTCCGCGAAGAAACCGTGCCGCCGCGCCAACGACTTTGCGCACCGAGTCGAACGAGAACTCTTCGCGCTTGCCGGCGCCCACCAGAAGCAACCGGCTGGCGCGGATCTTTCCGGGGCGATGGAAGTAGACCATGTCGCCCTGTTTGCCGCGCATCTCGTCGGTGCCAATGATTTCGCTGATGATTCCGCCGGTCCGCTCGTCCAATTCCCTTAGAGCGCCGTCGTCGGCCTTCTCGCCCTCGTAAATCGTTACCACCAGCGCGTCTGCTTCGACCTCATAGAACTTTCCAAACTCGGCTCTGACTTCCATTCTTGATTGCGGACTGCGGATTGCAGATTGCGGATTACGGATTTGAGACGCTGGTGTTTTCCTTCAAACCCACGGGTTCTCAAATCCGGAATCGGCAATCCGCAATCCGCAATCAACGACTCCTTTCTTTCAACATCGCGCGGGCCTCGCGGTCGGCCTCGCGTCGCTTCTCGGTTTCGCGTTTGTCGTAGAGCTTCTTGCCCTTGGCGACGGCTAGTTCGATTTTGATACGCCCGTTCTTGAAGTACATTTTTGTTGGCACCAGCGTGAGGCCCTTCTCCTGTGCTTTGCCGGCGAGTTTGTCGATCTGCGCGCGGTGAAGGAGCAGCTTGCGAGTACGGGTAGGCTCGTGGTTGTCGCGGTTGCCATGGCTATACGGGCTGATGTGGGCGTTCATCAGCCACGCCTCGCCTTCGCGGATCAGGCCGTAACTGTCCTTCAAGTTACAGCGCCCTTCGCGAATCGACTTCACCTCTGTGCCGGTTAGCGCGACGCCGCACTCGTGTGTCTCGAGTATGTGATAGTTGTGATAGGCTTCCCGGTTTGTAGCCACTACTTTTTCGCTAGACATAAGCGCGAACAGTGCGAGATGTTACTGGCTGCATTCGTCGCCGCTCCTCGTTAGGCCTCAAAATATATCCGATGCTTCGACGCCTACGCAATGCGAATAGACCTTCGCCGTTACCGCTCAAGCGCGCTGAAAACCTTCGGCGCGCTCAGAATGACCGCTCCAGCCAGCAGCGCGCCTGCCGCAACATCGACCACGTAGTGGTAGCGCAAGTAAACCGTGGAGACGATGATCGCAACTCCCAGGGGCAAAAAGATCAGGAAAGTCTTTCGATGAAACTGTCGCGCATAGTACAGCGCCAGAAGCGTCATCTCGGTGTGCCCACTTGGGAAGCAATCGCGCGTCAAACCCTCCGCGCGATCAAGCGCATCGCGAACCGTCTGAAAGAACATCAGCCCGCTGAGCGGCTTCGTCTGCGCTTCCAGTATCTCTAGAAGGAGGCGCGGCCCAATCGCCGGCACCGCGATGTAACCTAGGTAAGAAAGGTAGAAACCATATACAACGACGAATACCCAGAACCGAAAACCCTCCCTGTCGCGCGAACGCCAAATCACCGCACCCAGGATGATCGGGAGCAGATAGTAAGTCGGATAGCAGATCTGAAGCAGTTCGGTGAGCGGCGGCCACATAAACCGTTCCAGCCAAACCGTCGGGTGTGCGCCGAAAGCTCGATAGTCAATCGCGGCAAGCGCGGCGTCGAAATCGCGCGGGTGGATTCGCGGGATCAGATAGCTCAGATCCTTGAAGCACAACGTGATCATCGCGACCGGATACCAGCCGTGGAGAAATGAAGCAAGGCGGAGACTTGGCGACTGGGTGAGAGGTCGAGGACATGCTGCAACGCTGCTGTCGGTCCGATCCAGAAATGAGACTAAGACAACAAAGCCAACACCAATCGCGTGCGCTGCGCACAGCCACGGCCAGACTTCGATCCTGTACCTGAAGATCAAAATCAACGCGGTGATAATGGTGAGGTAGGCGACAACGACTTTGTCGGCCGGCGCGAGTGAGCCTCTGCGACCAGTTATTTCTTGTGGCGCGCTCTTGTCCCCGGTTATCTGCTCGCCAGTCCTCCCGGTCACCGCTTCTCCGCGTCTCTCCTCGGCGCGTCCTTCGCTCACAGCCAACCCTCGCGCTTGTACCAGGCAACCGTCTCGCGAAGACCGTCTTCAAGCGGGACTTGCTCCCGGTAGCCGAGCTCGCTTGTCGCGCGCTCGATCGAGCAACCCCAACACGTTTGCGAAAGATCAGTCACTTTGTCCCGGTTGATAACCGGAGGCTTGCGGGTCAACGCGGAGATCGCCTCACCGGCAAGCCCGGCCGCGTATGCAATCGGCTTTGGGATGGTGAGCTTGCGCGGATGTTTGCCGAGTATCTTTGCGATAAGCCCGGCGACATCCTTCATCGGGTAGACTTCTTTGCTCGAGATGAAGTAGGTGCGGCCGGTTGAAGCGGTGCTCTCGCCTGCGAGGATTATTCCGTCAGCAAGATCGCTTGCGTGGACAAGACTCACTCGCTTCTCGTAGCTACCGATCATCGGGAAGATGCCGCCGTTGATCATCTTGAAGAACTCAAACACGCCGTAGTCACGCGGCCCATAGACGGCTGGTGGTCTGACTATCGTTGAGGGCAGCAGATCGCCAACCGCGTGAACGGCTTCTTCGCCCATGAGCTTGCTGCGGCCGTAAGGCGTTAAAGGCGCTGGCTGAGTCTCTTCGTCAACCGGTTTGCCGTCGCGAGCGGGACCCACCGCGGCGAGCGAACTCACCAGTACAAACTTCTTCAGATGGCTTCGGTGCTTGATGGCTCCAGCGAGAATAGCTTCGGTGCCTTTTTGATTGACGTCGAAGTAGTCTTGCGGGCGGCGAGCGAAAGTCACTCCCGCAACATGATAGATGGTGTCGACACCGTCGAATGCATCGTCCCAGTCGGTCTGGTCATCAAGCCCGCCATAAACGAAATCAAGCTGAGAATGCTCGAGGTATTTCAGTCTGCTGGTGCGGCGTACAAGGCATTTGACTCGACGGCCTCGTTCGAGGAGGTGGTCAACCAGGTGGCTCCCGACGAAGCCCGTCGCGCCGGTCACTAGAATCGTAGCTTGAGAGCTGGACATAATGGCTGATCCGTTCGTACCTGACACAAAATTCGCGAGTGATGATAGCAGAACCACCGTGCGCCTGCAGCCTTCAGGACTAACGGTAGATAAATGGGTGTTGGTGGTAGTTCGAAATTGGTTCGATGGACCACGCAAACACAGATTCAGGACACTACGGGCTAACCGGGTCTGGCTTTACTGCACACAACTCTGGCCTTAAGATAGGTTTGCGGAATTTCTCAGCCAAACGGACACGGGGCTGGCACGGCTGATGCCCAGGGAAAAATACCGGGACAAACTCACTGTTCGCGAAGGCGGCGCGTACTATTCGTTTACTCGATTGAGCAACAGTTATGATTCGGATCCGCAAATCGGACTTGAGCAAGGCACTCTTCGTACCGGGTTTGCCGGAGCAAATTTCGGTTTTCTCGTCGAGCTGGGAGATGCTCCGATAGAAGCATTAGATCTTGATCACCCGGCCGTTCAATATCTTGCCGCGTTTGCGGCGCCGACCGAAGAACCAGGAGCGCGGGAACAACAACGAAAAACCGGCAGCGGCTTCAACGTAGCAGATCTCACTTACAAATCGTTCCAAACTGCGTCTGTAGGCCGAACGTATATCGTTCGCTCGGTCAACTATGAGAGCTCTGATGTTCTTGTTGCTTTCTTCGTCGTAAGGCAGGATACGGATGGAAGTCTGATTCTTCTATGGAAGAAGTTGAAACAGTTTCCCACTCCTCATCTAGCTCGCCAGTGATCCTGCGCGATCATTAATGACGAGCAGTGGGTCCGCCTTCGTTTGATTCGAGTGTTTTCTTTGCGTAACCTCTGCGGTTCCGCGGCTCCGCGGTTACCTGGAGTCGAAATACTGCTCACCGCAAAGGCGCCGAGACGCGGAGACTAGGCAGAGATTTTGAAGTTAGCCGCCGGCTCTCTATTTGATCGCCGCGTGACGGTCAAGGTAGTCGAGCAACACGCCGGCCATGACCTTTACGCCGACGACCAGCGATTCCTCATCTACATCAAAGTCAGCGGTGTGCCACGCAGGCGCCAGCCCTTTCGCCTTGTTTCCAACACCCAGAAAGTAGAAAAAACCGGGAATAACTTTCTGGTAATAAGAGAAATCTTCAGCCGGCATGAAAGGTTTGGGCGAGAGGACGTTGGCGTCACCGACGATTCGGCGCATAGTCGGCAGCGTTTCTTCAACAAGCCTCGGGTCGTTGTAGGTCACCGGGTTCGGGCTGTCAAACTTGAGATCAAACGTAGCGCCATAAACCGAAGTGACGCCGGCTAAAGTTTCACGCATCAACTTCTGTGCGAGCGAGCGAACCTCTTCATTCAAGGTTCGCATCGTGCCTTCCATTCTCACCTCATCGGCAATGATGTTGTTGCGGTCACCGCCTTTGATAGTACCAATAGTGATCACCAACGGTTCGAGCGGATCGATGCGACGGCTGTGAATTGTTTGAAGCGCAGTAACGCACTCGGCGGCCACCACTACCGCGTCAACACCAAGTTGAGGCTGCGCACCGTGCGACTTCTTACCTCGGATGGTTATGGCAAACCGATCGGCAGACGCCATCGCCGGCCCTGAATGATAAGCGATCTGACCGACCTCGACGCCAAAGGTATGCAACCCGAAGATGGCTTGCGGGCGCGGATTCTCAAGCGCGCCTTCTTTGATCATCAACGCGGCCCCGCCTTCTTCGCCAATCGGCGCCCCTTCTTCTGCCGGCTGAAAGATGAACTTGATCGTGCCGGGAATCTGATCCCGTATCTTGCTGAGGACTTCGGCGACGCCCAGCTCGACCGTCGTGTGCACGTCGTGACCGCAAGCATGCTTGACACCAGGATTGAGCGACTTGTAAGGGACGTCGTTCGTTTCTTGAATGGGGAGCGCGTCCATGTCGGCTCGCACGGCAACCACCGGTCCGGGTTTCCCGCCCTTGAGCAGGGCAACAACGCCGTACTTCCCCACACCGGTCTTGACCTCATCGAGCCCAAGCGCGCGCAAGCGTTCGGCTACGATGCGCGAAGTCCGCTCTTCGCGATTGGACAGCTCGGGGTGCATATGAAAGTCGCGGCGCTGTTCGACGAGCTTGGCTCGCAAGGCCTCGGTGGCTTGAGCAATCTGCTGATCTCGCGATCCTGTTCCCGTGGCGATGCTGGTTGTTGCTTGAGTCGTCAGCGCGAATCCGACAAGCAGAGCGGTCACGATGAATAGTCTTCTGTTCATCCGTTTCTCCAATGAAGTAGTAAGAAAGAGTGCTTCGAAGCACTGGCAGGATATGGCGTTTACTTCTCCTGGTCAAGGCGGCCTCCAGTTGAGGACTTCGCTCAACGGTTCCAAGAAAGCAACGCCGGGAAGTTCACGCCAGATTTGGCGCGTTATTGAGTGCTGGTGGTGTACTGAGGGTCTGTCGGTTGTCAGTCCTTCCTAGCTTCAAACAGACTGCCGAGGAACATTCAGAACAAACGCACATCCGTCTGATCTGATTAACACCTCACTTCAGTGAGGTGCCTGGAGTTTGGACATTTTAGTGTCAAGTATCGGCATACAGAACAAGGTTTTTAGCGAAGTTCTGAGGGAGCAAATGGGAAACAGACGCTTCGTCTATCTCGCTGCGCAGTTTAGTCAAGATGTCGAGAAGCGATGCTCGCTTAGAACCCTTTCAGTCTCCACTTAGGCAGATCCAGATAGTCGCGGGTGCGGCCAGGCCCAAAGCTTTTCAAGGCTGCCAACAACAACATGCTATAGGAAGCTACAGCCAGAGCCGGATGACGCGGTATGGACTGCTCGTTGCGCACTTGAGCTTGGCCGACGCCGAGGA
>DATMCM010000512.1:0-8921 GCA_035558335.1 Blastocatellia bacterium | reverse complement strand
CTATGAGGATCCAGAGTTCGCCCGGTTCAAGCGAGCAATCGACGAACGAAATGTGCCTTTGGCGACCGTCAAAGCCCGGGATCGTTTCGAGATCGATGGTGTTGGAGTCGAAGTACTTTGGCCGCCGGGCCCAAGGTTGGTTCCGGTGACGTCCGGCAACAACGACTCGGTGGTCTTGCGGCTTGTATACGGCCAGGTTGCAGTGCTACTGACGGGAGACATCGAGCAAGCGGCGGAAGAGGAACTGGTCCAATCGGGGGTGAACCTTCGAGCAGATGTTTTGAAGGTGCCGCATCACGGCTCGAAAACTTCGTCGACTGAAGCGTTCATCGACTCGGTCGGAGCGCATAGTGCGGTGATTTCGGTCGGCGAGCGCAGCCGCTTCGGCCATCCTCACGCGATTGTTGTGGGTAGATACTTGTCGCACGACGTGCGGCTTTTTCAGACTGGCCGCGATGGAACAGTCACGGTCGAAACTGATGGACGTACCTTTGAGGTCAAAACCTTTCGTCGGTGAGACTGTACCGTTAGGCTTTCGGTGGAATTGAATAGGTTAGAGTCGCGTGGGCGACCGGCGATTCATCGCCCTCCGAATACATCGTTACTTCTCCAACCGCCAGGCGAGCGCCGAGCTTTAGCAGTCGACACTCGGCGATCACGTCGGACTTGGTGGGCTTGCGAAGGAAGTTGATGTTGAGGTTTGTCGTGACCGCAAGCAGGACCGGCCCGATCATCCCGAGAAGTGCTATGTACATCGCGGTGTCCGCGAGAGCCATCAGCGACGGACCGGAAATCGTCTCCCCGGGGCGCAGGTGCCGGTCGTGATAAGGCAGTCTCACTCGCGCGGTCATCTCGCCAACTTCTTCGACGCGTAACCGCGAGTCTTCGAAGTAAGAGAACTGCGATTGAAGAATCCGGTCGAGCTCTTGTGCTGAAAGCTTAGGCATCGACTTTCCCTTTGGCGTAGACGCGGCTGTTGGCGACCGGACCTTCTTTAGTCATCCGCGACGCTTTCAGCGAGTTCGCGCTTGTACTCCTGATAGAACTGCAACTGGTAGAGCCTCCAGTAGAGGCCGTGCTGCGCGAGCAAATCCTGGTGATTGCCGACCTCTCGGATCTCGCCCTTGTGCATCACGATGATCTTGTCCACGGACTGAATCGTTGAGAGGCGGTGGGCGATCACTATCGAAGTGCGACCTTCCATCAAGCGTTCGACTGCATCTCGGATCAGCAGCTCAGTTTCGGTGTCGATCGAACTGGTGGCTTCATCGAGAATCAGCACTCGCGGATCGAAGGCAAGCGCGCGAGCGAAGCTGATGAGTTGTTTCTGACCTACCGATAATCCTGAACCCCGCTCTCGAAGCTCCGCCTTGTAGCGTTCGGGCAGCTTGCTGACGAACTCGTCAACGTGAACGTCTCGTGCCGCCGCACGCAACTGCTCATCGGTTATCGCTTCGTTGCCAAGTCGTATGTTTGCGGCGATATCTCCAGAGAAGAGAAACACGTCCTGAAGCACAATGCTGAAGTTCGCGCGCAGCTCGTGCAGATCCATTTCGCGAATGTCTACTCCGTCCAGCAGTATTTGCCCGCGCTGCACGTCGTAAAAGCGCAGCAGCAGATTGGTGATCGTAGTCTTGCCCGCGCCGGTGTGGCCAACGAAGGCGACGCGCTCTCCTGGCTCGGCGGTGAAGGACACATCCTTCAAAATCCAATCTTCGTTCTTGTATGCAAACCAGACATTGCGGAACTCGAGGCTCCCGCGTGCGCGACCGATCCGTACGGGCTTGTCGGGAGAGGCTATCGTTACCGGCTCGTCGAGAAGCCGAAAGATTCGCTCGGACGAAGCCATCGCGGATTGCAGGATGTTGTACTTCTCGCTTATGTCGGAGATCGGCTCGTAGAACGCGCGCGCCAGTTGGATAAAGGCCACCAGGGTCCCGATTGTCGCGACGCCCTGGATCACCTGTCCTCCGCCGTACCAGATGATCAACGCTATGCCGAGAGCGCCGATGATCTCAACCGCAGGATAGAAGACGGCGTAGTAGAAAATCGTGTCGATATTCGCCTTGCGATGTGCGTTGTTGATCTCGTCGAACTTGCGCAACTCCTTGCCTTCGCGATTGAACAACTGGACAACGGGCATCCCGGTGATGTGTTCCTGTAGAAACGCATTAATGCGAGCTATGCGCACTCGCACTTCGCGAAACGAAGCTCGCGCGCCCAGTCTGAACCATCTGGTAAGAACGGCCAGTAGCGGTAGAATCGCAAACGAGACAAGCGCCAGCTTCCAGTTCACCTGAAACATCCAGATGACGATATAGAAGATCATTGCCAGGTCGCCGAAAACTGCGATCACTCCCGCAGTGAACATTTCATTGAGCGCATCGACATCGGTTGTGAGTCGGGTCATCAACCGCCCAACTGGATTGCGATCGTAGAACTCGACCGGGAGCTTCTGGAGGTGGGCGAAGATCTGTTTGCGAAGGTCGAACATTATGTACTGACCCATCGCTTGCATCACTATTGCTTGTGTGTACTGGACGGCGAATGCCGCGAGACTAGCTAGAAAGAAGACAATCGAGATGAAGGCGATGCCTTCATAGGCGTTCGCTCCGAAACCGAGATTGTCGGCATTGTGCTTGAGGACCTTCGCAAAGCCGGAAACAGGCTTAGTCGGATCAGGCGCGAGGAACAGATCGATCGCGGCTTTGGTCAGCGGCGGCCCGGCAAGCACCAGCGGAGCGCTTCCCATCGTGAGCACCAGGGCGGTGAGCGCATACCACTTGTAAGGCCACAAATACTTCAGCAGCCGGCGCATCAAGCGCGCGTCGTATGCTTTGCCTAATACTTCTTCTTCGTGATGAGAGTCTGCCATTGTAGTTCGACGCAGCGGCGGAGCGGACTGAGCAGCTAGGTAGCTGCGAGCTCCTCCTCGAGCAATTGCTTCTCATGCAGCTCGGCATACAAGCCGCCGCGAGTGATCAACGAATCGTGCGTGCCGCGTTCGGCGATGCGGCCGTCTTCGAGCACTACTATCAGGTCAGCGTCCTTCACGGTCGAGACTCGATGGGACACGATCAAGCTGGTGCGGCCGCGCATAACTCGGCGAAGGTGAGTAAGGATCCTCTCTTCAGTATAAGTGTCTACAGAGGACAATGAGTCATCGAGGATTAGGATTTTGGGCCGGCGAATCAATGCGCGAGCGATCGCGGTGCGCTGCTTTTGACCGCCTGAAAGCGTGATACCCCGTTCGCCGACGATCGTTTCATAACCCATCGGAAACTCGAGGATGTCTTCCGCAATTCCGGCTTCAACGGCGGCCCGCTCGATCTCCTCGCGAGTTGCGTTCTCGACACCGAAGGCGATGTTTTCAGCTATCGTCTCGCTAAAGAGGAAGGTCTCTTGCGGCACGTAACCAATGGAAGCTCGAAGCACGCCGAGCGGAATTGAACGAATCGGACGGCCATCGATAAGGACCTGCCCTGGCTCTGCGTCGAGCAAGCGAGTGATCAGGTTTATCAACGTCGATTTGCCAGAACCTACCGCGCCCACGAACGCGACGGTTTGACCTGGCGCGATTCTCAGATTGATGTCTTCAAGCGCGGACCGGGCCGCGCCGCCGTAGTTAAAAGTCAGATTCCGGAACTCGATCTCGCCTTCGATTTCCGATGCGGCGCTCGTGTCCTCAGTATCGCGGATAGAAGGCTCGACCGACATGATATGGTGCATTCTGCCCATCGAAGCCATCCCGCGCTGGAAGATGTTAATGACCCAGCCGAGCGCGATCATCGGCCACACCAGATAGCCGAGGTACAAGGTGAACTGCACGAACTGCCCGATCGAAATTCGGCCGCTGATCGTCAGACTGCCCCCGTACCAAAGCACCGCGATGAAGCCAAGCCCAATAAAGAACTGTAAGATCGGATGAAAAACCCCGGACAAACGTATGAGTCGGAGATTGCGGTTCACGAATTCGCGATTTACTCGCTCGAAGCTTTCAATTTCGGGAAGTTCCTGAGTGTACGCGCGGATGACCCGCACGCCTGCAAACGATTCCTGTGCACGGTTTGAAACTGTACCGAAGTACTCTTGAACCTTTTCGAATCGGTCCTGTATGCGTTTGGAGAAGTAGTTTGTAGCCCACGCAACCAGAGGCATCGAAAGAAAGGCAAGCAGTGTGAGTCGCCAGCTTATCGAGATGATCTTAGGCACGATGATCGCCATCGCGAACACGGTATTCATCGAGTACATCAGCGCGGGGCCGACAATCATTCGCACCGCTGAAAGGTCGTTGGTGGCGCGCGCCATCAAATCGCCGGTTCGATGCGTTTGATAGAACTCGAACGGGAGCTTCTGAAGATGGGCATAGAAATCATTCCGGAGATCGTATTCGATGTTGCGCGACATATTGATAAGCAGCCGTCGTTGCGTAAACAGGAAGACGCCTTGGGCGAGCGTCATCAACACAATCAACGATCCGTATCTGACTAGAGTTGTGCGCGCGCCCTCTTTGCTCAATGCATCTGCGGTGTCCTGCACAAAGCCCGATGCGTTTAGATTGCTCAACTGATCCATCGCAGTCTTCAATGCGTCCATTGCGCGGCCTACCAAATCAGGAGTGATGAGCTTGAAGATATTGGTGCCCAGAACGCACGAGACGCCAAGCAGAAGCGTCCCCCTGTACGGGACGAAGTAGCGTATGAGTCTTCGAAGAGGGGTCACGTTAACCTTTGGCTTTCGGCTCAAGTACATGCGGGCCCCATGGCCTCGCGACTCTCGAATTGTAGCTTTCGGTTCGCGTTAACTCAAACGGCAGCATGTATTGAGAAACAAGCAAATCCATACGAATTTGGGAGATGGGTTGTCACTCTGGAGTCTCGGTTCAGGGGACGATCCAAAAAATCGGGATTGATAGTCTTGTGAGCTCGGTGAATTGGGTAGCCCGGCAGCAACTCTGTCGCCGATGACGGATCACATCAGATCCAATGTTGCGCCGAGGTTTGTGTCGACCATCACTCGATAGGGCTCGCGTCGGCCGGCTCATCGAGCCGGATGTAAGTAAGCAGTCCCTTTGCTGCAAGCCGGCCCTTCGAATCGTGAACATCGCACTCGGCTACGATGATCCGGCGGCCATTGCGAATCAATCGAGCTTCTGCAGTCACGCGGCCCTCGCTTATAGCTCGCAAATAGTTGACTTTCATCTCCACCGTGGTGAAGCGGCCAGCGCGCTCGGACGCGCCAACAATAGCGAACGCAACCGCTGTGTCGATCAAGGACGCGATGGCACCCCCGTGCATAACGCCTTGCAACTGAGTCAACTCCTTCCTCACCTCGACACTCAAGACTGCGTGATCCCGATCTACAGCATCTAGCTCGAACCTAAGCATTCGTGTGAAGTGGTTGATCTCGAAGTTCCTACGAATCGTTCGTTCCTTGTCGGCTGATATTTCCATGTGACTATTTTCTCTCTCGGACTTTCCCCGTTTTGATAAGACGATTAGAGGCGCCCGGCTTGACCTGGGCGGCGCGAAGTTTTCGTTTCGTCGGTCGAGTCTCTGCCAGTCTTGCCTTTGTCTGTTTTTGCCGAGGTGACCACTGATAAACTCTTAGATCGCAGTGACCGCGGCCGTCAAACTCCACACCTTCAGCTTCAAGCAACAGCCGCTGGAGTTCAGGCTCGTGAAGCAGCAACCTGCCGGTCGAGATGCTGCCGCGCGAGTTGATAACCCGGTGCCAAGGTATGTCGCGGCCATCATCGGGGGTAGCGTGCATCGCCCAACCGACAAGCCGAGGGCTGTACCGGTCTTCGAGTAAGCGAGCTATTTGCCCGTAGGTCATCACTCGGCCTCGTGGAATGCGGAGAACCATTCGATAGACCTTTTCGAAGACGCGCTCGAACTTGGCTGCAACCGATTTCGGTGCCTTGTCTGCCATTGACCCAGGCTTAGGCACTTGAACCCTCCTATCGCTCAAGGCTTCGGCGGAGCGCTCCCGACTCTCAAGCTGATGACCTCTCAAGCTCAACTTGGATCAATTCCGCGAGGCCACGCCGTATTATCCGGGTAACTGATCGGCCTGGCAACCAAGCAAGTCGCTTGGCTGCCATCTAAGGATTGCCATCCGGCGATCTCTGTCACTTAGCGATAGCAATTTGCGTCTCATTTTATGAGACCGACCGGCCGGTTTGTTCCCATTTGTTCACATTCTCCTGTTTGCGACCATTTTGGGGCACGCCGGGCGGCCAAGAATGCCACAATTTGTTAGTTGGCCCTGACGTAATTTGTTACTTGTGGCATTCAAAGCGGGGTCACACACTGAAAGTTGCTTCTCAAGCCGAGGGTCGTAATCCGAAACATGAAAGAGTCTCAACCGGTGAGCCACCTCGCATTGTTCGCGCTGGCACGGCCATTGCAGAGTCAACAGCGGTTCTAGCAGTTCGACAGTTTGATAAAGAAACCTCTTCTGCTCAGAGCAACTGCGGGATGCAGAACTAAATGCTGAGAATGGAAGGGAGGATGGGGGCCCTGCCTTCCATTCAAAGCAAACGTTCGAGACGCGAGCAGGCTACTCGGACTTGGAAGCTTAAGCATTACTGAGAGAAGCGACAGACAGTAAGGAATTCGAGATGTAGAGGCACAAGGGGGCGTGGCTCTGCATCAAGACCTACTAAGCCGTCAGTGGCGCAAGTCACTGGCGGCTTATGTTTTTTGGCGAACAGCAACAATTCTAAAACCTTGCACCTCTGGACCCGAGAGTCCATCACTGATTCTGCTTCTCGCCTTTTGGTTCTTGCTGCTCAACTCTCTTGCGAAGCATCTCGACGCGCGCCCGAAGGCGCTCAGTCTGGATGTTGAGTTCTGTTATTCGCTGTTGAGAATTCGATTGCTGGTTGTGTACGTCGTCGAGTGCGCGCTGGAGTTCGGCTTTGACAACTGCTTCAGCTTCGTCTCGTCGCACCCCCCCGCGCAGGATCGTCTCTCCTGGAATGTTCCGCATTCGCCGCTGAATATCTTGTTCTCGCGCGTCAAGCTGAGCTTTGTGATCCGTAGCCTCCTGAACCTTGTCTTCGAGTTTAGAGAGGCGTTCCTCATTGAGCAGAAGCTCAATCGTTTGGGCGTTTCGCTCTGTAACTTTGCGAAGCCGCTGCACTTCGCCGCTCAGCGAGTTGATCTCGGCGGTGAGCAGACTAATAGCTTGACGCATTTCTTGGCTGGGGTCTTGTCGCGCCTCTTGATTATCCGCTTGCTCCCTCTGCGCCGATTTTTGCGTGGTGCGATTGACCTGCGGATTTGGATCCAGAGACTGTCCGGGGTCTTGAGCATGCGCCCCCTGAAAAGGCGCCAGGAACAATCCCAATGAAAGATATGCAGTCGCAAATCGTAGTCGCATCTCCGAGTCCTCCTCACTGGCGCCGCCCGCGCCATCAGTAATTAGAAGCTGATTTGCCAAGGTTAGTTCCAAATCCTCAAGCCTACAAGTCTTTGTAGGCCTGGCCAAGTTAAACTATTGCGGCAGCCAGCCCTTCGCCTTAAGATGGGGCTGTTTGTCGCTAAGGTTTGGTGCCCGCCCCGGTCTCCTCAGGACAGCGCTGTGGGATTATCCATGGATCTCCGTCTAAATGGGAGTCTGGGCGGAAGCTTGCTTCCGGACCTGATTCGCGAGATCGCTCGGAGAGGCGCGAGCGGAGCACTGCGACTCTCCCAAGACAACGCGGCCAGATTCATATACTTCGATTTGGGCACTCCGGTGTCCCTGACTAGTGAGCTTGCTGACGAGCAGCTCGAGAATCGGCTACTTAAGGAAGGACGCACGACCGCGGGCCTAATTCAAGCCGCGCGTCGCGCTAAGCCTAAGTCCCAGCTCTCCCGCGCCCTGGTCGAAAAGGGCGCGTTGTCGGAAGATGCAGTCCGTCTAACGACTGGTGAGTTGGTAAAGCAGATAGTCCTGTCGATTTTCGAATGGGAAGGAGGCGAGTATCATTTCGATGAAGGTGCCCAGCCCGCAGAAGCGGGAGCATTGGATTGTACACCTGCCGACTGGATCAGAGGCGCTCGCCACGCTGCTGGAATTGAGAGACTAGCCAACCTTATCGCGCCACCCGATTTGCTTATTGCGCCTGCTGACACCAATAGTTACTTCCTCGCTTCCTTGCCCGCGCTTAACACAATAGAGAGCTACGTGCTTTCGCGGATCGAAGCGCCTGCCCGCGTGGACGAGGTGAGCGGTATGGTCGGATTGCCTGAAGCAGAGGCCCATCGTGCTGTTTGCGTGCTGGTCGCGCTGGGACTGTTAGCGCGTTCTGGCTGTGCCGCCGTGGAAGATGGCGAAAGGGGAAAGAAACAGCAGGATCCAATGCTTGCTGCCGTCTCGCGAAAACTACAACTCTTCGAATCAGCGGATTACTACGTGATGCTCGGAGTCGACAAGTTTGCGACAGCAGCAACTGTCACAACAGCCTTCGAAGAGCTTCAACGGATGTTCAGTTCCTACCATGCCCTTTCCTCTGACGATGAGGAGTTCCACATAAAGCTGAAGGAACTGTACGCAAAGGTCACAGCGGCATATCAAACGTTGAGCGATCCGAGCAAGCGGTGGGCGTACGACAGAGCGGCCGCCAAGACTTCGAGTAGTCAGGCTTCGCCTCCCGGCAGTGGGTCAAATCTTCACGAACGTAGCAACGGTTCGTTACGTTCCTTGATAAGCGGGGTTCCTTCGCCGAGTGAGCATTTTGTGTTTGAGTCAACGATCGAGCGCGGCGAGTCTCACTCTGCAGAACGAGCTAGTGTTAGAACCCAGTCAGCGGCCGCCATCGAACCTTCGCCGCACGCCGGTCAGGCCGAGCTGCAGGCTCCCAAGCGAGCCCCGATCCCAGGTCTCGCGTCGGCCGCCATCGAGTTACCGAGTGTGCCGCCCGGCGCCAC
>DATMCM010000511.1:0-2714 GCA_035558335.1 Blastocatellia bacterium | reverse complement strand
GTCATGATGGGCGCCGAGCGCAAGTCGCTGGTCATGACCGAGGAAGAGAAGATGCTGACGGCCTATCACGAAGGCGGCCATGCCATCGTCGGCCTCAACGTGATCGCGACCGATCCGATCCACAAGGCGACCATCATTCCGCGCGGACGCGCCCTCGGCATGGTCATGCAGCTGCCGGAACGCGACAAGCTCTCCATGAGCTACGAGCAGATGACCTCGCGGCTTGCCATCATGATGGGCGGGCGCGTCGCGGAAGAGCTGGTATTCGGCCGCGAGAAGGTCACCTCGGGTGCCGCCTCCGACATCGAGCAGGCCACCCGGCTGGCGCGAATGATGGTCACGCGCTGGGGCCTTTCGGAAGAACTCGGCACCGTGTCCTATGGCGAGAACCAGGACGAGGTTTTTCTGGGCATGTCGGTGTCGCGAACCCAGAACGCCTCGGAGGCGACCGTTCAGAAGATTGACAGCGAGATCAGGCGTCTGGTGGAAGAAGGCTACAACCAGGCGACCAAGATCCTGACCGAAAAGCGCGCCGATATCGAGACCCTCGCCAAGGGCCTGCTTGAGTCGGAGACGCTAACCGGTGACGAGATAAAAGAACTACTGCAGGGAAAGCCTCCCGTACGACGGGGCATGGGTGCGTCCAAAGCCTGCAAGGTCCGCGAGCACGTGGCGTGCGAACAGGGAATCCAGGGACAAGAACCGGCGGCCGTGTTGCCTCGCGCCATGGGCCGCCAGGTATAATACGGCGCGGCCAGCCGTGTTCTATTTCGACCGCAGCTAGTATTGGACTCGAAAGCGCTCGCGCGCCAGAGCAACTGGCGTCCGCTTTCGCGTCACTCCTCTGTGACCGGACCACACCAGCCGGGCAAATAATTTGCCGGCGGCCTCTTTGCGAGTTCGAGCGCTGCTTCCATAGCACGTGAGAAGTCGTTTTCAACCAGCTTGCGCGCGATTTGTCTTCGGAGAAAGTCCGCCCAAAGGAACTCACTGAAGGGTATCGTCTGTTTGGCGAATCCCCCGACCCGGCGGAGCTCACTTGCCAACGAACGGAAAGGGTCATCAATCAGGTCGCGTACCGATCGCGGAATGGCGTCATAAGTCTGCCGGTGGCCCTTTTCATCGTATGGATGCGTCCAGCTCCGATTGTCGAGCACGCTCCAGAATGCTTCGGGACTCAGTCCGCTTAGGTTCTCCAACACCGTTACAAACACGTGTTTTACGCCCTCGTCATAAAGAGCCCGAGCAAGATGGTGATGACCGACGATGTAGTGCCGATTGTTTGGCCCAAGGATCACCGGGACAAGATGTTTGTCCAGATTCTTTGCTGTCTTTTTTCTTCTCTTACCGCGCCATTGCTCTCGCGTTTGTTTGACCTCGCGCATACCAACTGTGATTTGGGTCGGATGCAACTCTTTGATCGCAGCGTGTTGCAGCAGGGGTTCGTGAATGATGCTCATCGTCGACCTCTTATTGCTATCTGTTAGTGGCGATCGACCACCACGAGAGGGCTGCTCCACGGAGCGCAGAATTTATAATAATTCACTTTTGGCCAGCGCGGTCGAGTTCAGGAAGATCGCCGCTTGTGGCGCCTTTGCCTTCGCTCCAACTCGTCTATGCATGCACTCGCCGAAGATCCGTAGCGCGTATAAGCGGAAGCGAGAGACAGCCGCATTATCCGCAAAGCGAGTTGATTAGCGAACATCGGCGGCTCGATAAACCCTGGCTTGGTGGGCGGGCTCGGGATCTGGTCTCGACCCCGCCCCACTGCCGTCCTTTACGCAGTGAACTGTTTCAACGATTTTCCGACTTTGCTGACTTCAATCGCAGTCATAAGGATTGCTAGTCCTGTCGTGATCATATTGATTCCCACGATAAGGCCGAGCGTCCAGCTTGCACTCCCCGGCCAAAAGTAAATGATGAGCCCTGCTAGAACGAGATCCGAGATTCCGCTCGCGAGCAGCCAGCCCCAGGAACCGGGCATGATATCGCGATAGGAGAGCGACGCTGCGATCTGGAATGCCCCTTCTGCGATAAAGAACGCCGTCAGTACCACCGTGAGGGAAACGGTCCCCTCCTCAGGCTTCCAGATCAGCATGATGCCCACAGCCAGCGAGAGAGCCGCGGTGAGCAGCATCCAGAAGAACGCCGATGCATCGCGCGCCGAGAACATGGCTACCAGACCCAGCACGCCACCGAACATGAAGAGCCATCCGATATAGATGTCGACGGCGACGGATGCGATGACCGGCTCCGCCACAGCCAGACATCCCAAAACAAGCATGACGATGCCCTGAAACACAAACCACTTCCAGTTTTCCTGCATGGCGGTTCTGAGAGCGTTCTGAAAATCACTTAGCTCCGAGTTCATTGAAGTTCTCCAATTGGTGAGGGCGACTCGGTAGGATTACCTTAGCTACCTGAGCGCCAGGTGAGTGGTGAAGTTCATATCAGCGGGTTGCGTATTCGAATTCGGGCATGTCCTTGATTGCGTCCTTCGTAGCGCCCGCAAGAATGAATTTTCCATCATTCTCCTTCAGCTGGTTCACCGGAATTGCCACATCGTGACGGCCGACGCCCAGGAAGCCACCTGCGCCGATAATGGCGTAAGAGACAGCCTTGTCGGGCGAGACGATGATGTCGTCGATCTTCCCGACGGTCTCACCGGTATCGTTGAAGACTTTTTTTCCGAGAACCTGCTTCTTGGTGCTCCA
>DATMCM010000510.1:0-10426 GCA_035558335.1 Blastocatellia bacterium | reverse complement strand
CATCCGCCGTTGCGATCGCGCCGCTCGCAAGCGCTCCTTCTTCGTCGTGCTTCCCCATCTCGTGCCGCGCATAGTCCTCCACGAATCTCGCGTAGTCGCCGTCGGGCACGAAGCATATCTCCTGGCTCTCGGGCTTCTCGGCCGTCTCCAGCCCAAGTCCTCGCGCGACCTCGCGAACCTCGGGCTTGGTCATCTCACCAAGCGGGAACATCGCGCGCGCGAGTTGCTTTTGCGTCATCTCGAACAAAAAGTAGGACTGGTCCTTTGACGGATCTTTCCCCTTCTTCAGCTTATATCGCGCGGCGTTCGGATTGTATTCCACTCGCGCGTAGTGGCCGGTTGCCACGTGGTCGGCGCCCACTTCGCGCGCCATGTTCACGAGCCGCGCGAACTTGAGCTTTGTGTTGCATGAGACGCACGGGATCGGCGTGCGCCCCGCCAGATAGTCTTCGACAAACGGCCGAACGACCCCTCGCTCGAACTCGTCCTCGAGGTTAAGCACATAAAACGGAAAGGCCAGATCGTGAGCGACCGATCGCGCGTCGTAGACATCATCAAGCGAACAGCATCGCGACGGCTGCGGCTCGCCCCCGGGGCCGAGCCTTCGACGCTGGTTCCACAACTGCATCGTGAAGCCGACCAGTTCGTGCCCCTGCTGCTTGAGCATTGCCGCGGCCACCGAGCTGTCCACTCCGCCGCTCATTGCTACTGCCACCGTCATTGGTCACTCTCTAGTTTTGCTCGCGCGTTGCCGGATGCTATCATCCTCGTTCGCAACCGAAGTCGTTTCGTCGTCCCTGCTGCCTTCAAAGTCGAGAATTATACACGACGCGCGGATGGGCGGCCACGCTGCACCAGTTGCGCAGCTGACAAGTGACCGGTAACGAAATGGTTTGCTACTCGGGCGGACGGTGTTGCTCCTGTACGGGCGGCTCTCCGTGGCCGCCCCTCGTCGCGAAGAACCTGCGGTGTTCCCAAAAGGGGCGGCCAGGAGGGCCGCCCGTACAGGCTAGCAATTTATTCGAGTAGATTGGACTGATATGGCCGCGAATCAAGAGACCGTCGAACAAGCTATAGAAAAACACGTCATCACACGAGAGCCTTATTATCTGGCGGTTGAAGACGAGGTCGAGCTTTTTGAAACAGCGTATCGCACCAAGCTGCCGGTAATGCTCAAGGGCCCGACCGGCTGCGGCAAAACGCGCTTCATCGAGTACATGGCCTGGCGATTGAGTCGTCCGCTGGTGACGGTCGCGTGTCACGAAGATCTCTCCGCAACCGATCTTGTAGGACGCTTCCTGCTGGAAGGCGACGAGACGGTCTGGCACGATGGCCCGCTCACCACCGCATTGAAGCACGGCGCGATCTGTTACCTCGACGAAGTGGTCGAAGCTCGCAAGGACACGATCGTGCTGATTCACCCGCTGACCGACGACCGGAGAATTCTTCCAGTCGAGAAGCGAGGCACGATCCTTCAAGCTCCTGATGAGTTCATGCTCGTCGTCTCGTACAATCCCGGCTATCAAAGCGTGCTGAAAGACTTAAAGCAATCGACGCGTCAGCGATTCATAAGCCTCGAGTTCGACTACCCGCCCGCTCAACTCGAAACGGCGATTCTTGTACACGAAGGCAGAATCGACGAACAGGCCGCGCGCGATCTCGTGCTGATCGGTGAGAAAGTCCGAAACTTGAAGGGCCACGGTCTCGAGGAAGGCGTGTCTACGCGATTGCTGGTCTACGCCGCCCAGCTCATCAGCCGCGGCATTCATCCGCACACGGCTTGCGAAGTTGCGATCACCAGCCCGATCACGGATGACAGGGAGCTTCAACGCAGCATCCGCGAGATAGTCACGACCGTGATTTGAACCGCGTAGCGGTTACCTATCGATAGAACTGGTACTGCGCCACGGGCGGGCCTCGTAGCGGTTACCTATCTACACCACTTCAGCGAGCCGCGATGGAATGTGACCGCGACGGCATTCAGGTAGCCGCTACGCGGCCCGGTCCAATTCCTTTCGTCATTCTATCGAGAGAACACCGCTACGTCGGCCAACTCCACTTTCGGACTACCGCGTGCAAAGCTCTGACGCACATCCCCATCCTTCACCCTTCTTGATATCGCGAGTCGAAGTGTGGCACTTTGTAATTGAGCTAAGCAGCCCCTCGGCGTGCAAGCATGGGTAGCGTGGAACGGGAACCTTGTTGCTGAGTGAGGATGGTCAAAGGTCAACAAGCATGGGTCAGAATCCGAGGAGCACCGAATGACCCCGAGTCATTCGACCTGGCGACATGGAACGGACTGCTCTGGGAAGTGCCTCGAGTCAACTCGCTGGGTGATACGATTCACATCCAAATAATGGACTACGTAGTCGTTGAAAGCCTGCCTGTCTCATCAAGACCGGAAGCGCTTTATCGAAAGATTCAGAACGATATTGAAGATGATCCGGGCTAGAAATGGCGGCACCGTCCTTCCTCGCGTAGCGAGTCTTCACAGCATTCTACATCTCAAACTCCGGGAGGTCTGAAATGGCAGAGGATAGGCGCAGGCCCGAACGCGATCGCAAGTTGTCACGCCGAGCTTTTGCGCAAAGCGCAATGCTAGCCGCAGCGACCGCCACCGTCCCGCACGCCAGCCTGGCTAAAGGGGCGAACCGAGGACAGAGCGCCAGCTCCCAATCGGCGCAACTCGCTCCTGAAGCGGAAGCGCACTTCCAGGCGATTATCAAGAAATACGGGTCGCGGCTCTCGGATGAGCAACGCGCGGATATCAAACGGCTGCTGAGCCAGGCTCAGAAGACGAGCGATGCTCTCCGCGCGTTCCCTCTCGATAACTCGGACGAACCGGCAACGATCTTTTGTGTTTATCGCAAAGACAGGAATGGAACATCGGGAGCTTCGCGATGATCGCCGATGACGTTCTCTACCTTTCGGTTCGTGAGCTGGCAGGCAAAATAAAGTCGCGTCAGTTGTCGCCGGTCGAGTTGACGCGCGCTTACCTGGAGCGCAGCGAGAAGATCGGCTCGAAGCTCAACGCCTACGCGACGATCACGGGCGACCTCGCGCTCCGCGAAGCTCGCCAGGCTGAGCGCGAGATACAAGCGGGCAAGTATCGCGGGCCGCTTCACGGGATTCCTTACGCCGCGAAGGACCTGCTTGCGGTCAAAGGCTATCCTACTACCTGGGGCGCGCGTCCGTTTGCGAAGCAGAAGTTCGACTACGATGCGACGGTGATCACAAAGCTTCGCGAAGCTGGCGCGATACTGATCGGCAAAGCAGCGATGATCGAGCTCGCCGGCGGGATGGGTTATCGCTTTGCGTCGGCTTCGGTAACCGGCCCGGCGAAAAACCCGTGGGACCAGACGTGTTGGACTTGCGGGTCCTCAAGCGGCTCGGGTGCGATTGCGAGCGCGGCGCTTGCGGCGTTCGCGATCGGAACCGAGACGTGGGGCTCGATCGTTTGCCCGTCGTCCTTCTGTGGTGTATCGGGGTTACGGCCGACTTACGGAAGAGTGAGCCGTCACGGCGCGATGGCGCTGTCGTTTTCGATGGACAAGATCGGCGTGATGGGCCGTACTGCTGACGACTGCGGGCTGGTGCTTGCGCGCATCGCAGGACACGATCGGCTCGACCCGGCCTCTCTTTCTGACGGTGCTTTTGACTACAACGCAATCTCGGGAAAGCGACCGCTGAAAATCGGTTGGCTTACCAACGCCTGGAAGAGGATCCCTCCCGACATCGAAGCCGCCGTCAAAGCCGCGGCAGATGTGTTGAGATCGAACGGCGCGGTCATCAAGGAAGCAAGCCTGCCCGAAGGTCCCTGGGAAGCGGCGGCGGGAACCGTGATCTCCGTCGAGGGCGCGGCCGCGTTCGATTCGTTGATCGAGTCGGGCCGCGTTGCCGAGTTGAATGATCCGCTCGGCAAGATTGCTTGCTATGTCAATCAGCAGATCCCGGCGTCGGACTATATGCGCGCGCTCCGGATTCGAGGCATACTTCAGAGAAAGATGGACGAGCTGCTAAGCGGCTTTGACGTGATAGCTACGGCGAGCTTGCCGGTAACCGCCTCGGTGCTGACTGCAAATCTTGAAACCGACCTCGACTTCTCAGATCCGCTTGGCGGCATTGGAAACATCTGCGGTCTGCCGGCGGTCAGTGTGCCTTGCGGATTGGTGAAAGGCTTGCCGGTCGGGATTCAGTTTGTAGCTCGCGCGCTGGATGACCACAAAGTAGTTGAGGCTGCGAGTTTGTTCCAGCAACACACTGAGTGGCACCGCAAACATCCGCCCGTGCTCTAGTGCTGGGCATCCTCACATCGTTACATCAGTAAGTGAAGGTGAGTGCCAGCGGAATTACTTGAGGGCTACGGCTCATCGATCTGCCTAAAGTCCCCTCAAAAGCTGACCCGCGCCCCAAGCTGAAAAGCTCTTGGGCCGCCGGAGCCGAAGACCTGTGTTGCCCGGCTGGAAGGTTGCCCGAACTCAGCGCTGAGATTGCCGCTGTGGCCGGAAAGGTTCGCAGCGTTGTAAAGATTGAACACTTCGCCGATAAGCACCAAATGCCACCGCTCATCAAAGACGAACTCCCGGCTCAGCCGCAGATCAAGCGACTGAAAATTGTCGCCAAACCAGTACTGCTCCGGCAACGTCAGCGTGGGGATCAGTGCACCCTTGCCGTCAACTTTGCCGGCGTAGGTTTAGTTGAATTGGGCGACGAGGCTCGCTAGCTCCGCGCTTCCCAGACCGCGATTGAGGGCGTTCACCGTTGTTCCGGGCAGCAGGTCGTTCGTCGTGCCGTCGCCGTTGAAATCGCTTCCGCCGACGAAGGCGCTCAGCGGTGCGGCGCTCGCATACGAGAAGTTAAACCCAAGTTGGAAGCGCCGCGGCAAATGCACAACTCCAGCGAGATTCACGATATGAGTGATGTCGCGATCGAGCGGGCCGCGATTGCTCAGCCAGTCGTCTAGATTGAAGCCGTTGCCGATGTTGGTCCCGGTGTTACTCGAATATGCCCACGAACCTAACAACTGAAAGCCGTGTGAGAAGCGTTTGTCGGCCCGCACAAGCAGGCCCTTGTAAGTCGCGCGGCCCACATTCGCCTGCACGTTGATCGCACCCGTTGAGCAAAGCGCCTGGTGGTCGGCGCGTTCGGCTGCGGTGAGACATCGGGGAATCACGGGGCCGCGCGCGCTGTTAAAGTGATTCAGGTCAGGCTGGCCTAGCCCAACGTGATCGAAGTGCCGGTAGGCAAAATCGGCGCTCACAACGAAGTCCCTCGCAATCTCCCGCTGGACGCCAAGGTTTACGTGGAGCGCCGACGAGCTTGGAACGTCCACGGGATTCGAGCCGCTGCCCTGCTTGGTTAATTGGATCGCCTGAATAGACCGATCCGCATTAGCCAGGTTCCGGGCGAACTCAGCCCGAATCGTTGGCAGACAGGCCAGCAAGTTCGCACCGGTAAATCGCGTCGGTGTGTTTGGGAAATTCAGAACCGTTCCAACAGAGACGCCTGAAATGCCCGGCAAGCAATTACGGAGTCTGCTTCCCGAAATCACCTGACGACCCACGCCAGGCGGACCTAGCAGTGTGCGCTCGATATCGAGGATGGGGTTGAAGAAAAAGTCGTAGTAGAGGCCCGCGCGCGAATCACAGTCTTGCCGTCGCTCGACGGGGCCCAGGCTAGCCCCACTACCGGGGAAAAGTTCTTCCAATTTTTGCGCGTAGGGCCTAAGCCGTCCGCGCCTATCGGCGCGAGCAAAGCCGGCTTCGTCAGGTCATAAGTTGAGAGAAGGGTCGATGCTCCAGCCCAGCCCGTAGTTGGCGGTCAGTCCTGTGTTGATCCGCCAGGTGTCCTGGAAGAAAAGGCGCAGAGTGTTCCAGGTCGGAACCACCCCTCCGCCTTCCTGTGGCACGCGCGGGTCTCCGATCCCCACCGTGACACTTTGCAGCGGAAGCTGAAGAATGTCATCCAGCGTGAGGAACTCAGCTGGCAGCGGGATGCCGGCCTCGCGCGCCTGAAGCGGTGAAAAGAGGGTTAAGGTCGCTGGCTCGCTGTTCCAGCTGAGCGATCCGCCGCGATTGTGTTCCCAATCCACGCCGAACCGAATGCGATGTGCGGCCTTTTGCCAGGATAAGTAATCAGTCAAATGAAAGCGTCGGGCAAGGGTCTGTTGAACTCCACCAGCTTTTCCTATGGACAGGCCGGTCAGGGCAATGGTGATTGAAGGCGCGCCGACTCCCAAACAGCCGGGACAATCCCGTTCGGTTGGCCCAACATTGCTTGAGCTGACGAAAAAGTAAGAAAAGCGGAAATCATTGACCAGCGTGTCGCGGAATACGCTTGTGAAGCCCAGGATGCTCTGATCGGCCCAGAGCGGCTGTTGCGTTCAAAATGACGGGTACGCGCTGGGCTGGAACGCGGGCGGCCCGAAGGCCCGGACGCCGTCGTGGGAGTAACGGATGAACCCGGTATGCGAGTCGGAGAGACGGCCGTCCAGCCGCAAGCTAAGCTGTCTGCCAAAGTACGGGCTGGGAGTGATGCGGCTCAGGTGCGCGAACTCCGGCACCAGCAGCGTCGTCGCCACGACTCCCCGCTGCTGGTTTCGCTCATAGTTGCCGAAGAAGAAAATCCGGTCATGACTGATGGGGCCGCCGAGCGCGAAGCCGAATTGCCGCCGCTGGAAAAAGGGATCGGGATCAGCGGGATCCCGATTGAGTGCGGGATAAGCGGCCATCGTATGGTCTCGGAAAAAGTAAAAGCCAGCGCCGTGCAGCTCATTGCCCCCTGAGCGCGTGGAAACGTTGATGGCTGCGCCGTTGGTGATCCCCGTAGTGAGGTCGAAGTTCACGGTCGCGATCTGGAACTCCTGGACTACTTCCTGTGAAAAGCTCATGGCTGAGCCGCCGCTGCCCACCGCCATGATGCTGCCGCCAAGTTGTTTATCTCGGGCATGGAGATAGCCAACGCCGCTCTGGATCTGGACGATTGTGGAAATCCTTGGCTGATAAGCGATGTATCAACCGTGACGCGCGTGCCCCGTCCGTTATTACCCTGGGGTTGACCCAAAGCCGGCACAAACGTGCGGTTGCTGCTGCCGCGCACCGGGGCCTGGACGCCCGGTTCGAGCTTGGCCAGTTCGAGAAAGTTTCGCCCATTGAGTGGCAGGTTTTCAATTTGATTGCGGCTGACCAGGCCGCCGACCTGATGATGATCATAACGGATTAGCGGAGCGACACTACTGACCGCTAACTCTTCGGTTATCCCTTCGACCTGGACCTGAAGATTGACTGTGGTGGTCGTCCCGGCTTCGACGGTGGCCGTTCGTTCCAGGATGCTAAACCCTGTTGCTTCTGCCGTCACGTGATAGTCACCAGGTGGTAGCGTCATCGCGCTGTAATCGCCTTCCGCAGAGGTGGTGAGATTTCTGCTTAGCCCAGTTGCATGATTGGTGATGGTGATGTGTGCCCCGGCCACGACTGCGCCAGTCGCCTCCGTCATAACTCCGGTGATTATTCCAGTCGGCGCTTGCGCGTGGGCCTCACCGACTGTCGCCACCGCCACCAGTAGAAGCATTGATTGAATCTTGCTCATCGTCCTATCTCATAGAGACGGAATAGCGGGACCTAATGCTGCTGAGTTAGTCAAAGGTGTGAATTAGGTGAGTGGTAGTTTACGTCATGTAGATATAGCGGTATAGAGCCGGGACAAGACCACTCTCAGTGCAAATGGTGCGACCCGTCTCGGCTAAGAAAGGGAGAGAAATCATGAAGTCTGACTCTCGACTTGAACGAACGCCTCGTTTGAGGAATCGAATACGCGCAACGCACTCTGCTAGTCTGCTCCTGGCTGTGATCGGCGTGATGGCCGTGGGGAGCCAGATATTCGTGTCGACCGCGCGGACATCAACGGCCGCTAGTCTGCCCGGCGACCTCAACGCGGGCCGCGAAGGTCACACGGCAACTCTCCTGAACAATGGCAAGGTCATCATAGTCGGGGGCTACCCTATCTCTCCTGCTGAATTCCTGGATTGCGAGCTCTATGATACGAAGACTGGTATTTGGAGCATTACCGGCAACCTCCGCACGGCTCGGAATAGTCACACAGCGACCCTCCTGATTAATGGCAAGGTTCTGGTTGCGGCGGGGACCAGTGGCGTGTTTGATAATAATCCTTTTAACACCGCGGAGCTGTTTGATCCCGCCACCGAGGAGTGGAGTACTACCGGCAATCTGATCACGGCGCGCATGGAGCATACAGCGACGATTCTCTCAGACGGCAAGGTACTGGTAATAGGAGGGTTCAACTTCCTGGGCACCAACTTCCCTGGCGTTCTCAGCAGCGCAGAGCTGTATAACCCGGAGACAGGGATATGGAACGAGACAGGCGACCTCAAAACACCCCGATACAGGCACACAGCGACGTTGCTACAAAACGGCAAGGTCCTGGTAGCGGGAGGTATGGGCGATCGTGACCTGATCGACAGTGCAGAGCTCTACGACCCGGACACCGGGATGTGGAGCCCTGCCGGCAAGATCAACACGCCTCGCTATTATCACACGGCGGCGCTGCTACAAAACGGCAAGGTCCTGGTTGCCGGGGGCGTTATCAGGAATTTCCCTATCGGCAGCGCGGAGCTGTACGACCCGGACACCGAGATGTGGAAAACAACTGGGAGCCTCAACCAGCCTCGACTGTATCCGGCAACTGTTCTGCTCAGTGGCAAGGTCCTCATCGCTGGAGGGAACACAGCCGAGTTGTACGATCCGGAAACCGAAAAATGGAGCCTCACTACCCGACTCAATGCGCCTCGCTTGTATCACACGACGACCCTTCTGCCTGACGGCAGAGTTCTCGCCGCAGGAGGCAGTAGTGTTTTTAGTTCCGTCGGCATACTCAAAAGCTCCGAACTGTACGACCCAGACACTGAAACCTGGAGCGGCCCCATAGTCCCAGTAATTACCGGCACTTTGGCAACCGGCAAGAAGCTCGTCCTGTTTGGCGAGAACTTTGGCCCCGACGCCGTGATATTGCGCAACGGTATCGTGCTACAGACTAAGAATTCCGGAGATACGGGAGAACTGGTCGCGAAGAAGGGGGCGAAGAAGATCAAACCCGGTGACAAGCTCCAGGTGTTGAATCCCACCGGCGCGCTCTCAAAGGAATTCGTGTTCGCCGGATAATGGATGACACATGGCGCCAACACGCCACACCCGGGGTGATGGAACAGCTGAAGGCCGATGGTTAGCGGCTGTTCGGTCCTTGGCCTTTAGTCCTTGTTCGCAACCACGCTGTTTCGCAGTGTTCCTATGCGCTCGACTCTGATTTCGATTTCATCATCATTCTTTCAAGAAGACTTGCGGCGGCGGCGAGCCTGTTCCAGCAACACACCGACTGGCACCGCAAACATCCGCCCGTGCCCTAGTGCCGGGCATCCTGCATGGTTACGCGAGTGATTCAACACTAGTGCGAGCGGATTTGTTTGCAGGCTACCACTCATCGATCTAGCTAGAGCGCCTTCAAAAACTGACTCGGCGTCCCAACTTAAAAGCTCGTGGCCCGCCCGAGCCAAACACCTGGCTGGAGCGTGAGCGGGGCTGACTAAACTCTGCAGGGTTTGCAATGTTGCCGCTGTACTGGACACCGTTACCGCTGCGCGTGAAGTGACAACTGCCCCGGGTATTGATGCGCAGCGAGCAAGAAGAATCCCGGGCGCTTTTTGTTTCGGTGGGATGCGTTAGAAACTAAGGCGCGCCGCCAGTTGGAATGCCCTCGGGCCGCCGGAGCCGAAGACTTGATCGACGCGGCGCGTTGGCTGTCCGAAGGTCGCGGCGTTGGCCAGATTGCCGGCGTAGCCCGACAGGTTGGCGATGTTAAGGAGATTGAACGCTTCGCCGATTAACATCAGCTTGTACCTATCGTGAAATGTGAACGACCGGCTCACGCGCACGTCTTGGGTGATATAGGTGTCCCCGAACGCGTACTCGGCCGGCAACGTGATTTTCGGGATAAGCTGACCGTGCGGCGTGCGAGTGCCGGCTAACGTGTGGTTGAATCGGTCGACCAGGCCTCTCAAGTCCCCCTTTCCCAACCCGCGGTTGAATCGGTTTACATTGGTGCCTGGGAGCACGTCTCCGTTAGTGCCGTCGCCGTTGAAGTCCATATTTGCGACCGAAGCCGTGAACGGCAGCTTGCTGTAGTGGGAAGAATTGAATCCAACCTGAAGCCTCCAGGGCAACTCGATCACTCCGGAGAAGTTCAGGATATGGGAAATGTCGCGCTCGAGCGGGCCGTAGGTTTCGAACCAGTCGTCGTTGTTGAAGACATTGAAGCCGATGGTGCCACCGTTGTATCCCACGTTGCTCGAGTAAGCATAAGAAGCGAGGAACTGCATACGCCGGGAGAAGCGCCTCTCAACTCGAACCAGCAAACC
>DATMCM010000509.1:0-4030 GCA_035558335.1 Blastocatellia bacterium | reverse complement strand
CGATGCTCAAGAAGATAGTGCCTCGGCCGTTGATGTGCAATCAAAATGCGACAGGTACTGCGTCTACGCTTCGCCTGGAAGTTGCGCGGTCGCTAGCGAACGAGACCGCGCAGCGGCCGACGGCGTGAAGCCCAGGGCAAGTCTTCGCAGCCCTGGGTTGTCTGTATGTCGAATGTAACAAGCCCGGGCGTGCGGGCTTTGCGTCTGGGGCGCGGTGTTCCCAGGGCTGCGCGGACTTGCCCTGGGCTACATGCTATCGCTCCGCGTGCGCGGGCTTTGCGTATGGGGTGCGGTGCTCCCAGGGCTGCGCGGACTTGCCCTGGGCTACATGCTTTCACCCGCGTTCGCGGGCTTCTTCCCAAGTGCACTCGATTCGAACGCGACCGATAGATGGGAGCGCAGAGATCCCTTCCGACCAACCCGGTTGCCGATCTAGGCATCGAAAGCGGTGTTCCTTTACAATGACGACGACGCTGCGGTACGCTTGATTCAGTGTTCGCCTCCAGTAATTCAAACAGAGCGGTAAACGTAGCAACTTCCCGAGCGAGGTAAAGCTATGCCATCCAGAAAACTGTTTAAGTCGCGTGGTATCGCGCTTTCTCCAAACTGGCTACAGGACTTCTTCCGGCGTTATACGTTCCTCGCGTTGGTAGCCTTGTCGGTGATCGCGGGCATCATGTTTGGCGCGACCGTCGCCTATCAGGCGAGCATGACTCAAGAGGCGCAAGAGGTCGCCGGGCTGGCCCAGTATCGCCCAAACCTGGTCACGCGAGTCCTGGCGGCAGACGGCAAAACTGTGGTGGGTGAGTTCTCGCTCGAACGAAGAATCCCCGTTAACTACGATCAGATTCCCGACCAGATGAAGAACGCGATCTTTGCCATCGAGGACGACCGATTCTATCAACACATCGGGGTCGATCCGATTCGCATCGTGATGGCGGCGTTCAAAAATGTGGCCCGAAGCCGAAAATCCGAGGGCGCTTCCACGCTGACTCAGCAGCTTGCTCGCGCGCTGTTCCTCTCGCCGGAAAAGACCTACACGAGAAAGATCAAAGAGGCGTTGATCGCGATGCAGATCGAGCGGTATTACACCAAGGAACAAATCCTCGAAATGTATTGCAACCAGATTTTTCTCGGCGGCGGGGCTTATGGATTTGAAGCGGGCTCACAGTATTACTTTTCAAAGTCGCTCAAAGACCTGAGCCTCGAAGAATGCGCGTTGCTGGCGGGTTTGCCCAAAGCGCCGAGCTATTACTCGCCGACTCGCGACGAGAAAGCGGCGACCGATCGACGGAACGTGGTCCTGTTTCGCATGCACGAGGAGGGCTACATAAACGACGACGAGTACAATCGCGCGCGCCAGAGCCGGATCAATCTGAATGTTAATCCACCGCAAAGCAACAACAACTCGATCTTCGGCTACTTTGTCGAGGAAGTGCGTCAGGAGTCCGAAGAAACCTTCGGAACCTATCAGACGCAGACCGGCGGAATGAACATCTACACTACGATTGACCCGGTCGCGCAACGCGAGGCCGTGCGCGCGGTGCGGCGCGGACTGCACTCCTACGAGGACCGGCACGGCAAGAAGTGGCGCGGCAAGCTCACCAACGTGCTGGAGCGGAAGCTTGCAAACGATTTGACCCACTATTCGCATCCGGACTGGCTGGGTGATTACATCGCAGGCGAATACATCTACGGTCTGGTGATGAACGTAACCGGCGCGAACGCCGAAGTCAGGTTCGGGGATTACAAGGTGGCGCTTACCGAAGCGCAGACTCGCTGGGCGGGCGGGCCGCCCGCCAAGCTGTTGCGTCGAGGCGACCTTGCGGTCTTCAAGGTGGTCAAGGCGGACAACGACAAGAAGCAACTGGAAGTGATGCTCGACCAGTTGCCTTCGGTTGATGGCGCGCTGATATGTCTCGAGTCGAAGACCGGCGATGTGAAAGCGATGGTTGGCGGTTACGACTTTGCGACTCGCAAGTTCAACAACGCCACTCAAGCCGAGCGGCAAACCGGCTCGACCTTCAAGCCTTTTATTTATGCGGCGGCGATCGAGAACGGCTTCACTCCGGACACGATTGTGAGCGCCGAGCCCTTCACCGATCCGGTGACCGGCTGGTCGCCGGCGAACTACGACGGCAGCTCGGGAGGCGGTATGATGCCGCTTCGAAACGCGCTTCAGCAGTCGTTGAACGTCGTCGCGGTTCGATTGCTTTCAGTGGTTGGTATCGACAAAGGCGCGGACATCGTCAAGCGATTCGGGTTGCCCAACCCGATGAAGCGAGTGTTGCCTTCGGCTCTCGGCGCAACCGAAGAACCGCTGATCGATATGACCAGCGCGTACTCGGCGTTCTCGAATATGGGAGTGCGGGTGACTCCTCACCTGATCAAACGCGTGACTGATGCCGAAGGAAATGTCGAAAAGGAATGGGAGCCTAAGTCATCTAAGGCGATCTCGCCTTATGTTGCTTCGCAGATGCAGATAATGATGCGCGGCGTTGTCACCGGAGGAACGGCCGGCTCGATGATGAGCAACAAGGAACTGGCCAAGCGGATGATCTGCGGCAAGACCGGTACGGTAAACGATTTCACCGATGCCTGGTTTATCGGCTACACGCCGACGTACACGGCGGGAGTGTGGATTGGGTATCCAGGTTTGAAGAAGTCGCTTGGTAATAAAGAAGCGGGCTCGGTCGCTGCGTTGCCGATGTGGATGCAGTTCATGGAGAAGTTTCTCAAGGACAAGCCCAACGATCAGTTTCCGAAAGCGCCGCCTCCCGACAAGGAAGTGATAGCCAAGCGAAGCGAAGCGGAACGCTCGCTTCGCACAGCTCAAGCCGACGAGGCGGTCACCAAGGCCACCGACGAAACCTCAGACAAGGCCAAGAGCGCAGCTCAGGACGAGCCTCCCGCTGCCGAGCCGCCGCTGAAACCGTCGGCGCCAAAGCCGGCGCCTAAGTTGGAAGAACAGGAAGGCGGCGGTCTCGCTCGACCGGAGCACGCCCCGCCGAAAACCGCCCGTCCGCCGCTGGACAGGGCTCCAGTGCCGCCTGCTATGCCGGATGACAAGAAGAAGCGCGGCAAGAACGGCTGAGGGCTGGAGGATAGAAGATGGAGGATTGAAGATAGAAGATAGAAGATTGTCCATCCTCCATCCTCCATCCCATCCCCCAACCCCCATTCTCAATCCTCGATAGACCATGCTACTTCTCATTCTGATCGTCGCCATCGTCGTCGCGGTAATGTGGTGGCTCAACGGCGAGCGAACTTCGAGCCGCAACGAGAGGCTCTACCTGGAACGGCGCGGTTACGAGCCGCCTTCGGAAGTCGAGAACGGCTCACCTGTCCCGAAGGACGCCCGTCTATTTAACTTGATCGAATCGCTCTCGGACATTTCGCCGTTCGCGCGGCAGCGAGCCGCTGAAGACCTGTCGCGAATGTGTGTCGAAGGCAATCGCGATTCGCGAATGTTGTCGGCCCTTGTTGATGCACTTGATGATAGCGACGCGTCGGTTCGTAGTGCGGCAGCGGTGGCACTGGGGAACCTGGGAGACGCGGATGCGACCGAGGCGCTCACGCGAAGGCTCGAGGAGGAAGAGTCGGTGCATGCTCGCGCTGCAGTGGAGAGGTCACTCCAAAAGCTGAGCTAGCAACTGGCAGGGAATTGGTACCTCTGCCGGTTTGGCGACTAGGCCGGCCGGCGTCACAACTTGTTCTCGCCCTTTGCGTAATACTTGAAAGCCATCTTCGCGAGCTTCCACACCTTCGCCCACTCAATGTTGCCGGTCTCGCCGTTGACTATGCGATCAACAATCAAGCCACGCAAATAACGGCCTTCGCGGCGGAACATGAAGCGCTTTGCGTAAGGGCGGGCGACTTCGAAAAAGTTGAAGGTCGGATCGACCTGGGTGCCAATGCCTTCAAGCGTCATCATCGCCCGGACAATATAAGTGAAGCTCGCCGGGATGCGGAACGGGAACTCGTAGATCACATGCGCAAGGTCGAAGATCAACTCTTTGAATTTCACATC
>DATMCM010000508.1:0-8592 GCA_035558335.1 Blastocatellia bacterium | reverse complement strand
ACCAAGATCAGTCCGGGCTGCAAGCATTGCTACGCCGAACGGATGGCATTACGTCTTCAAGCCATGGGACAACGCAATTACGTCAACGGTTTCAAGCTTACCATTCAAGAAAACGCTCTGGAGCTGCCGCTTCGGTGGAAGAAACCGCAAACCATCTTCGTCAACTCGATGAGCGACATGTTCCACGCGGGAGTACCTTCGGAGTTCATCCTCAGAGTATTTGACGTAATGCGGCGCGCGAACTGGCATCGCTTTCAGGTTTTGACAAAACGTTCCGAACGGCTCCTTAGCTTGGGCCGGCAACTGCCTTGGGTCGCAAACATCTGGATGGGTGTTAGCGTAGAGAATGACGCGTACATTCATAGGATTGACCATCTGCGGCGTACTGAGGCCGCGACCAAGTTCCTCTCTCTTGAGCCACTCCTAGGTCCTCTTGATAATCTTTGCCTGGATGGAATCGATTGGGTAATCGTGGGCGGGGAGTCCGGCCCCGGTGCGCGGCCTATGAAGCCGAACTGGGTTACTTCGATTCGCGATCAGTGCGTTCACGCGAATGTACCTTTCTTCTTCAAGCAATGGGGCGGAGTGTGGAAAAAGAAATTCGGGAGGGAGTTGGAGGGGCGGACGTGGGATCAGATGCCCAAAGTCGATTGACCAACATCCGCCGCCGTAGCTTGAGCACGAGACGTACGAAGGCAAAACTGAAAAAGGCCGATCACTTCACCTTTACCCCTTCATAGGCCTTGCCTCCGCTTGTGAAGATCAGCTTGGTCACCTTGCCTTCCTTATCTCTTACGAAGGTCACTGTCGAACTAACGGTCTTGAAGAAGAATTCCGTCTCAGAGCTTGGAAAGATTTCTGCCTTCGGTTGACCCGCCAACTGAAGAAAGAGGTGATCGCCCTCTTTGGTCACATCAATCTTGTACCCTGACCAGTTGTATTGGCCCGCGTACGCTTCAAAAACCGCCGGGCCAACCGAAGTATCCACCTTCTTCTTTGGGAGTCCGTCGTCGCGTCGCGCGGTTAACGCGGCAGCCAGGCCCGGGATTCGGTCGGCTCCGACGGAAACCTCGACGCTCGACCCTTCAAGCTCGTCGCTGAGCGGTTGGTAGCGGCCGCCCAGATTCTGCGCCAGAAACACTTCAGTTATTGCAAAGAACGAGTAGTTATTCTGCGGGCGCACAAAGCCGTGGCCCTCGTCGGGATAAAGAAGGTAGGTAACCTTTACTCCGTTCTTCACCATCACCTCGACCAGCCGGTCGGCTTCGGCTTGAGGCACGCGCGAATCGTTTGCCCCTTGCGCGATCAGGACCGGATGTTTGGTCTGTTTCGCGAAGTTGTACGGCGATCGGGCCTTCAACAGCGCGCGTCCGGCTTCGGTGCGGGGATCGCCCAGCTTCAGGGCGATTCGGTCGACCGACCAGGTCGCGGGCATCGTTGAAATAAACGTCTCCAGATTGGCAGGACCGCACACCTCTACGCCACAAGCGAACACATCGGGCGTCATAGTCATCCCCACAAGCGTTGCGTAGCCGCCGTAGCTGCCCCCCAGAATCGCAACCTTGTCTTTCATCGTGTACCCCTGAGCAACGGCCCAGTTGACCTGATCGACCAGGTCGTCGTGCATCTTGCCGCCCCACTCGAGATGTTGAGCGTTGAGAAACTTCTTGCCGAAACCGGGCGAGCCTCGAAAGTTGACGTAAAAAACCGCGTATCCGCGATTGCACAGCCATTGAAGCAGCGGGGCGAAACCGTACGCCGCGCGTTCGTCATCAGGACCGCCGTGGACGATCATTACCATTGGAACCGGCTTCGCGGGACGTCCATCTCCTTCTGGGTCTATCCATCGCGGAAACGATACGTAAGAAACTAGATCAAAGCCGTCCCGCGACTTGACCACCACCGGGTGCATCCTGGTCAGCGGTAGTCCTTCAAGCTGCGGTGTTGAAGTGAATAGCCTCGTAGCTTTTCGCGCTCTGCGGTCGTACAGATAGAAGGTCTCGGGCGCATCGGAAAGGGTGTATCGCACAATCCAGCGCTGGTCATCTTGCGAGCGGCTTTCGATATTCAGGTCGCCATCCCTCACAGTAGCCAAATAATCGAAGTCCCGCTTGAGCGAGCGGTCGACCAGGTTCCAGGTCTTGCGCGTCCAGTTGGTCGCGTAAGCTTGAATCTCGCCTGTCATCGGCTGAATGAGGGCGCCGTCAACATCTACTTTGTCGTTTGAAGCGAGGACCGTCATCTTGCCTGCGTTGAGGTCGTGTCTCACCAGAGCCGCTGTGTTCCTGCCGCGGCTGTCATACGCGTAAACGGACCGGTTGGATGAGTCGAATCCGATGGCCGAGCCAAGCACGTCGTCAGCGCCGAGTGCGAAGTAGAGCTGCCACCCGCCGTCTCCGGCGGATTTGAATATCTCGTAGCCTCCGCCTTTTGTTAGCGCGACCGCGATCCGCAGCTTCAGATCGTTGTCCGCAACATAGGCTACGAAGCGATCGTTCTTCTCAACCAGGTCGAGCTTGCCGGTCACAACATTCACTCGGTAGACATCGTGATATCTGGGGTCTCGGTTGTTGACTGCGATCAACGCCTCGTCGGGATTTGCGCCGCTCAGCCGAAGCACTCGCACCTGGGTATTCTTGAACGGCGTCAGACTCTTTACATCCCCACTCTGCAGATCGACGGAATAGAGCAGCCAGTTCTCGTCGCCGTCTTTGTCTTGCAGGTAAAGAATGTGCGTGCCGTTGAGCGCCCAGAGGTACACCGGGTCTCCGCTTATCGTCTGGGCTTGAAAGCCGCGCTTCGTGTCGTGAGTGATTGGTCGGGCTGCTTTCGGGTCGCCGGCGGGCGCGACCATGATGTTTGTGACTCCGTTGACTGGAGAGAGATAACTAAGATGTTTCCCATCCGGGCTCAGCTTCGGGGCTTGCACGGTAGCAGGAGCTAGCAGCGTCTTGAATGGAATAAGCGGATCTTCAGTGAAGGCTCTCGATTGAAGGGTCGCGGACGCGGGTGATAAAGAAATGGCGGTGATGACTGCGAATACAAGAGCGAAGAGTCTATTCATGATTGACCTCACTAATTGTCAGTCCGAGCGCGGCGGCCGGCGATGTCCTAAGTTCAATTCCCCGCTTATCTGTGCATCTCCGGCCTCGCCGATTAGCAGGGTTTCGACTCCAACTAACCGCAGAGCCGCGAAGACGCGGAGGTTACGCTGAGAAGTCTTCGAATCAGGACACTACCCGGCATTGTGAACCTTTTGGCTGTAGCCGAGTCCTGTGATATTAGAAAGTGGAGGGCCAATCCGCAAGGAATCGACCGTGAAGAGTCAGAGTCGTGATCTCCATCTATGATCGCCTGGCCAAATCGCTGTGCCGGCGGAGCATCGGACCAACGACTCAACGACTCAACGACTCGAGTGGCTCCGACGCTCCCAGGCAATTTGCTGTTTGGAAACATGGGCCCGTTGCAGCGTGACCCGCTCATGTCTGAACCCTCGACCAGATAAGTTGCAACTTTCGATCAGCTAACGCGTTCTCAAATCAGCGCCGTGCACCCGGCATCCTTCCTGGTCTGCCGGAACCTTCTTCCGCAATTGGGATCGAAGGAGATCACATTATGAAATCAGTAGTAGTAGCTTTCGTTTCGCTTGTGCTCCTGGGGTGTGCTGCCATTTGGGCTCAGAACGTCGGCAACAGAGTCACCAACGGAGATAAATCGGCCAGTACAAAACAAACGGCCGGAGCGGCCAAGACTTCAGCCGCGGAGAACCCTGCCATCACCGTCGCCGTACAACGAGGCGCCAAATGGCTAGCCTCTGTACAAGGCGCGGACGGTGGGTGGGGACAGGACGGGGGAGACCCTTCCAATGTGCGGCAGGGTGCAGCCCTCGAATCGAAAGGAAATGACGTAGCCAACACAGCGATCGCGGCCCTCGCGCTTTTACGGGCAGGCGCTCAGTACCGGCCCAACGTCGAACGCGCAGTGGATTTCATCCTGCGAAAAATCGAGGCAAGTCCTGCAGACGGCCTGTCGGTCACCGACGTCAACCAGACGCAGGTTCAGCGGAAGCTTGGACCTTACATCGATACCTTTGTTGCTTCGATGCTGCTGGCGCAGGTGGATGGAACCTTTGCCAAGCCCGCCAACCTGCGGATTCGGAGCGGGTTGCAAAAATGCGTCGCTAAGATCGAACGTAACCAAATGAAGGATGGGAGTTGGAATGTTGGCGGCGGCTGGGCGCCGCTCCTTGGGACCTCAATGGCATCGCGCAGTTTGTATGCGGCCGGGCAGAAGGGCGTGGCGGTGAACCAGGAAGTTATGAAACTTGCGGATGACTACACAGTGAAGAACCAAACCGAACGCGATTCAATGGCCCGCGCGGGTGGGGGAGCCGGCAGCGCCGCCGGGATTGGACCGGGTGACGGCCGCGGCATTGGTGGCGTTACTGAGACCGTCGCCGTCTCGACTGCCGCCGGAGTAGCGTTGTATCAGGATGCTCAAGCTCTCGAGCAACTCAGCCGTACGGCCGAGAGCCGCGAGAAGAACGCAAAGGAGATTGCCGCCATCAACGGCAAGCTCTCCGATTCCAAGTTCGTCGACGGATACGGCTCGATTGGCGGGGAGGAATTCTTTTCCTATCTCAACATCAGCGAAGGCTTGAAGCGCTCGGGCGGCAAGGCATGGAGCGAGTGGCATTCGAAGATAACCCAGAAGATTCTGAAGCTGCAGAACGACGACGGGACGTGGGCTGGTCACCACTGCATAACGGGACGGTGCGCGGTGACCAGCGCAGCGATCCTCAACCTGACAACCGATAGTGTTGATTGACCGGCGCACATTCCTGCTGAACGCGTTGGCCGCGGCCGGAACATGCGCCGCGATGGCGACCGGCTGCTCCCGACGGCGCGAGAGCTCGACGCTCAGCTCCGCCGCGCAATACTTGTGGACGCAACAGGCCGACGACGGCGGGTTTCACAGCACGACGTACGGCCTCCTGCGCTCCGGACAATCGTTGACCCCGTTTGTGCTCGTCGCCTTGCTCGGCGTACCGGACAGCGAATCCTCGCGCCCGCGCGGGGCAGTCGAACGCGCACTCACTTTCATAAGAGCCCACACAAACGCTGATGGCGTTGTTGGCTTGATGGACGACACAGCCGCGGATTATCCGAACTATGCTACTGCGCTTGCCGTGTGCGCCATGGTCAAGGCGCGAACTCCCGGATACGAGAACATCATTGAGCCAATGGTCGCGCAGCTACGCGCACAGCAGTTCAGCGAAGGCAATGGTTGGGCCTTAAAGAACGCTCCTTATGGTGGGTGGGGCATGGGCGGACCGATTCACCGTCCTCCGCAACCTGGTCACGTGGACTTGTCCATGACGCGCCACGTGCTTGAGGCGCTGCGGCTTTCAGGCGTCCCGGCTTCCGATCCAGTTATGACCCGAGCGCTGACTTATCTGCAGCTTTCGCAGAATCTCGATGGAGGATTCTACTTCTCCCCGGTCAATCCTGAAATCAACAAGGCGGGCGAGAGCGGCGGCAGCTTCACGAGCTATGGCACAGCGACAGCGGATGGGGTCTTGGCTTTGCGAGCCGCCGGCGTTCCCGACGATGACCCACGGATCGCGAAAGCAATCACCTGGCTCAAGGATCATCACCAGCCCGACCGGGCGCCAGGGTTCGACGACGGAACCGGCCAGCCGTGGGGAACAGGACTGCGGTTCTACTACGCGCACGCGATTTCCCGGGTCCTGCCAAATTTGCCGATCGAGCTCCCACCGCAATCTTCGGATCGCAGCTTCCGAAACCCGATCAACCTGGTCAAAGAGGACGACCCCGTGATCGCTACCGCCTTCGCGCTCTATGTGATGTCTCGATATTCTCACCCGCAAAGCTCCCTCGATACACGGAAGACGACGTGGCAAAGACCGGGTCCAGTAGAGATGGCATAATGCAGCCAGGGACCGGGAGAGTGGTTTGATTTCATTCCTGTTCGTTCACTAGTCCGGTTCGCTCGAGAGACGCGCGGCCTGCGTTAGAAGGTAATTCCGCTCCGGGAGGCTACCTGTCTTGCCAGCCGCGGACCGGAAGTGCTGGGCGGCGCCCCAAGCTGGGCTACCGGCCTCGCTCGAGGCTAGCAATTGCCTGCGCGACGAACCGTGTGCTATAAGCCTTCAGCCGCCGAGCGCTTAACTACGACTAATCAAACAACCGCGCTTCGCGCATGACTGCGCTCTTCATTGCTGATTGGAATAAACAAAATGGTGACGAAAAAGATGAAAAGGGCCCGGCGACTCCTCCGCGGGACGCTGATGCCTACGAGAAGGAGGAAACGACTGACCTAAAGGATGAGACGCGGGACCGCCCTAAGGGTTGGCCGCTCCACACTCGCATTCTGATAGGTCTGGTTGTCGGGGTTGGCGCCGGGATAACAAGCAATGCCATATTCGGCGGCGACCATCCTCGGATCGGTTGGGTTGTCACAAATATCACCGAGCCGATAGGTCAGCTTTTTCTTCGGCTGCTATTGATGACCGTGATACCGCTGGTCTTTTCGTCTCTGGTCGTCGGAGTCGCGGGCATAGGCGATGTGCGAAAGCTGGGACGCGTTGGTTTGAAATGTTTGATGTACACGGTGGTCATTTCGGCGATCTCAGTCGTCATCGGGTTGACACTTGCAAACACAGTTCGGCCGGGCAAGCGCATCGATCCAGTGACCGCTGCCGCGCTTCAGGAGCGTTACGGATCGGACGCGACCAAGCAAGTTGAAGACGCGAAGAAAGCAAACCCGTCCGACTCGGTTTTGATGACGGTGGTTAAGACGATCGTGCCAACAAATCCGATTGCCGCGCTTGCAGGAGTGAAACGGAATCCGGCGGAAGGCGATACGCCGAACATGATTCATCTGATGTTCTTCGCGTTGATCCTTGGAATCGCCACAACGATGGTCTCGAGGTCGGTGTCCGCTCCGTTCGTCCGAGGACTCGAAGCGCTCTACGAAATCTCGGCCAAGATCATCGACATGATCATGAAGCTCGCGCCCTTCGCGGTCGCGTGCTTGTTGTTCAACAACACGGCAAGATTTGGATTGGACTTACTGTGGGCGCTAGCCTGGTTTGTGCTAACCGTGCTGTTCGGATTGTCGCTTCACATGTTCGGAGTCTACTCGGTATCGGTCTATCTTCTTTCGCGCTTGTCGCCTCTGGATTTTTTCCGCCGTATAAAGACCGTGATGCTTACCGCGTTTTCGACTTCGTCATCGAACGCGACGCTGCCGACCGCCTTGCGGGTGTCGGAAGAGAATCTCGGCGTCCCGCGCGAGATAAACAGTTTCGTGCTGACGGTTGGCGCAACCGCGAATCAGAACGGGACCGCCCTCTACGAGGGCGTCACCGTTTTGTTTCTGGCGCAGCTTGCCGGAATCGATCTGACACTTGGCCAGCAGGTGATGGTGGCTTACCTGGCGATACTGGGCGGCATAGGAACAGCGGGCGTGCCTTCCGGCTCGATCCCGTTTATCGTGGTCGTGCTGGTGACGATCGGGGTCAACCCGTCGTTGATCGCGATCATTCTAGGAGTGGATCGCATCCTGGATATGTGCCGTACAACTCTGAATGTGACGGGCGACATTACCGCGGCGACCTACGTCGCGCGCTCGGAAGGTTACGAGCTGTTAAAGTCGCCCGGTCCGGCCTAGCTGGCTGCGGGGAAGTTCGGAACCAACCACAAAGTCACAAAGACACGAAGAAGTTTCTATCAAAAAACAAAGCAAGCCAGCTCTTCCGGAATCTTTGTGGCCTGGTGTCTTTGTGGTGAGCTCCCTTTCCGCAGTCACAAAGACACGAAGTTTCTATCAAGAAACAGAGCAAGCCAGCTCTTCCGGAATCTTTGTGGCTTGGTGTCTTTGTGGTGAGCTCCTTTTCCGCAGCCCGCCAGGTCGTCGGTTCGCAGCTGCAACGACCGCTACCGCCCTTCGCTTGTGCGCCGCCTGGTCTCGCGCATGCCATTCCCGTAGTTGCGCCCACTCCAGGTGACGCCTGGAACGACCTTGCCGGTAACACCTATATAAGTGTCCTTGTTTGGGACTCCATACTTTTCCGTTGCGACCCAAATCGTTCCGGTCCCGTCATCCACCTCGTAGACCCCGGCGCCCGCGGCCCCATAGGATCTAACGACTTTTCCGCCCACCGTGACCTCTTTGTCGTAATAGCGGCCGGGGTCTCGCGAAATGTCTCCGATCTTAATGCGCTCGGGACAGCCGGTCAGCCCTAATGACAAAAGGGCGATAGATACGCCCAAGACCATGCTGCGTCTCTTCATCTTTTAGTCCTCCAAAACAGGCTTGAAAGGGGTGGCAGGGCCTTTGTTGACGTGGCCGCACGAACCAAACCAGCCGAGCGCCTGGCCCCACCATTGTCTTTGAGTCCTTAAACGGCTTAAAGGATGCCAGGGTGTGGTGATTGGTGGACGGTGGCCGGTGGTCGGTGGCCGGTGGTCGGTGGCCGGTGGTCGGTGGTCGGTGGCCGGTGGCCGGTGGACGGTGGTCGGTGGTCGGTGATAGGTGGTCGGTGGACGATGGTCGGTGGTCGGTGGT
>DATMCM010000507.1:0-16583 GCA_035558335.1 Blastocatellia bacterium | reverse complement strand
ATGTTGCTCGATTTGATGTCGCGATGCACGATGCCTATCGCGTGAGCGGCCGCGAGCGCATCGCCCACCTGCAGCGTTATCGAGATCAGGCTGTCCAGACCGAGAGGCTTGCCGGCGATTACCTTCTTCAGGGTTTTGCCCGGCGCGAGCTGCATCGCTATGAAGTATTGATTATCGACTTCGGCGATTTCGTATATCGTGCAGATGTTGGCGTGGTCCAACGCCGATGCCAGACGCGCCTCTCGCAGGAACCGTTTGCGCGATTCTTCTTCGGACATCAATTCAGGCGCAAGTAGTTTGAGGACAATCGTGCGATCGAGATTTGTGTCGTAGGCTTTATAGACGCGGCCCATTCCCCCCTGGCCGAGTTCTTCCCGGAGCTCATAATGGGAGATTTTCCTGCTCATAGCCGCGCTCGTTCTTCACGCAAGCGCCATCCCCATCACTCATACTACTTTTCCGATGCTTGATCAAGTAGTCAGTAGTCCGTAGCTCGTGTCCCAAGGCTCGAGTAACTCTCCGAAACACGAGCTACGGACTACGGACTACGGACTACGGACTACGGACTACGGACTACGGACTACTGACTAGAAAGCGGTTTCGTTTTGAAGTCGAAGCGAAGCAGCTCCGCGGGCGCGGCGCCGCTGTTCTCAAATCCCTTTTGTTGGCCGGCTTCGATCCAGGCGTGCTGCCCCATCTCGAGTGTTAGTTTCGCGCTTTTGCCTTTGTTTTCCTGGACTTTGAACTTCGACGGAGTCAGCGCAATGAGCAATGCCGGTTCGGTCGGGCCGGTGGAGAGGTCGAGCTTCTTTCCCACCGCGCACACCAGTCGAGTGACGCGCACCTGTTCGTTTTCAAACTGCACCTTCTGAAAGTTCTCACCCTCTGGATACTCCTCGCGAAAAAACCGGCCGTGCAATGTCTTGTCGTTCACCGGTTCGGTCTTGAACTCGACTCGCAGAAAGTCGCTCGGGAGGTCGGATTTGTTTTCGACCTCGTGGATTTCCTTGACCCCGCGATAGAGGCGAAAGCTTCCCGCTTTGGTTGAAGGCCGGGTTATGGCGCCGTAGTCCAGACCTATGTGATTGAAGACGACCGGGCCGCTATCATTGAAATAAACATAAGCCGAAGCGGTTTGGGTGTGTTGATGAGCCGGCAGCTTCTCGTGCGGCGCATAGTGAACTCGAGTGATCTTCACCCAATCGTTTTCAAACTGCAGCTTGTAAGCTTGAGGCAGCGCTTTCAACGGGTCTTGAGCTGCAATATCGGTCCCAAGCAAGCACACGATCGCCAGCGCAACACCAAGCCCGGCTATCATCCTTCTTTCAACAACGCCTGTTGAGTTCATTCGCTTGCCTCCTGAGATCTGAGTTTAATACTTATCCAAACGCGCATCGGACAAACCTGTTCGTTTTCTCCGTTCAGTCCGAGGCTCTTCAAGAACAACAGCCTCCCTCTTGCTTCAACCCGGATTCGATCAATGTGAAGCTCAGCTTGGGCTTGGTGTCAGCGACCTTGACGACAAAGAACTCCCATCGGTATCCATTGGGGTCGGTGATCCAGATCTTGTCTTGAAGCGCGTAACAGCAGTCTGTGCCCATCTCGTCGAAAGTCGCGAGCCCCGCCTGTTCGAGTCTTGTCTTTGCGCGAAGCACTTCATCAGTGCTCGCGACTTGAACGCCCAGATGGTTCAACGCGCCTTTGCCTTCGACTGGACCGGTGTAGTTGAGCGTCAGGTTGAGAGCAGGCTGAGCGACGTCGAACTTTGCATAGCCCGGTTTGTGCTTGACCGGCTCGATGCCGAACATCGCATTGTAAAACTTAACCGACTCATCCACGTCGTTCACGTTAAGCGCGACGTGTACCTTCAACTGATTATTATCCACAATATTTCTCCTTTTCTAGTTGATCACCTTCGGGATTTCGCCGCGGTTATCTTGATCGGCTCGACCACGCTGCTGCGAGTGCAGCACTCGGCATAAAGAAACCCCAGCAGGTCTTGGAGCGCCTGAGCGTTGGCCGAATACCAGAGCCATTGTTTGTCTTTTCGAGCTTCGACCAATCCTTCCATTCGAAGCTTCTCTAGGTGGTGCGACAGGGTCGAGTTGGGTATTCCAAGCTCGGCCTGAATGTCGCCGACGATCATCCCGTCCGGATGCGCCGAGAGCAAGAGCCGGACTATCTGAAGCCTGGGCTCAGCCCCCAGCGCGGCGAACATGTCCGCATAACGCGTAGTGTCGGCTGACTTCATATTTCTAGAATACTAGAAATACCAGAACGTGTCAAGAAGATTCTCGGCGTGTTGGCGTCTTTGCGGCGAACTGGCGTAGCGGACACGCTAACCGCATAGGACGCAGAGAACCTCCGAGGTTACAAAGAAGAAGATTTGGGCGGGATGCTACCGGGGCTGTTCCCTGCCGATGCCCTGAGTCAGCTCGATCAGTTTCAAGCGATCGAGTCTCTCGAAAGGGAGCGAGCAGAACAACTCGAGCCGGCGTTGGATGAGCAAAGCGGCGTTCCTGAATTCTCGAAACTTGTCTTCGTCGGTGCCGGTGGCCAGAGCCGGGTCGGGGACTCCCCAGTGCGCAAGGATCGGCTGGCCGGGCCAAAAAGGACAGGACTCGCGAGCGTTGTCGCACACCGTTATCACGAAATCGAATTCAATGTCCTTGAACTCGTCCCACGATTTGCTGCGCGCCTCGCTTGTGTCCAGATGGTACAACTCCTTCAACACACGTATCGTGAATGGGTTAACAACGCCGGTTGGTTGAGCGCCTGCGCTATACGCTTCGAATCGGTCGCCCCCGATTCGTTTCAGCAGGTATTCGCAGAAGATGCTTCGGGCCGAGTTTCCCGTGCACAGAAAAAGAACGCGTCTGGTGTTCCTCATTTTCGTCGCTTCGGTGTTTGAGCGTGTGGCAGCTTCGGATCCGACCGCCTTCGGAATATCAGCAAGCTGATCACCGTCGAAGCGGTAGCAATTCCGAGGAACACAAGCGTAACAGGTTCCGGCCCCACGGCCAAAAGCGCGCCGATGGTCGCGGCTACAAAAGACATCTGGAGAAAGGCTAGAAATAGTCTTAGCCAGCCCCATATCAATTTGTGTTTGCTTTCTGCGTTCATTAGTGACGCTCAAAATGCTTCGAGATCGCCCGTTCACAAGGACCGGGCGATCTCGCGTTGTTGCTTGATCATCAGTCCGGGATCAGAAATTGAGCCGTAGCGCGAACTGAATCTGACGGTTCGTGCCAAGTCCGACCGTACGCTCGACTGTGCGGTTCACCACACCGAAGGCCGCGCCCGCCGTCGATGCCGAGAATGGCTGGCCGGGCTGCAAGGTCAGCGCCGGACCGGTGGTGAAGGTGCTCGGCAGTTGCGCCGGCGGGTTGGCAAAGTTCGTCCCGTTGAAGACATCGAAGATCTCAGCGCGAAACTGGATGTTGACCGATTCGGTGATGGTGAACTTCTTCGAGATGATCACATCCTGCTGGAAGAAAGGCAGCCCGTGTATCTGGTTGCGCACCAGATTGCCGAACGTGCCCGGCGCTGGAATCGCGAAGGCTGCCGGGTTGAGGATCGTCCGATCCTTGTTGATGAAAGGATTGACGCCGGGAATCAGATCGGGACGCCTAACGTTGCGCGAGTTGCCGCCGCCCGGCGTGTTGATGACTGCTACACGGCCAGCTCCCGGCCCTCCATAGAAGATGCCTGCCGCGTCTTTGTAGAGAATGTCAGGGCGGGTGATCTGGACGGGGATCGGCAGACCGCTTCGCGCGTTCATGATCGTGCCGACCTCCCAGCCGCCGAGCAGCGCCTTGCTTGCCTTCGACCCACCATTGCCCCAGGGGAGCGAATAGATCGCGCTGACGTTGAACGTGTGGCGCACGTCGAAATTGTTGTAACCGTTATCGTAGTCGAAGTCCGCAGTCTGGCGGGCCAGGTTTCCCGCTGTTGCGGCCTCATTCGAGCCGGCGGTGTTGCCCCAACTCTTTCCGAACGTGTATTGCGCGTTGAGGGTCACGCCAGTGCTGAACCTGCGCGTCAGCGTCGTCTGGAACGCATTGTAGCTGTCGTGCCCGCCGCTCCGCTTGTAGTCAATCTCAGCATAGGGATTCAGTACGGTTGGATTCGCGCCTGGCCCGTTTTCGGTCACGATTGAAAATTCGCGGATCACGATGGCGTTGCTGGCCGGGTTGACGTTGGTTCGCACCGCGACGATCTGATTTGCAACGCTGCGCAGGAACAGATTGCGCCCCTGGCTGCCGACGTACGCAACGGTCAGCACCATGTTGTAGGGCAGCTCCTGTTGCATTGAAGCGGAGTAAGAGAAGATTCGCTCCGGCACCCGATAGTTCTCCCGGTCATAAGCGCGAGGCTGGTAGGAGCGATTGTTCGGGTTGGCGATGAAGTTAGCCACTATCAACGGGATATTGGCCGGAAACGCGTTGCTCACATTGCTCAAGGTCGAGGCTACGCGATCGGATTCAATCGGCTGAATCTGGTCTTCGGTCTGCCCCGGTCCGTAGTTGATGCCGAAGCCGCCGCGAATCACCGTCCTGCCGCCGCCAAAGAATCCCGAGCCGTTTGGCTTCGGCGACCACGAAAGTGCCAGACGCGGCCCGAAATTGGTCTTCACCGCTTTGTAGACTGTCGTGTCTGAGGGGAGGATGACCCCGTTGTCTATGTCAAAGACCACCTGCAGATTATTAGCCTCGCGGAGCGGTGTGTAGTATTCATAGCGCAGTCCGTAGTTGAGGGTCAGATTCGGTTTGATCCTCCACTCATCCTGCGCATAGAAGATGTAATACTCCGACTTGGCGAAGCGATTGCCGGTCGCTCCATTGTTGAACACACTGGGCGCGCTGACGTCGCCGTTATATTGCACGGACGACGCCGTGTTGGTCAGGAAGTTGGAGAGGTTGGAGTAGGAGTAAGTCGTACCACCCAAACGATCTGTGTAGACACGGATGAATCGAACCTCCTCGCCGAACTTGAGCGAATGGGCGCCGCGGGCCCAGCTGAAGTTGTCGATCAACCCGATGGTATACGGCGTGTAAGGCGCGCCCCGTCCGTTGGTTGCCGAATTGAGGCGAAACAGCCCGCCCGGAATTGACAGACCCGCTGAATTGCCCTGACCGGGTATGTTCGCGAGTGCGACGCTGCCTGAAAGGTTGATCGTCACCGCCGAAAGATCAATGCCGTCGACAATCGGTGCGCTACCGGCTACGCGAGTATAAGCCGAGTTGTAACCCACCTTGAACTCGTTGACCTTGGTCTGCCCGATAGCCGTCTGCCACGATGCGACGCCGTTTTGCGGCACGTAGTTGTAGATCGCGCGCGCGCCTGAGACGTTCTGCGGTTGATTGTTGTCGCCCTGATCGCGGAAGTAACGAACGTAGAAAGTGTTCTTCTCATTCATTCGGTAATCGAAGCGCAACGAACCCGAGTTCTCGTTGACCGGGTTGCTCGCGGCTAACTGGCCGATGTCGAAATCCGGACTGGTGAGCGGATTGGTCACCGTGCGAACGCCGCCCGGCCCAAGAAACGCGTTTTGACAGAGCCCTCGCACGGCGAGGACGGCCGTTGCGCAACGCGAGAGCTTCGGTATGCCTTCCACGATGTTAATGCCCGAGCGCAATCGATAGCCTTCGTAGCTTCCGAAAAAGAAAAACTTGTCCTTAATGATCGGGCCGCCGATCGATCCGCCGAACTGGTTCAGACGAAGCGGCGACTTGAAATCGCGGTCGAACCAGTTTCGCGCGTCCAGAACGTTGTTGCGCAGATACTCAAAGACCGAGCCGTGAAACTGATTGCCGCCTGATTTAGTGACGACGCTGACCTGTCCACCGGTGCCCGTTCCGTATTCAGCGGGATAGCTGTTGGAGTCGACGCGGAACTCCTGGACGTTCTCCAGCGAGGCCTGCAACCGAAACGGCGAGGCGATCTCTCCGTTCAGGTTACCCGGCGCCGCGTCGATGATCGCCGACCCTTCAACGCCGTCGTAACGAATCGCGTTTTGTTCCACGGCGCGCCCGCTGAAGCGAATATCGCCGAAGGTTCCCGAGCCGCTGTTGAGCGAGCCGGGCGCCTGGAGATAAAGCTGCGATAACTGGCGCCCGTTGAGCGGCAGCTCCTTCACCTCGCGCGGATTGACGTTTGCGGACATGCTGGCGGATGAAACATCAAGCGCGGCGCTTTCGTTGGCGACGACCGTCACGCTTTCGCTCGTACCGGACGGTTTGATCTCAAGGTCCTGCGTCAGCGTTTCTCCGACAAGCAACTGCAGACCGGTGACCTCCGATTTGCTAAAACCCGATGCGCTGACACTGAGCGTGTACAGCGCCGGTTTCAGGTTTGATACCAGGTAAGAGCCCTGCTCGTCGGTGTTGACTACCCGCTCTTCACCGGTGCCTTCGTTCTTGACGGTGACACTGGCCCCTTGAATGACCGCCTTGTTTTGATCCCGAACCGTGCCGGAGATCCGGCCTCGATCGGTTTGAGCCGATGCCATCACTTGCATGCACAATTGGGCCACCAGCGTGAGGGTAAGTATTAAACTCAATGAGCGGCGTCGCCGCGCGGTTTCCTGCTGTCGCATATCGCCTCCTGTGTGAAATTGCGGAAAGGTTTTGGTTTCAAGGCCATTGATCTGCTAGAAGGTCCGTAAGACACAAACACCAGACGCACTAGCGCCCGAGCAATCTCGAACCCCTGGAAAGATGTGATTCAAGGGCGGAGTCTACCAATCAAGGGTTAATCGGATATGAAGAGCAGATTAAATCCATGTGAACTTCAGCCCGACGCCGGTCGAGTTCGTCCCACAGAGTTTCAGGCCTAAGGATTCACGAGTCTTCTCGAGTTGCGCGGGAAAGGCTCGCATAGCCAGTAAGTCTCGCAAGAAGCGGCGAGAAACAAATCTAAAATCTCTGTAAACAAAGCTTGAGCTTCCGTAAACCCTAAGGTTGGCGCTTGGAATCCGTTCGCCGGCGTGATAACAACTGCCTGGAGGACAAAAATGCGCGGAACGACCCTCGGCGTGACGCTGTGTTTGCTGGCGTTGCCATTCTTTGGATCTGCTGCCCGGCAGACGAGGACAGTCCCTGTCGTTTTGATCTCGATCGACGGTCTGAAGCCCGACCACGTGCTCGAGGCAGACAAGAACGGCTTGAAGATCTCCAACTTGCGAAAGCTGGTTGCGGATGGAAGTCACGCGTCGGGAGTCACCGGCGTGCTTCCCACCGTTACCTATCCCAGCCATACAACGATGGTGACCGGAGTCGCCCCGGCCAGGCATGGAATTATCGCGAACTCTCCGTTCGATCCATACAGCAAGAATCTGAACGGCTGGTACTGGTACTCGGAGGACATAAGAGTCCCGACTCTTTGGGACGCCTGCGCGAAAGCGGGACTGACGACGGGAAACGTCGATTGGCCGGTCTCGGTCGGAGCAAACATCACGTTCAATATCGTTCAATATTGGCGGGCAGAAAACGCAGAAGACCGGAAGGCGATCCGCGCTCTGTCGACACCCGGCCTTCTCGCCGAAGCAGAGCGAGCGCTTGGCGCGTATACCGACGGCAACGATTATTCGATAGCCGGCGACGTTCGACGCGCATCTTTCGATACATACGTCCTGGAAAAGAAGAGGCCGCGTTTTCATCTTTGCTATTTCGGCAGCCTCGACGAAGAGGAGCACACGAGCGGGCCGTACAGTCCGCAGACGTTCGCCATTCTCGAACAGTTGGATAGCATCATCGGCCAGATCCGCGCTGCGGCCGAGAAGCTCGGCGGGGGACGAGCGATCGTCTGCGTCGTGTCGGACCACGGCTTCAAGCTCACCGACAAAGAAGTCAATTTGAACTCCGCACTCCACGAAGCGGGGCTGATCGAACTGAACGACCAGGGCAAGGTGAAAGCCTGGCGAGCCTTTGCGTGGTACGGAGGAGGGTCGGCCGGGATCATGCTTCGTAATGAGAATGACGATGAAGCGAGAAACAAAGCGGCTGAAGTATTGAATCGCCTTGCAAGCGACGCGGCGTCAGGCGTCGCAAAGGTCGTCGATCGCGCCGGGGCTCGCGCAATGGGAGGCTTCCCGGACGCGGCGCTTGTCGTTGCCTTGAAGCCTGGCTACCGGCTTGGTAGCAAGCTTCAGGGCCCGGTGACAGCGACGGTCAGATCGGGAGGTACCCACGGCTACGCACCTGATGTCACCGAGATGAACTCTTCGTTCTTCATAGCCGGTCCCGGTATCGCCGCCGGCCGCGACCTCGGACAAATAGATATGAGAGACATCGCTCCGACCCTGGCAGGGTTTCTGGGGGTCGCGCTTCCGATGGCCGAAGGGCACAACCTGGCGGCGACGCTGAAGTGACTTGAAGTGGAGATGAACGCGGCAGCCAGAGCTGATCTCGGAGCGAAGGGTAGCACGCCCGTGACTATCAGGCACCTTGCGGAACGAGTCGACGAGCACGTTCGAGTTTGGAACGTCTCTGTCGAAGAAACACTGGAGACCGAGAGCTCCTGTATCGCGTTCGGCAAGCGCGGCAATCAGCCCGTCGTACTCAAGGTGGTACGCCATCCGGGAGACGAGTCGCGGTGTGGTGAGGTACTCGATGCCTTCGATGGATGGGGCATCGTACGCGCTTATGAGTACGTTGAGGGCGCGGTGCTCCTGGAAAGGCTGAGACCGGGTACTTCGCTTGCCAGCGTAGCTCTGGATGGTCGAGACGACGAGGCAACAGAGATTCTGGCGGAAGTAGTTCAAAGGATGTCCCATCCGCGCGAATCATTGAAACACCTGGTTACGGGCCAGGACTGGGGCGTTGGGTTTCAACGATATCTGGCGAGCGGCGATCATCAGGTTCGTGACACGCTGGTCGAGCAAGGCCAATTCTTGTACTCGGAGCTTTGTAAGTCGCAATCAGACACACGACTGCTCCACGGCGATCTCCACCATTACAACGTGCTCTTCGATTCTGATCGCGGTTGGCTGGCGATAGATCCTAAAGGCGTACTCGGGGAGGTCGAGTATGAAATCGGGGCAAGCCTTCGAAATCCGTATGAAAACCCGGAGCTGTTCGCCAACCCAGAGACAATCGAGAGAAGACTTTCGATCTATGGGGCCAAGTTGAAGCTCGACTCTGAGCGGGCATTGGCGTGGGCTTTTGCTCAGGCGGTTCTATCCGCAATTTGGTCGGTTGAGGACGGATTTGCGGTGGACAACACGAATCCTTCCATCATGGTTGCGAATGCAATCCGGGAACTCTTCAAATAACATCGCGGGGTATGCTACTGACTTGCATTGCGTTGTCGTATGCTGCTACCGGGGCGTCCAAGCTGAAGCCCACTTAGTTTCTCCCGAATGAACTCTCTTGTCGGCGTGGCGGTGATTCTCCCGCCGATTTGGTAGATCCGACAACCGTAGGAATGACCTTCATTCCTTCCATCCAAGTCTTTGCCATTCACTCGAATAGAAGGCGAGCCCTGGAAGCCTACCTTCGCGGCTTGCTCCTCCGATGCGACGTTGATCAGCACAAGGTCCGCGCTTATCTTGCTCTCTTGCAAAGCGCCTTTGAGATTTGCCAGGGCCTGCTTATAGCCAGGACAGGAATTGAAGTACAAGAACTCCACCCTGGCTCTCCCGTTTGCTTGACTCGCGGTTGGCGACGCTTTCATATCTCCTAGTAACTCCTTCAGTTTTGCGGTGAACGTGGCTTCATCGAACGTCGGCGCTTTGGTGACGCCGCCAAGTTGATGCATCCAAAACGCAGGCTGTGGAGGTTCTTCCTGCCAGTTGGCGGCAGCGGTATACAACATGTATACATCCCACGCAATGAACCTATCAGTCCTTAAGACTCCCTCCCACAGCTTGCCAGTCTCGGACTTCGCGTCGACGAAGTAAGAGACTCGCTTGTCGCTGAAGCTGTTTGACAACTTCCGCGCTTCGCCTCTGAAGTCCCCGCCAAAGATCGGAAGCCAAACAACGTATGCTCTCACGCGATCATCCTTCACACTCTTTAGTGTCTTGACTATGTTGGAGAACCCCCAACGGCACATTGGTCAGGTGGGAGACACCAGAGTAACCAACCGCACCTTGCCCGCGTCGGACTGGAAGACGCCTTTTAGTTGGCCGACGCCTCCCAGCTCGACCGCATGAGCGTTTCGGCCTGCCTGAGCAGATTGGCGCGGTTTCCGCGTGGCGCTGCTTGCGGTCGCATTCGGGTCGACCAGGATAGCTGCCAAAACCGTCAGCGTGATGGTTGCCACCCGCTGCTTTAAGTTGTCTGCCCTTTCCTTTCTCATTTCCTTACCTCTAGTTTGGCCGTCTGGTCGATCTCAACTATGACAGGACACTTTGCGGCCGCGCCCCGTCGCTTGAGCTCGTCCTCGCACGCTCGCAGATGTCTGTTGAGAGTGCGGGCAAATGCACGCAGCGCGTTCATCCGTTGGCTAATTCCTTGCAGCTTTGCCTCGAGCAAATCCCGCATCTGCCGGCACTCACCGGCACCGCCGCCGGATAGCAGTGCTCTAATCTCATCAAGCGAAAACCCCATCTCCTGCGCCTGTTTGATGAATCGCACACGATCTATAGTCTCCACTACGAAGAGACGGAAGCCGCCCCCAGAACGCGGCGCTCGAGGCAACAAGTTTCGCTTTTCGTAATAGCGAATCGTGTCAACGCTTACGCCAGCGCGCTGGGCTACCTCACCAATGCGAAGCACGGATCGCGTCACGGGATAAGTTTACACCGTGGAGCTGACTCCAGAGTCAAGGGCGAGACTCAAAGTTGGCAGGTCTTCGGAACCTCGTGCTCACACACATGCAGAGAATACGCCGAGTTGTACTCCTTGAGTCTTCCTTATCTCAACTCAAACAACTTTTGAACTATGTCACGCGCCGCGTGCGGCCGCCCCATCGCGGATGCATTCTTTTGCATTGCGGCAAAACGCACCGGATCACCAAGCAGCCGATCGACCTTGTAAGCAAGCGTTGGCATGTTATTGCAGCGAATCGCCGCTCCCGCCTCGAGCAAGTGATCAGAGTTGCGTTCCTCCTGACCCGGAATCGGATTGGCTATGACTAACACCAGTCCTTTTGCTAACGCTTCCGACGTTGTCAGACCGCCCGGTTTGCCCACTACCAGGTCAGACGCACTCATCAGCTCGTCCATCTCCTGTGTGTAGCCTACGGGTTTCACCATCAATCTCGTATCAGCGTTGATGCGCGCTGCTAGTTGGGATACTCGCTCCTTCAAATCCTCATTGCGACCAGAGATGGCCACTATTTGAGCTGGAGTCTGCAGAGGGACGAGCGAGGTTATCAGATGTTCTAATGAGCCGACCCCAAATCCGCCGGCGGACAATAGAATCGTCGTTCGGTCCGGAGCAAGTCCATGTTTACGACGCATTTCCCCCTTGTCTCGGCGCAAGGCGAACACCGGGTCAATCGGTATGCCGCTGACAGTGATCTTGTTGCCTGGAATGGCCAGAGCTTCGAGGTAGGCGCGCGCTTCGTCGATCGCTACAAAGTATTGCTCGTAATGATGACAAAGCCACATCGCATGAACGTCAAAGTCAGTGACGATAATTGCCTGGCGACAGGCAATGCGCTCCCTGGCTTTGAGCCACGAAACAATCTCGGCAGGCAAGAAGTGGGTGCAGATGATCACATCGGGTTGGTATTCGCGAAGCAGTTTCACAAACGGCCGTGTGTTTAGCTTGTCGAGCGCGAGCCGGCGCCGTTCATTCTCCCACGGCTTGTCGAGCTTGTCATAAAGCCAGCCGGATACTTCCGGTAGTTTATTGACGACGTCAATGTAAGCTTTGGAGTAAAGATGGCGGAACACTCGGTTGGTGAATTCGAGGGTGTCAACGTGGCGGACCTCGCGCACAAAGCCAGCTTCATCGTTGGCTTCTTTGAATGCCTTTTCGATGGCCTGGGCGGCGCGGACGTGGCCAGCACCAGATGAAGCGGAGAGCAATAGGACTTTCTCCAGCATAACGGCGACGCTACTCGAGGCTACAAATAACGTCTGACCATATATCACAAAGTACCAAGTCCCGTAAGGAGGGTTGATCTTCTCTGAAGGCTCCGCAACTCCGATCAGCCGACACGCGGACATCCAAATCATTCACGAGGTTTGTGGCTGCTCTCGCGGGTTTTAGACACTGGGGTGGCAGCCTGAACGCTTCTGAATTTAACAATCAGTTAAGCACAAGTTAACGTTAGCGCGGCCCGCTAGTGATAGCTTTGGTGATGCAGGCTTAGTCAATTCGCACATCTTCAGTGACTCCGTTGATTCTCAAGTGCGTCACGATCAATACACACCGCGGCCAGGGGCCAAAGCTCTCTTATCTACTTTCACAGGCGTCGATGGAAGAAGCCGAACGGATCGAGCTACTAAACGACACCAGGGCCTACACGTACTTTATCGCCGAGTGGATCAATCGTAATAATCATCGCTTCGACGTGGTTGGTCTGCAGGAGGTATTTAACGGTGTGCTGGGCTTTGGCGATCGAATCCTGGGCAAGTTTCGGCAACGGGACCACTACCGAGTGATCAGCGGATTTCGATCCGCGATACCGCACGGCGTCGGGTTCGCGGGTTACCGGTATGAAAACTTGCTGCTCAGCCAGCTCCAGATGCTAAACGGCCATCAGATCAACTACCTGCTGCCGGGAAAGGTCTACTTTCTCGCCGCGTGCGGTTTTACGCTGGCGCCGTTTTACATGGGCTCGCGGGCGGTGTGCGTTGGGAACACACATTTGCACCCTTACAACCCAAAAGACAGGGCACAACAAGCTAGAAGCATAGCGGGCGAGATACGCCGGCTCGGAGATGTTCCAATTCTGTTTATGGGGGACTTCAACACGGTGCCTCCCGGTTGCCGCAAGACAGGTTTTTTGGCGGGCGAGCGGGATGTCAACAGCTACAAGAATGACGATACGTTCAAGATCCTGTTGGACGCAGGTTTGAATATGGTTCCCCACGAGGACAGCGATAGGTTCTATACCTATCCGACCGGCTTACCGAATCGAACGCTCGACTACATTCTGTGTTCTGAACACTGGGAGGTCGAGCGCTACGAGGTGCTTCGCGAATTCACTTATTCAGATCACTATCCGGTGTACGGAGAGTTTAGACTGAACGACTGACCGGCCGCGCATTTCTCACGCAGGTCTTTCCTCGAGAGGCGCGGGAACGGCAGATCGTTCCTCGCGCTTCGAGGCCATCATCACCGTTCCGGGTCCGATCCTCGCTCGATGTCCACGCCAAACTACTTCATTTGAAACAAACGGCACAAACTGAATTGCGAACTGAAGAATATCCTGCACCGGGACCAGCAACAGACGACGCCAGGGAACGATTGTTCCAGTTATCAGCGACAACGCATGCGCGGTGATGAGTCGAAGGCCCATCACGGCTGTCGCCACAACAAAGCAAGCATCGAGACGAGGACCATCTACAGCGCCGGCGACGCAGGCAAGCAGCGCGAGAGGAAACGGATTCACCAGAAATTCGGCCGTGTAGGTCCATTTCGAGAAGGCATAGCGAATCTTGCCCCAGCGACTCTGGCGAGCGACAGCATCACCAAGGGAACGTGAAACCGTTATGTTGCGCACAAAGATCGGCGCAAGCTTGATTCGATATCCCGCGTTTCGAATCGCAAGTGCCATCGCCTGATCCTCGGCGAGCACACCAGCGAAGGACTCAAACCCGCCGATTCTTTCCAACGCCTCGCGCCTGATCGCCATCGACTTCCCCATCACGCAAGTGATGTCGGCCGCGTCGGCAAGTAGGCTTCCCGGAGCGACGAAGGTCAGGAGGTGCAGGCTCTCGAGGATCGAGCCGAAAGATACGGCGCCTTGTGCGACAACCGGATTCGACACGCAGCCCACGCTGCGGTCCTCGAACAGCGCGATTGTAGGTGCTATGTCTCCGGCTGATACTCGGACGTTGGAGTCCGAGATCAGCACGATTTCGCCGCGCGCGATTCGGAGTGCAGCAATCAGCCGTTCGACCTTCGGATTTGCAACCGAAGGCGTAGCTCCGCCAACCACCACTGAGAAAGGCGCGTCGGGGAAACGCCGAGTCACCGCATCTACGATCTGAATAGCAGGGTCATTCGGATCTGAAATCGACACGATCACTTCGCAAGAGATCCCGGTCAACGCAGCGAACGACGCCAAATTCTCTTCGAGTTCATCGTCTAAGCCGCAAACAGGTTTAAGGATCGACAAGTAAGGATCGCCGTGCGCCAGGCTGCTATGGCCCCGCTTCCCGGCTGACTGGCCGCTCCTCATCAGTCGCCAACCCGACAACACCTGTATGGCGTTCAGAAGAAGACCGACGAGACACGCGGCTCCAAGTATCAGTGCAAGCATCACGCTTGAGCCTCCTAAGGGGGGCATTGCTGAAGGTAAGCATTAGCACGGGAGAGTTAGGCCACTGTGAACCGCCGGTTAAATCTTGATTAATCGGCGCGGAGAATTCGCGAGCGGCAGGTTTGAGCCGTTTAGCCGCCAATACTCGAAGCAGACACGGAGCGCTCAACTGATCTATTCACCGATTTGGTGAAGCTTTGTGTCTTTGTGTCCTTGTGGTGGAATTCTTTCCGCCGCCCTGGCGAAGATTCACATAAGGTTCAAGAAGACTTCACCTCGATTTCAGCACATCCCACTACCATAGTCCTGGCCGGCGTCCCAGGGGACGCGACAGGGGCCATTCATCTTCTGGAAGATGTGGGTGGCCCGGCAGTTTGATTTGTGACTGATCCCGGCAGTCGCGTCCGGCTCGGAAGCTAACGAAGCCAACCTGGGCGAGATGAGTTCGATGTTTGTGGGGGGCGGGACTAGTCCCTGTCTGGAGCGCGAAAGGCGATTGGGTCAACCTTCGCGACGAGAGGAACGTTTGCCGGACAGGGACGAGTCCGGCCCCTACAGCCAGGGCGAACAAGCTCAACTCGTTGTTCGCCACGCGCGAGTCCCTGCGCGCCAATACTCCCTCGATGAGTTGCCATGCACTCTAGATGAGAGCGGAGATTGATCTCCGCTCTCTACTTGTCTACGTCATTTTCCCCGGCAACATCCGAGGCACCAAAGCGATCCGTCTATTCTTCGGCGGGGGTGGGCCCCTTTTTCGGCTTCTTCGGTTTAGCCGTCGCGCCTTCAACTGGGGCCGAGGACAAATCGATTCCGTCGAGCGCCTCGCGGACAGCGCTCAGCATCGATAGTTTCTCCGCTTCTTCTTTCTGCTTCTTCTTAGCGCTCTTCTTCGCCTTTTCCTCCATCTCCTCGACGTATCGACTGTTCGCCTCAATGACGCATTGCTTCACTTCGCCGAATGCGAGCTTTATATCGCTCAGCGCGCACTGAACGAGAATCTCTCCTTTTCGAACACTCGCCCGGGTCTTTCGCGCCGACGACTTCTTCCGGCTCGAGTCCCATATGTGCTCGAATACGTCCTCCCACTCTTCTTTCGGTTTAGCCGACAGAGAGAAGGGAAACACGAACAACTTGTTACTCTTTGAAGCTCGCTTGACCATCTCGGGGTCGCAGCCGACTATCTCGATAGCGGCAAAGGCTACCTTAGCCATTTTTGGTCATCTCCATTTCGCGAAGTCTAGGTTGCCGGGGGCGTTTGAGGCGCCGATTCTATCACGCTGCAAGGCGATCCGGTTGGAATTTAAGAAAGATTTAACGCGTTAAACAAACCACAAAGGCACGAACAAACCACAAAGGCACAAAGACACGAAGAAGAGAAGAAACAAAGACGCAGGAAGCTCTTTGTGTCTTTGTGGTGAAGTCTTAGTGGCTCTGTATCTTTGTGGTTGAAGATTCGAATTTAACCAAGAATTAACCAGCAAGTAACGTGGTGATAATCACTTGCGGTTATATTGACTCTCAGCAGGACGGTTGCCCCGGCAGGAAATCCACCCCGAGGACCCGATGTCCAAGAAGCTTGATAAGAACACCGCGAATCTCGAGCGTCTCGCCGAAGCCAAGATTCATGCGATCAGACGAATCGTGCTTGCTGACGCCGACCAGAACAGCCCGGCGGTTAACGATTCCGGCATCAGATCGCGAGAGATCGAGACGGTCGTATTCGAGTCGCTTCAAGTGCGCAAAGCGCTAAGGCGCTTTCGAAGACAGCAGGCAAGGCGTTTGAAGAACGCGAGGGCCGATCGGTGAGGCGTCCGCGAGAACACAGGCACCGACATCGCCACCTGCGGATAAGTTCGGTGAGAAGAAAAGGCATTGCAACCGGACAGCCTCAGTACGCAGTTTCCAGCGCGGGCGTCGAACTCACGCAGCTTGCCTCAATCAGCCTTGCCGATTTGCGTTCCGCGTCGCCAGCCACACGTCCGCCGGAGCTGCATCAACGGCTCGAATGCGAGCTCGTGGGACTGACCCGAGCCGAGCAAGAGATGGAGTGGCTCAAATCGCAGATTGATTACCTGGAGCGCCGCGCCGCAAGCAGCATCGGAGCAACGGAGCGCGAGCTTGAGGATTTGATCACCGCCCGAGAGGAGCTTGCCGCCAGCGCTGCCGATGTTGCGCGATTGTCGAGCTTGCTTGAATCC
>DATMCM010000506.1:0-7661 GCA_035558335.1 Blastocatellia bacterium | reverse complement strand
GGGGCGGCCACGGAGGGCCGCCCCTATATTAGGGGTCATCGATCATTCGCTAGTTGCAAGCGGTACTTTGCGCTCAAACTCCGGCTGCCGGCTCCCCTCTTCACTTTCACCGGTATGACTACTACAGCCTCTTTGAAGTAGCAGAGCGTTTCCCTCTCCGATTCACAATAGTAGAGCACGAAATCGGCTCTGAGAATCGCGTCGCCCTCATTCAGCTTTAGCGGCACCTCGAGGGGGAACTTCGGGTTGCGAAACGCTGGACCCTCTCCGCCAGCGAAGCCGATCACCCCGCTCGAGGCGGTGAGCCCTACCGAGGAGGGCGCAAGCGCGTTCAGCTTGTAGCCCTTGGGTAGCTCGAGAATCAACGTGATCGTTGCATCGCCTGGCTCGACGGTCTGCACTGGCAGCTCGACCGTTTCGCCGGTGAACTGCTTTGAGGTCGCTCGCGGTCGCAGCTTGTCAAGCCCCTTGATCTGGAGCGTCGTTGTTCGCCTTGTTTTTAGATCGACGACGCGAATGGCGTGGTTGTTGGTGTCGGCCACATAGAGCTTGCCAAGCGCAATGCTAACTCCGGAGGGCTCGTAAAACAGAGCAGGCAAGCCGTCGGTAAGCCCCTGAGCTCCGGTGCCCGCAAACGTCTCGGATGTCAGCTCCTTCGGCGAGACGCGTTTTATCTTGTTGTTGTATGTGTCAGCGACGTAAACCAGGCCGTCGTGATAGGCGACGCCGAGCGGATGTTGCAGCCGGACCGTTTTGCCCTTTCCGTCCTTGTCGCCGAACTCGAACAGGTCTTCGCCAACGATCGTTTCAACCTTGCCGTTCGGATCGAGATCAGCCGAGCGTATCGAGCTGACTTCGCTGTCGGCGAAGTAGAGTTTCTTGCCGTCGGTGGTGATGCCTGAGGGTTGCGCTAACGCGGCTTCGGCGAGCGGACCGTCGATTCTAGCTTCGCGACCCGAGCCTGCGTAAGGGGCAATACCGCCGGTCTTCGGGTTCATTCGCCAAAGCTGATGCGGTCCCGCCATCGCGATGTAGAGCATCCCGTCGTGAAGAGTCAGGTCCCACGGTGAATTCAGTTCGATCTCTTTTCCTTGCCCGCCAAACGCCAGGTGCTGGCGCGACTGTCGCCCGTTGCCGGCGATGGTTGCGACCGTGCGCCTGGCGAAATCGACCGCGCGGAGCGCGTGGTTCTCGGTGTCGGCTACAAACAGGGTGCTTCCATCAAAAGCCATGCCCTGCGGATGATTGAACGCCGCAGTCTCGAAGCTCCCGTCGGCGAGTCCCGCTTCGCCGGCGCCGATCACGTCCTTCACCGAGTTGTCTTCGAGCGAAAGCACAACGATGCGATTGTGATTTGAATCGGCGATGAACAACTGTTTCGACTTCTCGTCAGCCAGCACTTTGCCCGGGAACGCAAGCATCGAAGCCGGCGCGCGATTGCGTTCGAGCTTCAGGCTCAGTGGGCGACGGTCGATCAGCTTCTTAGCGTCGAACGTCGCAATGATTCTCTCGATCAGCTTGTCGAACGGCTCGTAGATTCCCTCACCGGATGCGTAGCCGACGATCTTGCCCGCCGGATCGATCACATAAAGCGACGGCCAGCCGCGCACCGCATACTCTTGCCACACCACCATGTCTTTGTCATTTACCACCGGGTGCTCGATCTCGTAGCGCAGGATCGCTTGTCGGATGTTGTCGGTGTCGCGCTCGTTGGCGAACTTCGCCGAATGCACCCCGATCACCACCAGCTCGTTGGCGTACTTGTGTTCGAGCCTTTTTAGGTCCGGGATTATGTGCATGCAGTTGATACAGCAGTAGGTCCAGAAGTCCAGCAGCACAACCTTGCCTCTGAGTTCGCGAAGCGAAATCGGCCGGTCCGTGTTCAACCATTGCATGCCCTCCGGAAAATCGGGGGCGTTCACCTTTCCTTCATACTCCGGCATCTGACCCTTCCCCTCTTGTGAAAACCCGGCCAACGAATGGTTGGAGGTCAACAAACAAGCCGCAACTGCCACGGCGACAGCAATCAGCGATCGTCTCTCCATTGTAGCGACCTCAGTATGAGCAGTGTAGGGGCGGCCCTCTGTGGCCGCCCCTACACTAATTCTGACCACCGGACATCGATCTATGCTTCAAGTTTCACCAGAAAATCATGGACGGCAGGTGCAAGGCTTGAAGCGAGCATTCGGTTCTCGCTTGTGGAGAGGTTTGACACTACAAAGCCCAGATAATCTCGTGTCTCAAATCCCACCACTTCGTAGTCCCGGGTGCGAGCCCGGTAAGTAGAGATGCTCGTTGCTTGCTCGATATCCGCTGTCTGGTCGGCGGGGAACGACTCGCCATTCTTCTTGGTGATCACAAGCGAGCACACGCGGTCTCGATTTCTAAGGATCAGATGTACAAACTCACGGTTCTCGAGCCGGCATCGATGGCCCATCATCATCTCAAAGCCTGCCGCCTTCTCCCTCACTATCGGCACAAGCCCTTCGTAGTCGGAGCCCAGCCGCTCTGCCATCTGCTCCGGTGTAAGCCGCTTATCTTGCTGGTCGTGGACCACCGCGCAGTTGATGTGATCGGCCAGTCCGATGTTGAGGATCTCAGCGTTGGGGATCTCAGCCCGCAGAAGCGCTGCTTCCGCCTGCCGAGGCTGCGGGCCCCGCGAGCTGAAAGAATGCAGCACGCTCCAGCCTCCAACAAACAGCACCAGCGCAGCCGCGACAGCCAGCGCCCATTGCATCACGTGAGTGCGCGGAGACCACCATGCGGCCGCGTCTCTTCGAACGTCGTGCTTAATACGCTCGCGCAGTTCTGCCGAGGCGCCGTTGCGCATCACTGCGTTCTGCAGAACATTCTTCATCCGAGTCTTTGCTTCAAGCTCCGCGGCGCAGGCCTCGCAACCATCCAGATGTCTGAGAACCTCGTGAGTCGTCTCCACCATCAACTCATTGTTCACGTATGAGTCCAAGTAGACCCTTATCCTCTTGCAGTATCCCTGCTCGAATTCCAGAACGCTCATTTTCCGCCTCCGTTCGCGTTCGACTTGTTTATGCCGTAGCCCTCGGCAAACCCCGCCAACTCCGATCTCAACAGTTTTCTTCCCCGGCTCAGTCGCGACATCACTGTTCCCAGGGGGATGCTCAAAGTCTCGGCAATCTCCTTGTACGAGAAGGCCTCGACGTCGGCGAGCAACACCACGTCGCGGTACTGTTGAGGGATCTTGTCGAAGGCAGCCAGCACGTCTTCGTCCTTCAAGTGCTGGGCGACGGGTGGCTGGTAAGCGACGGTCTGCTCCAGCAGCTCATCGGTTTCATGCCCTCGCGAGCTGTACCACTTGCGGCGGTGCTGCTGGATGACGTGAAAAAGTATCTTGAACAGCCACGCGCGGCAGTTCGTGCCGGGCTGGAAACGATGAAACGATTTCCACGCTTGCAAGTAAGTTTCCTGGACGAGGTCTTCGGCTTCGCTGCGATCACCGGTGACCCGCGCGGCGGCCCGGTACAACGCGTCGATGTGCGGCATCGCGGCCGATTCAAAGTCATCGATCTTGGCGTTTCGGCGAAACTTCATGTCCGGTTCTTCATCAAGACTAACGGCGTGCTCCAAAGATAGAATGCGGATACCTGGTCAATTTATTCCCGGATGGCACTGAGCTGAAGGTTTACGGCGTCCCCGCAGCATCAAGGATTCACTTTTTCGCCACCAAGACACAAAGGCGCAAAGAAGCACAAAGCCGACGGCAATGTCGCGTTGGCTTAGTGCGGCTTCGAGTCTTGGTGCCTTCGTGGCCAAATTCCTCCTTCAGACGATCAGCGATTCGATCACGCGACACTTCTCAGCGGTCGAGCCTTCGCCGGGGATCGAGACGATCGGCAGAGTGGCGCCGCCCAAAGACATCTCGTCGAGGCGACCGCGACATCGCTCAATCGAGCCGCATATTGCGACGGCGTCTACCATCTCGTCGGTGACGGCCTTGATCGCATCCCGCGGACGGCCTTCTTGCCACAGCTTGCGCACCCGATCCGCTTCCTCCCCAAATCCAAGCCGGCTTAGCGACCTGTGGTAATAGTCACCCATCCCTCCGCTGTAATAAGCAAGCGGCAGCCGCGCCCGATCACGTGCTCCGGCAACATCATTCGAAACGACTAGGTTGACGAAAGGCGCAATTTCGATTTTGTCGGGATCGCGAGCGGCGTCTTTTGCGCCCGCCCGGATCTCCGCGATGCCTTCTTCAAGCTTCCCGGAAGGCCAAAAAGTCGGGAGCCATCCGTCTGCAAGCTCGCCAATCTGCTGCAAGCTCTTCGGCGAGAGCGCCGCGACGTAGATCGGGATCTCGCGCCGAAGAGGTTTGAATCCGAGCTTGAAGCGGGCGAGCTTGAAGCACTCACCGTCGAAGTCCACTCGTTCGCCGCCGAGCAATAGACGAATGATCTGAATCGCTTCCCTAAGCTGCATCAAAGGCTTGTTGAATTTGACTCCGTGAAAATCCTCGACGACGCGCGCGCCGCTTGTGCCGAGCCCCAATCGAAAACGCGCGCCCGAAATCTCGTCGAGTGTCGCTGCGCTCATCGCAATCAAAGCGGGACTTCGAGAGAAGATGTTGATGATTCCGGTTCCGAGATGGATCCGTTTGGTGTGAGTCGCGAGGTCCGTCAGCGTGGTGAACGCCTCGCGCTCCCAGGCTTCGGGCAGCCAGAAAGAATCGTAACCGCAAGCGTCGGCCGCGCGAACGCACTCGACCAATTCCGCGCGATCAAAGCCGCGCTTATCGAAGCCTGGCAGCCGTCCGAGATAGAGTCCAAGTCTTCGCATCAGTTCAAAACTAGTTTTAGCGCAAAAGAGCAAGGCACCGCAAAACAACGAGACGCATCGCGCGGGATTGAGCCTGTTCGTGGTGACTGCTCAAGACAGTACGCGCCTGCCCCAATTCGCGCTTGGGGCTTTGAAGTTGGCGGCGAGCCCTGGTTCGGCTGCTATCTGACCGCACCGGAACAACTCGAAACAGGCGTGTGCCCGCCCGAATGAGGGCTTGAACATGGGATGGTTGAGCGCATGCGGATCGATGACGGCCGCGTGGCGGCTACCTATCGATAATTCGAGGTGGTCAGTCAGCGGGCGGGCCGCGTAGCGGTTACCTATCGATAGAGATGCGAGGTGTCGTGGACCGGGCCGCAGAGCGGTTACCTATCGATAGAAGATGCGAGGTGTCGTGGACCAGGCCGCAGAGCGGTTACCTATCGAGAGACCAAGTGAGGTGGTCACGGACCCGGCCGCGTAATGGCGACCTATTTCTAGTCGCGCCGATGTTATCGGATAGCTAACACCTAGGCGGAATGACCACATCGAACTATCGATAGGTAGCCGCTAGGCGGCCCGGCGAAATCCGTTTTTCACAACAGGCTCGCCTGCCGGAGCGGTGCGCCTCATACATACTCTCGAACGATCCCGTAGAGCGTATTTCGCTCCGCGGGCACGCGTCCGAGTTCGTGTATGCGCTCGTGAAACTCTTCCGGCGCGAGATACTCGCCCGACGTGGCTCCCGCAAGCCGCGAGATGTTCTCATTCATCAACGTGCCGCCGTAGTCGTTAGCTCCCGCTCGCAAGCAAGCTTGCGTCACCTCACGTGACATCTTCACCCACGACACCTGTATGTTGTCGATCCACCCTTGCAGCATCAGCCGCGACAGCGCGTGAACTTTCAGATGCTCGTCGACGGTCGGTCCCGGTCGCGCGTCGCCCGAGCGATAGAGCTGCGTAAACTCGTGCACAAACCCCAGCGGCACAAACTCAGTAAACCCGCCGGTCTCCTTTTGAACGTCGCGCAGCAGCATCAAGTGTCGGACCCAGTGCTCCTCGGTTTCGAGATGCCCGTACATCATCGTCGAAGTAGTCCGAATTCCCAGACGGTGCGCAGTCCTTATGACATCGAGCCACTCGGAGACTTTCAGCTTGATGCGCTCGATCTGATGTCGCACGCCGTCGTCCAGAATTTCAGCGGCCGTGCCCGGCAAGGTGCCGAGTCCTGCGTCCTTAAGCATCGCAAGATAATCCGCGAGCGGCATCCGGGTGAGCTCGACACCGTACACCACTTCCATCGGCGAGAACGCGTGAATGTGCATTTCGGGCGTTGCTTGCTTGATCGCGCGCAGCAGGTCGCGGTAGTAGAAGGGATCGAGACCGCGCGGCAAACCGCCTTGAACACACACCTCGTGTGCACCGAGTTGCCAGGCTTCCGCCGCGCGCCGTTGAATCTCGTCGAATGAATGGAAGTAGGCGTCTTTTTCGCGGGGGGCGCGGCTGAACGCGCAGAAACGGCACCCGACAAAGCAAATGTTTGTGAAGTTGATATTGCGATTGACTACGTAGGTAATGACGTCCCCGACTCGCTCGCTTCGAATTCGATCGGCGGCAAGCACAAGCGCTTCAAGCTCGCGGCCGGTTGTTCGAGCAAGGCGCAGCCCATCGTCGAAGCCGAGTTGCTTCCCGTTCAGCGCCTCGTTGAGAACGCGAGCCACTGCTGGATCGATATTCGGCAGCAGATCCTCCAGCCTGCCGGCTTCGTCCCAGTGAATCTCGTCCAACGCGCTCATAATCAGTATTCCCACCAGAAGCCGCCTTCAGCTTTAAGCCGCATGTAAACGGATCCCGGGTCATCGACCTCGCCCCAAATCTCGATGTGTTTCGGATGATCAGCCGAGCCGAAATACTTTTCCCCGAAGGCTCGGTAGATCCTTGCTCGCAGCTTCTTGTCGGTGACTTCTTCTTCCTTGCCAAACATCGAGACGCCTTTGTACTTACCGTTGGTGCCACCATCGATAACCCATCCGACCCGCGGCTTTCTCTTGATGGCTTTCCACTTCGCGCTCTCCGCGCCTGTGCCCACGTAGTACTCGCGCGCGATGATGACAAACCACACCGGCACCACTCGCGGCTGTCCGGTCGGCTCAACAAACGCCAGTCGCAAGACCTCTTGTTTCTCGCAGAACTCTTTGAGTGTTGGCGGCAGTCTCTTCATCGACGCTCCAGAACTCAATCTTCGTGAAATCTACCACGTCGCTTCCGGCTTAGCCATTCGAGCATATGAGTGCGCCTAGCGGCGTAGACCGTTACTTGAAAACCTCATCGAAGCTGGTTATCGCGGTGTATTTGGAAGCGCCGGTCTGCGGATGATTTCCGGGTCGGACGCACAACAACGTCTCGAGTCCGGCGGATGCGGCGGCTTGCAACTCAGAGGTCACGTCGGAGACAAAGACGATCGCCGAGGGCCGCGCCTTGACCGCGTCGGCGATCCGCCGATAACTTGCCGCTTCCGCTTTGGCACCGACGTTGGTGTCGAAGTAGCCGCTGATGAGCGGCGTCAAATCGCCCGCTTCGGTGTTCGCAAACAGCAGCTTCTGTGCAAGCACGCTGCCCGACGAATAGATACAAACGTCTTTGCCTTGCCCCCTCCAACGCTTGAGCGCGGGGGGTACATCCGCGAAGACCTGAGAGTGCAACTCGCACGCTCGATAGCCCGCCTCCCATATCTTTCCCTGAAGCGACTTCAGCGCGGTAGTCTTGCGGTCCTGATCCATCAGCCAGTGAACATAAGCAGCAAGTTGCTCGGCTTTGGCGCTCTCGATCTCAGGCGCATTTGCATCGCGAGCGATGTCCTCGGCGTTCTC
>DATMCM010000505.1:0-6644 GCA_035558335.1 Blastocatellia bacterium | reverse complement strand
AAGCGACCCTGTTCTGTGTCGCGATCCCACCAACGCGGCCGCGCAATACCCCAACCGGAAGGTTGGGGGTTCCTTCATTCTTGCCTACAGCAAGGACCGCCGCACACGCCGAGCAATACCCCAACCGGAAGGTTGGGGGTTCCTTCATTCTTGCCTACAGCAAGGACCGCCGCACACGCCGAGCAATACCCCAACCGGAAGGTTGGGGTTCCTTCATTCTTGCCTACAGGAAAGGCCGTTTGGTTAGTTCAGGCGTCGTCGTAGGCTGGAGTGAAAGAACCCCAACCTTCCGGTTGGGGGATTGCTGGAGAGCCGGAACTGGCAGGTTTATCGCATCTATTGTGCGTCGGCAGGGCCGTACACAATTGCCGACACATCGAGCGGGCGGAATGAATCCGGCTTGTCGATCTTCGGGTCGAATACGCAGGTTCGATTTCTGCCGCTGAGCTTCGCGCGGAACAACGCCTGATCAGCCTTCTGTACGATATCGAGAGCCGTCCGGCCGTCGTCAGGAAACGAAGCAACGCCCAGGCTGATCGTTATGTACATAATTTGCGCCGGGTCGATTGTCGAGGCTTGAAACGGATGCGATTCGACTGTAGTTCTGATCCGCTCGGCGATCTCGTAGCCCTGCTCTCCCGGCCCCACTAAGTAACCCAGGTACTCTTCCCCGCCGTAACGCGCGGCGAGGTCAGCGCTTCCGATAACGTCGCGAATGATGTGGCCGACGTCGCGAATCGTGTGGCTGCCGATCAGATGACCGCGCCCGTCGTTCACTTTCTTAAAGAAGTCCAGATCCATCATTATCACTGCGATCTGGCGCAGCGACGCGCCTCGACTGGCTTGAGCGATTTCGCGGTCGAGATCCGCGAACAAGCTTCGACGCGAGCGCAGTCCGGTCAACTCGTCCCGCTGGGTCATCTGATGAAGCCGTTCCTGAAACTCCGCTTCGAACTCGTCGAGCATCGCAAACTTCATCATATGGTTGCCGACCTTGATCTTGTCGCCATCCTGAAGCAACTGCTGCGAAGTGACTTTGGCTCCGTTCAGGTAAGTTCCGTTTGTCGATTCAAGGTCAGTGACGTAGTACTCGGTGCAATCGCCTTCGACATCCAGGCGCATGATCTCCGCGTGCGCTCTGGAGGCAATATCGTCTCTGAGCACCAGGTCTGCGGCAGACCCGCGGCCGATAACGAACTGGTCTTTATCCAGCTGAGCTGTCTGGCCGATCGATTGGCCTTGAAGCACGACGAGGACGGGGCGTTTGGCGCTCGCAGGCGGCACGTCTCTCAGATCCAGCTTAACCGTGCGTTCCGCATCATTCACAGCGATTCACCTTCAACGGGCGTTATCTTAGCAGCTACCAATAACACAGCGCAAACACGCCATTAATGATGCTAGAGGCGAGTTGCATCGGGGAGACAAGTGGGGGCTTCACGTCAAGAATAGCACAAAGAGGCGGTCTGATTCACGCTTCTCAGAACGACTGGAGACTACTTCTTTGCCAGAACAACGGGCGCTTGTTCCGCGGCGCGGATCGAAGCGAAGAAGACGCGTACCTTGGAATAATCCTTCACCGGAATCGTTGCGCCTCGTACCAGAAGCGTCCGCGTAAAGCTAAGTTGCTCATCCTTGACGACGTAAGACGTCGCATAGGTTCCGAAGGGCGTGTCGAGCTTGGCCGCGTCCGGCAGCTCGTCCACTTCGAATCCCTTTGGCAGCTTTACCCGCACCGTCTCCGTATAAGCAAGCGAAGGAAGCACCACCGGGTAGCGGCGCGCCGCTTCGGTGAGAAACAGCGACTCGCGGCGCGAGACAATCGCCGGTTTAAACACCAGCAAACGGTCTTGCATCAACTGCCCATAACGCGCAGCCGTGAAATCGACATCGAGCGCAAATTTCCCTTCGGCGCTGCCGTCCGAAGCTTCAACCTTCAACACTGTTGCACCAGTCGCTCCCCGGCTGATCCACCCCTCGATGCGCTTGACGTAGTCTGCCCGCGAAAGGCCGCGGAACTCACGCCGCGAGCTCACCGCCGATTGCCCAATTGAACGCTCGCGGACATTGGCAGTGATGGCGCCGTCGGCGAGCAAGACGACATCGGCTTGACGGTCGAGCCGATTCGACTCAGGCGGAGTCTCGGGCATTCTGAGCAACGCGCCTGCTTCTCCGGCAACGATCAACGCAAAGCTTCCCTGCTCGTGCTCCGGAAGATCACCGACCGGAGTGCTGTCATCGGTAGGATCGAAGATCAGCAACCGGCCCAGCGAAGGGTGATTCACAATCGTCGGCCCTTGCGTATCGTCGCTCACCTTGACCGCGATGATGCAGTGGTTGAACTGCTGAGGCGACGGCCATTCCTGCCTGACATAAAAGGGATCGCCGGAGTAGATACAAACCAGATACGATTGAATGTTGGATGCTTTGAGCATCGCGCGCATCAGGTTGGCTTTGTCCTTGCAGTCGCCGTACGACTTCGCAAACACATCGATAGCTGAATGTGGGCGGTAGCCTCCTCCGCGCCCAATGCCGGTTTGTATGGAAACGTAGTTCACGCCTTGCACATACCGGCCGATCGCTTGAATGCGCTCCAGCTCAGTTTTTGCGTTGGCGGTTAGCTGTCGGGCCCTTCCCGCCAAAGCGTCGTCGAGCGTCGCTTGCCCCTCGCTAAGCGCGGTAAGCCAACGAGAAACATCAGCCCAGTTGCTGAATACACCGGCCGCGCTTTTTTTCTCAGCCGGCGGAAAGTAACTCACCGCCAGCCGCGCGGCCAGCGCGGTGACCGGCGGACTCGCTGGTTCTTCTTCGATAAAAGGCAGCTCGCGCAACTCCCACGAGTAACTCGAACCGTTCACCACCGGCTCGATCTTGTCGCGATTGAGCGTCACACCCTCCGCCCGCCAGCCGGCCGGAAGCGAAATCGCGAACCGTGAAACAAGCGTCGGCAGCCTGTCCTGAAACTGCCAGTCGAATTGAGTGAAGACGGACCGATCCTCTGACGTCCATTCGTAACCGAACACTGCGCCCGGCTCGGCTTCGTCGCGAGCCGCGATGATCTTGACGCGAACATCGTTGAACACGTCGTTGGGTGCTGCCGCCAAATCGATGATTTCGTCCTTGCCAAACTTCTTCACCGTTCCGCCCGGTCTGATCATCCACGCGCGCATGTCGCGCACTTTGCCGGTGTCCGTCATGTAGTGAACGCTCGCCATCGCTTCGTCGCGGCCTTCCTTTGACAGGACGCGGACCGCCTGGCGCTCGACGGTGGTGACCTTGCCGTCGTCTTCGACCCGAATACTCTGCTCGCGTAACAGCACGACTGCGGGAACGTGTTTGTCCTGAGACGGCAGGCTCGCAGACGCAAGCTGCCTGAGCCACACCGGCACATCGTCCGCCGCGGCAGGTTGGCTAGTCGTCGAAACGAACAAGCAACCCAACAAGGTAGTTACCAACACAAGCAGACGCGCGGCCCAACGGCGCTTCGACGTCTCCACTCTACTCAACGGAATCATGAAACCTCTCTATTGAGCAGGCACGACGCTCTGCTTCAGTGTGATTGTGTGATTGTCGTGGTCGTGCAGCAAATCGAACAATTGCTTCAGTCCGTTATAGCTGGTCTTCGGAAACAACAACCCGCTGAAGCTGAAACTGCGCTTGTACGTAGCTCATTGTTTCCAGCCAACGATATGTTCACATTGTATTCACAGATGGTACCCGAACGAAAGGGCGCCGGCTGCTCGGCGTTGTCAAGAGCAAATCCGGCAGGCAGTTCGATGGTTATCGCGTCGTCTTCCATCCAGGGACAGTGAAAGTATATCGGATGTTTACGCTGACCAGCGGAGAAAAGCGCTCCGACCCCGCGCTCAAAGAATGCGGGCTGCAAAAACAGCCGCTTGCCGGTACGCGAAGCGTAGCCCGGAACTCTCACATGAAAGGAATAGATGAACGGGTTGGCGGGATCGGTCGCGTTCTCGATCTTGATGTTGGACAGCTCGGCGGTGCTCATCCGGGCCTTTACGGCGTCTCGCAAGGTCTGCTCTCGCTGGTCGGGCGAATCATCGTCGTTCTCCTGCTTCTTTCCGATCGCGAGATGCCCGGTGTACTCGATCCTTACGTCGCCCTCAATTATGCCGTCCTCGCTGAGTTTGAGCTTCGCGCTGCGCTTCTCGACTGACTTGCCCGCTTGAGAGATTGGCGTCTTGACGAAGCCAGGCTCTTTTGCGTCGCAGATCAACGCTTGCTGGCCTTCCTCTTGCCAACGAAGCATCCCGAATGGAATGTAAGGCGTGCCCGGATCAAAGAACCGCCAATCGGTTCCGACCTTCACAGCAATGCTGTACCCTCGCAGAAAGTAGCCGTGAGTGAAGTTCGGGTCGAAAAATATGTCGCCTCGATCGGGGAGCAGAGCAACACGAGCTTCCAGGCCCGCCGCCGTCGCAAGCGCGGCAAACAGCAGGTCGATGTCTGCGCCGTCGCCCATTCCGCGTTTAAGCGTGTCGACCGGCGTCTCGTTGTTCTTAAGCTTCTCACGATCGGCTTCGGTCAGCCCGGAGGCTCTGCTATGCGTATTCTTGATCTTCGTCCGGCAAAACTCGAACAGCCTTTCAAGCTTCAGCTCCGGTGTCGCCGCATCTCCGATCGCGGCCGCCGCCGCCTTCTTTATGTCGTCATTTATTTTTATGCTGGACTTGAATCCTTCGTACAACCGCTTGCCCCGCTGCGGCCAATACTCCTGAGGCGGAAGCGCTTTTTCACTCGAGTAGAAGACAAACATCCACGTTCGCACCTCGTCCTCTGGAGGCATTCGCGACTCTTCGTGAAATGCAGGCATGTTGATCATGCTCGTCGAGAAGAAGCCGTCCTTATCCTTGACCATCTCCGACGGCTGCCCGTTAAAGACTCTGGTAGCCATGCCAAGCGAAGAGTAGCCGGTATCTCCACGCAGCGGCTTTAGCGAGTACTTCACAACCTGAACGGGTATATCGCGCTGAAAGTGGAGACGAACATTGTCGGCGATCTGGCCAGGCTTAACTTCCTTCCAGCGATACTCGATTATCACTCCTGGTTCCACGGAAGGCATCGCAAACGACTTGGCCTTGAGCTTTAGTCCTCCCGCCCGGGCTATTGTGCGATCGAAGATCGCGTCTTTCTTCAACTCGACTATGGTGCCATCGGGCTTAATCGTGCGCCCCGCGATGTCAATGATCCGATTTCTGCCAAGGTAAGTTATGTCGATCTTACTTTGTGACTCCTTGCCGCGCTCGGTAAACACCTTGATGCGTACGTAGTGCGAGAACACAAGATCGTCGCCGGCATCGTTCAGCCGAACCTCCCAGAATATAGCTTCGGCATCGGCGTCTTTCTCGACGACCGGCTCCGTCATTGTAAGCTGCTTCGGATCGATCGGCTTCCAGTCCTCCGCCGCAACCGTGTGAATCGATAGAATAAGTAAACAAAACACAACTATGAATAGACGTGCAAAAACACGAACAGGGTTCATGAAGGCCTCCTTTTGTTTTCAATCCACAGAGCTAAGAATCAAGGGCCGATACTTTACGGAAAGGAACCACCTGAAACGTTGTTGCGGAGAAAGGATTATATGCAGATCGTGCGACCCGTGCAAACAAAAGATCTTGCGGAGGTAAATGTTACGTAATCCTGGCTCTCGCACCTGGATAACTTTTTGCCTTGCATTCCGACGGGTGATAGAATCCGCGCAAGTAATATGAAATCGCGCATTTCTCGCCTGGTTTTTCTGATCTTATCGCTGTTCATTCCGACTGTAGCTCAACAGCAATCCCGGCCCGCGACTCAAGATCCGCCGCCGAAAACTCAAGCAGATGAGCAGAACAAGAACGTGGTGCGTATCTCAGTCACCCTCGTGCAGGTAGACGTCACGGTTACCGATAAGAAGGCAAGCCGGTCACCAATCTCAAACCCGAAGACTTCGAGATTTTCCAGGATGGTCACCCTCAGCCGATCACAAACTTTTCTTACATAGTGGCCCAACCGCCGGCAGTGCCTGCGTCGACTGCGGCAAGACGCGTTGAGAAGAATGCCCCGCCTGAACCCCCGGTGCCGCCTGTGCGATTACGCCCGGAGCAGGTGCGGCGCACCATAGCCCTCGTTGTGGATGATCTGACCCTCTCATTCACCAGCACAGCTTCCGTTCGAGATGCGCTAAAGAGATTTGTGGATGAACAAATGCAGCCGGGTGACCTCGCGGCCATCATCCGAACTCGCGCGGGAATGGGAGCGCTGCAACAGTTCACAAACGATAAGCGCCAGCTTCACGCGGCAATCGAGCGCGTGAGGTGGAGTCCAAGTTCCGATACTCTTTACACGTTCGCGCCGATCACCACTGATCCCGGCCAGAATGCACTCGGCGATCGAGCTTCGAGCAACCGATTGCAGCTCGGGTTTGATCTATCCGGAACCTTCGGAGCGAAAGGCTCGGCGACCGACGACATAAACACAATTCGTCAAGAGATCTTTTCGATTGGCACGCTCGGCGCGCTTAGTTTCATTGTGCGGGGACTGACCGATCTGCCAGGCCGCAAATCCGTCGTCCTGTTCTCCGACGCGCTGAGAATCTACAACCGCGAGCAAAACGTCTTTCGCGTTCAGCAAGCTCTCAATAACCT
>DATMCM010000504.1:0-4332 GCA_035558335.1 Blastocatellia bacterium | reverse complement strand
AAGTCCTGGGCGGAGCCGCGAGCTGCAACCATCTGCATACTTTGATAACAAGCATGGCGGCGTGCGCCTTTCAAATGAACTATATGGCGGCAAAGCAAAGACCCGAAGCGGAAGCCATGATGCAAAAGGCCGAGCACGACTCGCGGCTAAAGCGCGATATGGTCTTGCACTGGATGCCGCAGCTTCGAAACTCGTGCTTTGTGTTCAGTGAAGCGAGCGATGAGTTGTTCAATATCAGCCGTGTGCAAAACGCGGATGAAGCTTCCAAACCAAATCTGATTGGGGAGAGAGTTGATGGCGAGCAAATACTTTGAAGACTTCGAGGTCGGCGAGGAAGCAAGAACCGCAGGCCGCACTATCACTGAAACCGACATCGTAAACTTCGCCGGGATCACCGGCGACTGGAATGAGATACACACCAACAAAGAGCTGGCCGAACGCGGACCATTCAAACAGCGCATCGCTCACGGCGCGCTGGTCTTTTCAATAGCGACTGGTCTCGGCGTTCGCATGGGCCAAACCGCCGACACGGTGATCGCGTTTTACGGGCTCGACCGGCTTCGGTTTGTCAAACCGACCTTTATCGGCGACACCATTCACGTCAAGCAAAAGGTAGAAGCCAAGTCGGAACGCGACGAGCGCAGCGGTATCGTGACGATGCTTAGCGAAGTCATCAACCAGCGCGCTGAAGTAGTCGTCAGCTACACCGCAAAAGTTTTGCTTCGGCGGCGGAGTTAAGACCACATTCAAATAGCGCGGTTCGGTCTGCATCCCGCGGCCTGCCCGCCCATTTCTCCCTCGGCCCCGGGCGGCTCGCTGACTCTTCACACTTGACTTGTCGGGACTGCTCGTAGCGGTTGCTCATCCAATGTGAATATTGCAAGTGCCGAGCATTCGCGATCGGAAGGACTGAGATCGATGCCTGTCACACGAAAAGAGACAGCAAAAAAGTTCCTCGCGAAGGAGCTTGAAAAGCTCGACGCGGATGAGCGCAGAATAGTCGAGCGGTTTATTCAGCGGGGCCGCGTAGCACGCAACGTCGCCCAGGAGTTTGAAGACCACTTGAGCTTCGGCCAGCGCGTCGCCGATCGCGTAGCCGCGACGATGGGTTCGTGGAAGTTCATCATCGCTCAGAGCACGGTGCTATTGATCTGGCTGGTGTTGAACGTCGCAGCATATATGAGGCACTGGGACCCGTACCCGTTCATCCTCCTCAACCTCGGACTCTCGTTTCAGGCTGCCTACGCCGCCCCCATAATAATGATGAGCCAGAACCGCCAGGCCGATAAAGATCGCATGCAAACAAGGAACGACTACGAAGTCGATATGAAAGCCGAGATGGAAATTATGCAGCTTCACGAAAAGTTCAATGAGTTGCGCGATTCATACTGGTCGGATCTGGTTCGTTTGCAACAGCAACAGATCGAAATGCTCGAGCGCATCGTGGCCGAAGTTTGCAAGTCAAAGAGTTAAGGCTGCACCTCCTGAGTAACCGTCGGCGATCTATCCGAGGACCCATCGCGCGAATGGGAAAGAGTCAACATCTTACGCCTCCTTCGCCGCGCCGAGTCAGACGCTTCTTCGCCGAGCTTGGGCCGGGACTCATCACCGGCGCGGCTGACGACGATCCGTCAGGCATCGCCACGTACTCGGTAGCGGGCGCCGCGTTCGGCTTCGCTCAGCTCTGGACAGTGTTCTTCACAATTCCGTTGATGATCGCCGTGCAACTGATGTGCGCGCGGCTGGGGCTTGTCGCGGGTGAAGGCCTGGCGGCGGCGATTCGCAGGCGCTACCCGCGATGGGTGCTGTGGGGCGCGTGTGCGCTCCTCGCCGTCTCCAACACCGTCAACATCGGTGCGGACCTTGGCGGCATGGCTGCCGCGATGGAAATGATGACGGGTGCGAGCTCTTTCTTTTGGCTTCCCCTGTTCGCCGGGTTGATTGTGGTGCTGCTGGTGTGGTCGAGCTATCGGCAGATCGCGCGCGTTTTCAAGTGGCTGACGCTGGTGTTGTTTGCATATGTCATCGCTGCGATACTGGCCCATCCGCGCTGGAACGAAGTTCTGCTCGCGACGGTTTTGCCGCACATCGAGTTGAGCAGTAACTACCTCGCCACGTTCGTGGCAATACTCGGTACTACCATCTCGCCGTATCTGTTCTTCTGGCAGACGGCTCAAGAAGTGGAAGTAGAGCGGGCGCAGGGCCGCCGCTCCGTCAAGGCGCGGCGCGGCGCGACTGACGAGGAGCTAAGGGCCGCTCGCACGGATGTAATTACCGGGATGGCGTTCGCAGGAGTTGTCATGTACTTCATCATCGTTGCAACCGGCGCAACGCTATTCGAGTCAGGCCATCGCAATATCGAGACTGCCAGGGAAGCAGCAGAAGCATTGCGGCCAGTCGCCGGAAATGGAGCATATTTGCTGTTCACCATCGGACTCCTTGGAACTGGGATGTTGGGGATTCCCGCACTGGCCGGCTCAGCGGCCTACGCGGTTGCCGAAGCGATGCACTGGCGCGGCTCGCTCAACGATCGCCCGCGTGTGGCGGCGAAGTTCTACGGCGTCCTCGCCGCGGCGGTCGTCATTGGACTTGTATTGGATTACACGGGAGTGAACGCGGTGCGAATGCTTTTTTGGGCTGCTGTCGTGAACGGGGCGCTCTCATCGCCGCTGATCGTTCTGATAATCTTGCTGACCAGTGACAAACGGGTCATGGGTGAGTGCGTCAACACACCGCTGTTGCGTGTGCTCGGCTGGATCACCGCGGTTGTGATGTTTGTGGCTACGGTCGCGATGTTCGTCTTCTAAACGTATAGATTTGAACCCGGCGTTATGGGGGAACATTTGCGGCTCAATAACGTTCTTCACACACAGGAGCGAGAGCATATTGCCCCAATTCACCCGGTGCACCATTGATACTCGAGTCGCTCTGATGATAGGCTCGACGCCGAATCAGGGATTCTACTTCAGGAGGCGCAAAGCAATGTACGGTATCAAGAAACTTCTTCTCGTTGTGGCGTTCGTGAGCGTGGCGGCGGCGCAGTCACCCCAGTCGCCCCTCACGGATTCCAGATTCACTGTTCACACGCTGGTTCGGGAGGACATCTTCGCGGGCTTCTTGTCTGATGACATGGAACGTTTCTCGAGTGGTGAAAAGAATATCGAGTTGCTGCTCGTGCAACGGCCGGCCCAACGAGCGAATCTGCTGACCTGGAAAGGTGGCGCAAGCCTGTACCGAGCCGTGACTGCATACGAGAACAAGCGCACTGACGAGTTTCAGCGATACTACCGGCAGGCTCTCGATCTATTTGCCGAGGCTGGGAAATTCACCTCGGGCAACGACGCAGTCGCGGCGGTAACCGGAGGAAGCTTTGCAATTTTTGCCGACAGGCTGCCCAAGGAGTATCGCGCCGCCGCGTGGTCCACCGCTTACGACAACTACCATGAGCTCTGGAAACAGCAATCTCCTATTATTGATAAGCTGCCCGTGCACCTTCGAGGCGAGATGCTTTCGGGACTCGCTCAATCAGCCCAGCGCACCGGCCGCAACGAAGAAGCAGCACAGCTCGTGGATAAGATAATTGCGGTGCTCGCCGACACGCCTTATGCAACCATCGCAAAGAAATGGAAAGCGAATCCTGAGTCTGCGGCTACCGCGAGCATGACGTGTCTTACCTGTCATGATCCGGGACGTCTCGCCGCTCGCATTTCCGCCCTTAATAATTGACGCGGAACGCAGCAAACGATACGGCGGTCGAAGATCCGCAACAAAGGGTCCTCGGCCGCCTGTGACATGATAGCTACTGTGCAAGTATAAGCGAGCTGCGAGATGACCCGAATCTTTAGCCTGGCGGTGTTGATCATTCTGAGTCTGGCACATAGAGGCGACGCTCTTGTTGCCCAGTCAAGCGCGGTCACTTCGGAGTTGACTCAAATCGAGTAACGGCTTGTGAAGTCGTGGATCGAAGGCGATCGAGCCGCGGTTGACTCTATCCTTGCTCACGATTGGTCGGTTATTGACATGACGGGCCACGTGCTGACCAAGGAACAGGTGATGAAGGAATTTGGCGGAGATCGGCGAATAGAATCCGGTTCGATTGATGATCTGAAGGTCCGGGAGTTGGGCGAGATCGCAGTCGTCACCGGTCGATCGCAGCTAACCGGCAGCTATCGAGGCAATCGGGCTAGTGTTGTTCAACGATTCACCGACGTCTTCGCGAAACGGGATGGCCGCTGGCAAGCGGTCGCTTCGCAGGGCACTCAGGTCACGCGGTAAAATCCATCACGCCCATCACACCCTAAAAGAACCTGCTGGAGCGCCTTGGGGAGTCCG
>DATMCM010000503.1:0-25278 GCA_035558335.1 Blastocatellia bacterium | reverse complement strand
CTCCTCGCGGGACATCGGATCGATGGCTTCGTACTTCATCCGATCGCTGTCTGCCCAACGTCAGGCGTCAGCGGGCGCGCGACGTAACCTTAGGATCACGGCGAACACGGACTCGCGCGCTCCGCTGCACGCCAGAGTTAGCCGACGCTACTAATTGAGGACTTCGGCCAGCGCGGTGCCGGGAGCGTGACTTTGGACTGCATGCTCGCGAGCGCAGCCGCCATCTCAGGATAGTCTTCGGCAAGCACCTCATCCCGTAGTCTATCTCGCTCAACCGCATAATCGTTCACGGCATCGGTTATCTCGTTTACAGCTATCGATACGTCGAGGACGCATGGGCGACGCCACCCACGCCCCGTGTCGTTGAGGTCAACATAAAGGCTACTTGTCCGCATAGCGTGACGGGTCTTAGGGTTATGTTTCCGCTTTGCGCTCGTGGCAAGATCTGCCACTTGCTTCGCAGTTTTCCACTCTGCCGAGCTTGGTGCACTGCTCAACAGCTTTCGGAGCGCACTGTCAATTCCGCTTGGTGGCTCGGTTCTTAATGTCGTGCTAACTGCGCCTGAGGATTGTTTACGCACATGGTCATCGCAAGCATCTCTAACATCTTTTTCATCAAACGCCTCGCCCGCTTTCACACGATCCGCAAGGGTCCGAAGAATGTTGGACCGGCCGAGTTCCTCCCTAGCAAACATCGCGAGCACCGCACCCGTGATCGCATCGCCATTATCTGCAACAACAGCTGCACCCTCGAGCAAGCGACCAGCTTGCTCCATAGCATACCAAGCACCTTGAAGAAGTGTCTCAGCGGTAACGGTAACCATAGCGTGCGTCCAGTCTGGTTCGGCTAACGCCAGGCGTCAGCGGGCGCGCGACGTAGCCTTCGGATCACGGCGAACACCGACCCGCGCGCTCCGCTGCACGCCCCAGTTCGACCTCGATGTTTTACGATAGTCAACTGCCGTAGTTCGCGCACAGCCGTTTCGAGCGAGCCAGCGGCTTCGGCATCGGAGTATCGTTGAAACCGCACTCGCTTACGGCATAGTCGTCTTTCATCCATCTGTACCGCCCGCCATTATACTCATACCGCGAAAGAATGCCGTCACAGGCGCTCATATGCATATAGGTGACGAGCATCGGCAGGGCCTCGCGGCTCGACCGTACAAAAACATACTGTCCTCCCAATCTACCTAAGAACCTATGAGTTCTTGAATCGTAGAGCCGCCAGCCACAGTTTCCCGTTGCTCCGCAGGTTGTTGGAACGAAGAGCACGCCAGAGTCGCCGCGTCTGAGCCGAACGAAAACTGCTCGATCGCCCCAAGTAGAGGGAACGCCTCTGTCCTCGGCCGGAATAGTTTGCGCAACAAGTGTTCGAAGTTGCGCACCTACGAGATTGGTTGACGCGCAATTCCAGTCGAACGTTTCAAAGCGATGGTTCAGACGGCTTCTCCACCAAGCGGACTTCTGACCGGCAAGGCACGGGGACAATGTCAGGAAAGACAAGAGCAATGGCGTTATGAGTCGAAACATCATCCCGGAATTACTGCAAAGAGGTCGAACGTCTGAGTTGACGCGGCGGCGCGAATCAAAACCTCCTTCGCCGCACCAAGCTAATTGAGAAACACGCTCCCGCCGCTCGCGTCCAACGATTTGTTCGGTGCGTACCGATAAGTTAGCGGTGCGATCGTCGGTCAATAATAACTTTGCGACCCCCGGCGATGCAGGCCTTGATGATTCGTCGCGTCCAAGGTCTATCAACCAAATACGAACTGCCTCCGATATCTTCTACGGTCGGAACCACATCCGTCCGGAGATCTGTGCGTGTTTTGTACTCAAGCCAGCTGTAATCGGTCGTTTTGCGCTGACCTTCGAACGTTGGATTGAAATGTCCAAGCAAGAGAATCGAATGACCCTCAGGCCAGTACCCGTAAAGAAACGATGAGCCGTCGCCAGAATCCGCCTTCGCCACATAGATTCTGTTCACATGAGTTCGCCCGTAGCGCTGAATGAACCCGCGAAGGACATGGAGTTTTGCGTAATAATCGGCCTTGGAATCGAAAGGGTAATATGCGTTGCGCTGCTGCGCGTTAGTGATTGTCGGCAACAACGCCGTGAGGACGATGGCGATTGCGAAACGAGGAATCATTATTTCACGCACCGAACGTCAGGCGTCAGCGGGCGCGCGACGTTGGCTTCGGATCACGGCGAACACCGACGCGCGCTCCGCTGCACGCCCCAGTTCGGCCGCGGTCGATACTTCCGGAACACCCAAGCTCGGCGCAGTATCTATCGAACCAGCGCCTAATTCGTAACCGCATCGTGCGGTTATTGGCGAACAATGCGACCATAGGCTCGCACAGTCACTCCACATCGTCATCATCCTCAGAGACGGATCTAGGTGCTCGAGTCCAAGATCCTCCGATCTCGTCTCGCCATGCACGCCACCCCAGTGGAAGATCCGCTACTTCTGATAAGGTCAGATCTCGGGCAAGGGCGCAATCCAACCCAATTACGCGGCCGTCTTCCGGATTGCTGGTCTTACCGCATAGGAACTGCCAAGCTCCGTCGTCTGCATCGTGGGTCACGAGAAGAACGGGGTGGTTGAGTTCAAGAACGTTCACAGTCGTATAACACCGACGATTGGGCGGGTCATCAAATGTCCAGTCTTCGGCAGTCACTTCTCACCTCCACTGCGGCCGAACGCTTTGCGTCAGTGGGCGCGGCGCGGAACACTCGAAGTATGTTAAGAAAAGCGCTCGCCGCGCTCTACTGCAGGCAATTGTTAGGCAGCGTCACCTTGACCCGAACGACTCAAGTACAAAATTGATCGTTCTTTGCTCAGGCGTTGATACTACTCGCAGTAAAACAGGCGTCGACCGTAACATAAATCCGGGACTAGAAACATAGACCAAAACCTGACCCTCCATTGCTGGCAGCTTATATTGGCCTTTTTCGTCCGTCTTAGCTTCTGATATTCGATTTCCATTAAAAGGGCTGACTACAACAACGCTGGCTCTTGGGATGTGCTTTCCATTTGACTGCAATACTGCTCCAGTAATACTGAATTCTTGTGGTGTCGAATAGTTCTCTCGATGTCCTGCTTGTAAGTCTATGTCCAATATCTTTTGTTCACCTTCTGCAAGTTCTATATTGAGCCTCTTGGTTACGAATCCGAGTTCTTCAATGAGAATAGTGTAGTTCCCAGCCAGGATGTCATTGATGCGGTAGTTTCCCTCATTGTCTGTTTTTGTGGATTTGATTAGTTTTCCTTCTCGCAGAAGTTTTAGCTCAATGCCTGAAAGCAGAGCACCGAAGTGAGTGGCATAGGCTTTCCCTTGCACGCTTACTGTTTGCTGCTTTTGACACAATGCGGGAATCTGAGCAAGAAGAACAAGAAGCAAAGCCAATGTGATAGATTTCATCTCGTTGACTCCGTATATAAGAATTCCGGCCTGACGTCGCCACCTAGCTGCCTAACGTAGGCATCAGCGGGCGCGCCATCGAGAAACCCGAATCCATATGGAGATTGCGTGGGCGCGCTCCGCTGAATGCCAAAGTTAGGCGTTTCGGGTTCACCTTGCTACAACCGCTCGCCCTTGGCCCTTTTCTTAGGTCGCTGCTCCCAAGGGTCTCTCAAAAGATCGAAACAGCATTGTAAAGAACCATCAGACAAAACACTTTTAGGAGCTGTATGGACCTTCCGCCGTCCTATTCATCATATCCCGCAAGATGCATAACACATCAAAAACATTGTAATTCCAACAGTCAGTAATGACTGCCAGCGTGGAAAAGATATCGTGGCGGCGATTAACGTCATCGTAAAGCTTATGTTTCTCCACAAGAATGTCCATTCGGGCGGCCGTGGTGCACCAGAAGCCCATTTGAATGCTTGCGGCTCGAACCGCTCAATGATGATGTGTGGTATGAGAAAGCTGACGAACGCTGCTACAGCCACCCAACCGGCGATACGCCTGGTAGTTGATACCCACGGTGAGAACTTCGTCTGACTATCCCTTCCTTCCACGATTCACCTGCTCGAGTTGCGCACAGACGCCTAACGCCAGCGATCACGCGGCGCGCTTTTTGCGCTCGCGTGCATCGCCGAGTTAGCCGGCCCGGCGAGCAGCGAGCAGTTTCCAAGGGTGACATTGCGTATCACACATCGGACGAGACAAACTGCATCCGCTCTAGTATCCGCTCTGATCGGGCTTGCCGGATGCCCACTCCCTCCTCCTGATACATCCGAACTTGAAGTTCGGTCAAAGCCTTTGGGAGCGATCCATCGAAGCGCGAATTCAAGTACAGAATTGGATCAGGTACATCACGAAAGGCTATCCGCGGAAACACGAGCGCCGCAGCGTATGTCGGAGGCTCGGCCCGCTTTTTGGAAAAAAGCCCATCAGCAGTGAAGCCTGTCTCGAGTGTCTCGCCAAAGAACCCAACGCGTTCATATGTTTTTCCGAAGAGCGCTCGATCAAAGTCCCCGAGATCGTCCCCCATCGACCAAGTAGTGAGTGCCAGAACAACAGGTAGGCTAGCCTTACGTACTTGCTTCTTTTTCCCTCGAAATGCCTGTGGAATGCGGTACTCGGTGTCGTCCCAAGAGGACGCTACCCCCCGCGTGATCACGCCAGTGGGACCTTGGAAGATCGTCATTGAAATCTCGCCAGAATCATATTCCTCGCTAATGTCTACGCGACCGGATTGAGTCTAGCTGCCGGCATGGGCAGCGAATAGGCGCTGAATTGCCTGTTTGAAAGGCTGCTTTGAGTCTGAGGGACCAAGCTTGGGTAGTCGCCAAACCGCCACAGACCAGCCATCCGGTACGAGTGCTTCGATAATACCAATCAGCGCTTCGTTCTGATCGATCTGTCTGCGCAGATCCGAGTTAGTCTCGCGAACAGTCGCCTCAACTATGACGCTAAGGTCCGGGAAGTGTGCCAAGAAGTCAGGCTTCCGACCTGTCGCTTCAAGAGCGACCTCGACTTCAATCGATGCGCCCAAGAGTTGTAACGCTCGGGCCACAAAGAGCTCAAAAAGCGTCGCATCCCAGTCTTTCGATCTGAACGCCTCATAGAGTCGATCCCGACATGAAGATGGGACCTGTGCGATATTCACGTTTAGGAATCGTCGAACTGCCACCGCGCGCTCTGTAGTTGAACGTGCTAGCCAATCGAACGTACGCTCGCCATGTCTACGGAAGGTGTTATCTGCGCTCGAGGGTTCGCAAAACCAGATTGCCTTCTCCTCCACTTCTCCTCCCTCCCTCCACTGGCCGGGCTAACGCTGGCGACCACGCGGCGCGCTTTTGCGCTCGCGTGCATCGCCTGAGTTAGCTGGCGTTTGGGTCAATCATTGGCCAATTTCGAGGAGATCAAATAGTACAGCATCCATGTACCGCTTCAACTGCTCTACCTCTTGCTTTGTGGTTTCAACGTGTGTAGACAAAGAAGCCCGATTGTAGATCGCACGTGCGATGTCGCCGGCCAGCGATTCCATCAGGTCTATTGTCTTTTCTGCGGCAATGCGTTGCGTTTTGTTCTTCCCACGCGATGACAGAACAAACTTTACCTTTTGCTTCATCGTCGGCAGTTTCTGATCCTTTTCCGGTTTGTACCAGGATTGTGCCATTACCTGTTGATCTGGAGCCAAGTGGTCCAAAGTTTCCCGGAATGCTTCTCTAAACTCAGCTGCGGTGCCTCGATAGGAATGACGCGATGTAGGGTTCGCGATGTCCGCGAGTCCCTGCCTGTACGACGCAGCTGCTGACGGAAGGAGGTTATCCAAGGTCGTGAGAAGAATCTCTTCGGCCTGAGAATATGTCAATTCAGAAGATGCAATCGCGGGAGCCGACGCAACGGTTGAGCGGCTGATTACATTCAATTCTCTTGTTTTCTTCACCAAACCCCGCAGCAGTTTTTCATAGGTTGCTTTCGGATTGTTTCCGTGCGCGAGCCGGATAAGCTGTTGCCATTCTTCGTCGTAGGCGGCAAGATCTTCGCTATCGCGAAGCACGCCGACGACGTGCGAGCGGTAGCCGCTGAAATAAGCGGAACCTAGCGCAATCGCCTGTTGTTTCATGCTCTGGCTGTTGACGTTCACCGCTTTGTTCTTCTTGATGATTCCAGCCAGTCGCTCTAGCTCCCCAAGAAGCTGGTGAATCATGTGTTCTTCTTCTTGTTACTATCTGTTTTCTTCTTACTTTTCTTCGTCGTTCGTTTCCGAGATGTGGAGGCTGCGTTACCTTTCCGCGGCATACTATGAACGACGAGATTATGGCCGACCGCATTCAGCTTGTATTTGCCCCCGCCGACTAAGTCGAAGTATCCGGCGTTTCGCGCGTTGACTAACGTGAAACGCTGCTGAGCCGGCAGCTTGAATTCGGCGATTTTGAAGTATGTATCCAGATCCTCGGGTCCAACGCTGTCCCTGCGCTTACCTTCGGGCGCTAGGTTCTCCAAGTAGTACGCCGCGAGCGCCGCCATTTCGATGGCTGTTCGTGGTTGCTTCTCCTCCTTAAAGTCTTTGATGTGCACCTGTTGGCTTGCCGGTGGCTGCGCCAGCGTCGCGGCTGTGGAGGGGGGATTGATTTGCGGTGTAGTCGTTGGAGGCAGGGCCGCTGCGTGTTGAATACTGAGCCTCTTGCATACGTAGTCCAACACGCTCTCTCGTGCCGCAGCATCAAGCGGCTCCAACGCGCTCAACACTGCGCGGATCGCTTCAATCTCGCTGTTTACATTGTTTGCCATCTGTACTCCTGCGAGGGTGCCACCTGCCAGCTAACGTCAGGCGTCAGCGGGCGCGCGACGTAGCGATCGAATCACGGCAAACACTAACTCGCGCGCTCCGCTGCACGCCCGAGTCAGCTGGCGCGTTCATTTGGACACAAGACTCAGCCTTTCAACCAGCTCGCCGGAAGACAGGGAAAACCGGAGTTGCTGATAGGGAACTGTCTCCCAGCATTTCTGCTTCTCTTCAGGAGGCAGAGTCCTCAGACACTCATCCCAATCCCGCTTCGTAGCAATGGTTTCGATCATGAGTACTTCCTCGTCGGGAGCGAGCCCGGCCTCACTGTACCAATGCGCGGCGGAGATGGTTTGCACAACCCTTTTGAGATTAGCGACCTCGCCAAGAGAATGGCTGGATATCCTTTCACCACTCTCACCTAGGATTATCACGACGGGCGTTCCGGGAGAACCACCATTTCCATAGTATCGGTCAACTATTGCGACACGCTTCCCGTCATTTGTAACAAAGAGCTCTTGAGGCAATTCTAGCAGCGTCCGCGACCACACCCGGCGCAAGCCGCGACCATTTCGGTAGAGCATCGCATGCTTGTTTTGCGTTACAACAACGAGGTAGCATCGGTTAGCGGAATAATACCTGGTGGTTTGGAAGGTGCTGTACGTATCAGCAAAAACCCTCGGCGCCAAAGCGAGCAGGCAAAGTAAAACCACTAATGCGACGTATCTCTTCACTCTCATCACCCCTGCGCTTGGCAACGGAAAGCCATCTAACGGCTGAATTAAGCCGAGCCGCGAAGCGGCTTCGGCTTGAATGAATTGTTAGGCCGCACTTGCCGCGCCATTTCAGTGTCGCCCTTAGGACTGTGGGTCGAACCCGAAGACGCGCAGTTCTTGGTCGCACCGACAGGCCTTGGCGATACGCGCCGCCCACGCGATGGCCTCGTCGCGCGAAGGCAGTTCCAGCACGGTGAAGCCGCCATCGAGCGTGGGCGCCCAAGGATAGCCGCCCATTGCAACCGTGCCGTCAGCAGAGACGAGCACGGGCGGTACGTCTTCGTCGATTCCGCCGCCGAAGACGTAAACACCGGCGGCTTTCGCCTCATCAATCACAGCGTGCGCGTCGCGGCCTACCGCTCCCCATTCGCCATCGGGCACAACCATTGCCGCGCTTGGAAAAGAGATCAGGTATTTGGCCATGGTGCTCCTCCTGGGAATTGACGGCGGTCGTGAAGCGTGTGTGCGGCCTAACGGTTGAGTTGACGCGGCGGCGCGATTTCACGAACGCATGGCCGAACCAATTATCTTACGAAACACGCTCCCGCCGCTCGCGTCCAACGATTTGTTAGCTGACGCTCAGCCGATTTTCGGATTATCGCACTGCAAAGTCACGCATGTACGGCGCGATATTGTTCGCGATGACGCCGAGTTCGGCGTTGGTCAACGAGAGTCGTTGGAACGCAGCCCAGCCCGCCTTGGGATACGCCAGCGGGCTCGAAGCAGCGTCCGAGCCGTAGAGGATACGCTTGACGCCGATTTGGCGGATGCGCGCGGCAATTCGTTCCAACTGATCTGGTGTCGAGTTAGGCCGGGCGACGACAGCGGCGTCGAACCAGACGTTCTTCATGCGCACATCATGCTTCGCGATCGCATCCGTGAACACGCTCACCGCCGCGTCCGTCGCGTCGTCATAACCACCAGAGCCGGCGAGGTGGGCAATCTGCACCGGCACGTCCGGGGCGGCCGGCAGCAGCTCGTTCAGGAACACGCGTGCCTGCTCGGGACCATATTTCCGTTGGTTGTCGATCGACGTATGCATGTGCACCACAATCGGCATGCGATAGCCGTTCGCAGCTTTGAAGATCTTTCTCACTTGCGCCACGTCATTCGGATTGTCGAGATCAACGTCAGAATTGCCGAAATGCAGCTTCAGCCCATAGTGCAGTTGCCGATCTTTGCTGCAGCGCGCCAGCTCTTCGAGTGCGTACGGTTTGAGCGGATTGAAGCTGCAGAACGCGCGCAGACGGTCTGGATATTGCGCGACCTGCTGCGCAGTCCAGTCGTTCTCGGCCTTCACGTGCTCGTATTCGTTTTCGACAGGAGCGCGGCTCGCCTTGCCCCAGGTGTACGCCATCGACAGCACGAGTGCGCGTCGAATGCCTGCTGAATCCAGGAGTGCGATAAGGTCGCGCGCGCTAATGCCCGGCGAATCTGGTTTGCCCGTCACGAGCGCGCCGGCGGCCGGACTGAACAGGTGCTGGTGGTAGTCGATAGCTGGCGCCTGCTGAATCTCCGTCGCCGACGCAGACTGCGTCACTGGAAGGATCGATAGAATCAAAACGATGGTACAAAGACTAACTCTCATAAGGTGAGGATCAATGCTGTGCAACCAATCGGCGTCAGCTAACATGAAATGGCTGTACCAATTTCCGCAGGACAATACGCCCTTTAGTCCTCATAAGCAAGTTGCATCACAGCTAACTTCCAGTATACTTTGCCGGTTGCGGACAGGGTTCGGGATTATCTGGAAATTGGAGATCTTCCACGTGCCGAAACTCCTCGATCAGGCCCGCGATCTCATCCGCGTTCGTCATTACAGCATCAGAACTGAACAGGCGTACCTCCGATGGATGAAGCAGTACATTCTGTTTCATAATAAACGCCATCCAGCTGAGATGGGTGAACTAGAAGTTACTGGTTTCCTTTCCCATCTTGCCGTCAATCGAAAAGTCTCGGCCTCTACCCAGAATCAGGCCATGGCCGCAGTTCTCTTTCTCTACAAGGAAGTCCTGAGGCAACCACTCGATTGGCTGGACAACATTCAACGCGCAAAAAAGCCCGAGCGGCTGCCGCTTGTCTTCACCCGCGACGAGGTCCGCGCGATCCTCGCTCACCTGGAGGGCTCGAAATGGATTGTTGTAACTCTCCTATACGGCTCCGGACTAAGACTCCTCGAGTGCCTGCGGCTCCGTGTTAAGGACATCGACTTCGGGTACAAACAAATCACGGTGCGTGACGGAAAAGGCCAAAAGGACCGAGTCACCATGCTGCCGGCATCCGTCGAGGCTCCGCTGCAACGTCATCTGACAAAAGTCAAAGCGCTTCACGAACTGGATTCCAGAGAGGGCTACGGCGAAGTCTATCTACCATACGCTCTCTCTCGAAAATACCCGAACGCCCCAAGGGAGTGGGGCTGGCAGTACGTCTTCCCGGCCACCAAGCGTTCCATTGATCCGCGGTCAGCTGCGGTTCGCCGGCATCACATCCCGGAAAGCGTTATCCAGAAGTCGGTAAAGACCGCGATTCGCAACGCCGGCATCGCCAAACCAGGGAGCTGCCATACCTTCAGACACTCCTTTGCGACTCATCTCCTGGAGAGCGGCTACGACATCCGAACTGTGCAGGAACTGTTGGGCCACAAAGACGTGAGCACGACAATGATCTACACTCACGTGCTTAACCGCGGCGGGCAGGGAGTACGAAGTCCCCTCGATGCTTACTGAATGGTTCGCTAAGAATGAGCGTGGGGCGGTTGCTGTATTGCCACGGATCCGAATCACTCGCCGGAAATCACATACGCTTCTGCTTCCGGCCTCACCGGTCGCGAAAACCACAGCGGTCGCCTCAGCCCGCCCGGACCCGGAGCCGGACGAGTCATCTCAAGCCACTTGCGATACACCTCGTGCGAGCGGTTCGTATCGACGACCACGTCTCCGTACTTGTCGTCTGAATGAGCCGGTTCGATTCGCACCCGCTGGTGCCAGCAGTGCATTCCGCTTACCGGATCGGGATGAACAGGGAAGGTCAGATTCTGATGCACGCCGCCTTCTTGCCAGAAGATTCGCTCGGAGTCGGGATCGTCGCTCGTGAAAGGCTTCACGCCTTCGATCTGCCGAAGCCGCCATCGACCTTCGCCCAACTCGTCCAGATCTACAAGCGCGGAGGCCCACCGGTCCGTCCCTTCATCCTTCTTAGTTCGCCAGCGGCCAAGGTGATGCGAGCAGCCGACGACGCCGGGTCTGATGCCTTCGGTTGCCCACGCCCGAATAACAAAGTAGCCGATCTCGGTGTTGACTCGAGCCAGATCGCCATTCTTAAGCCCAAGCTGCTCGGCGTCCTTCGGATTTATCCAAAGCGGGTTTGTGTGCGAAATCTCATAAAGCCATTTCGCGTTTCCCGACCGGGTGTGGATCAACGTCGGGAGCCGGAACGTAGGCACGAGAATCCGGTCGCCGCTTGCCTGATCCAGATCGTGCCAGTTGACGTGGCTTCGGACGTAACCGGGCAAGGCTTGCTCGGGCCACTTCCAGTCGACCATCGTCTGCGAATAGAACTCGAGTTTGCGCGACGGAGTGTTGAAGCCTCGCGAGGCTTTGCCGTCGATCATCACTCCGATTACTTGTTCGCCTTTTAGGATCTTTCCGTGTTGTTGATCAACCCGCGTACTCTCAAGTTCAGATTGGAGTAGTTCCGCTTCGTGCTGATCGTAGACGTTGGTCCTGACCGCGTACGCCCCGTGGCGGCGCATGTATTCGAGCGGCGAGTCGCCGACGCTAGCAGCTTTCTCGGGCAAGCCCGGCACGCTGTTCTCGAATATCCAGCGATAGTATTCGGCTATGGTGACCTTCTCGCCCGGACGATAAGGCGATTCGAAGTGCCGGCGCACTCCAAGCTCGCCGGTCGGATCGATGCGCCACGAAAGCTCGATCCAAAACTCGTCTTCCTCCCAGACTTCGCCCGGATTGGTTTCATGCGTGAATTCCACATGCTCGCCGGCGCGCTCGCGCAGCACGCGCTGCACGGGCTGCCTGAACGAAATCCATTGAGCCGCGTGAGTCTCCTGGCTCATCAAATCGTGGCGTTCCGCGCCCACGCCCATCGGCAAGACGTAGTCCGCGAACCAGGCAGTCTCGCTCCACGTCGGAGTCATCGCCGCGTGAAGCTCGATCTTCGATTCGTCGCGCAGCACCTCGATCCAGCTCATCCCGTCCGGGTTCGTCCAAACCGGGTTGTAAACGCGTGTGAAGTACGCCGCCAGGTGGCCGCGCCCATCCTTTAGCAGATGGGGCAGCAGGAAGCTCATCTCGTGATGAGCCAGCGGATACTCGCGAGGCCACAAAGTTTCGTTCCAGACTTTCTGTGGCGCGGGTTTTGAAAAGGGCGTAGCTACAAACTTGTTCCACACGTTCGGCGAGACACCGCCTTGCGTGCCGATGCTTCCGGTCAGCGCGTTCAAGAAGTAAAGCGCCCGTGCGACCTGCCAGCCTCCGAGGTTTCCCGACGCCGCGCTTCGCCAGACGTGCGAAGCGAAAGCGGAACCCGCTCGCGCGATCTCGCGGGCGATCTCGACGATCGTCGCAGCCTCGACGCCGCACTCATTGGCAGCAAACTCAGGAGTGTACTCGGCGTAGATTTCTTTCAACGATTCGATAAAGGACTCGAATGTGCAAGGCTTGTCTGACCTCTCGCTTTGTAAGAACTCTTCCCAGTTCATCCAGCGGCGCACGAACTCTCGATCGAAAGTGCCTTCGTTGAGAATCACGTTGGCCATCGCCAGCAGCAGCGCGGCTTCGGTGCCGGGCCAAGGCGACACCCAATAGTTCGCCATCGAAGCGGTGTTCGACAAACGCGGATCGACGACGGCTATCTTCGCGCCCGACATCTTGCCTTCGATGATGCGTTGGGCGTGAGGATTGAAGTAGTGTCCGGTCTCGAGGTGAGAGCTGAGCAGCAGAATGAACTTGGCGTTCGCGTAATCCGGCGAAGGGCGGTCCGCTCCCTGCCACAGCGCATAGCCGACTCGCGCCGACGACGAGCAAATATTCGTGTGTGAGTTGTGCCCGTCGACCCCCCACGCTTGAAGCACGCGATCGATATAGCCATCGTGACCCGGCCGTCCCACGTGATAAACCACTTCGTCGCGCCGGTTCTCGATCAAGGCGGCGCGAATCTTGGCGGCGAAAGTTTCCAGCACTTCGTCCCAGGTCGTGCGCTCCCAGCCGCCTTCGCCGCGAGGGCCGACTCGCTTGAGAGGGAAGAGAATTCGCTCAGGGTCGTGAATCTGGTTGATAGTCGCAGGACCCTTGGCGCAGTTGCGCCCGCGCGACGCGGGATGCAGCGGATTGCCTTCGAGCTTTTGGATCTCGCCGCTGTCTTTGTCTACGTAGGCGAGCAGCCCGCACGCGGCTTCGCAGTTGAAGCAGGTTGTCGGGACGAGGGAGTAGCGGCGTTCGACTTTCTTCGGCCAGCTTCGGGCGTCGAATTCTATCCAGTCATCCCAACGCTCATAAGGCGGGTAACTCGAAAGGCGCACGCGGGACGTTACGCTTTCGGTTTGAATGTCCCCTTCAGGATCGGTTGCCGCGTCACGTCGGCTCATCGTTTGATTATTCCCCCTGTTGGATCGTGCTTCTCAGCAGGCTGCTAAAAGTCACCAGTAACGCCACCAGCCGTGTGTTGGTGGAGCTCAAGCCGCGTAGCGGCTTCTTGCCCTCCGTGAGGAGGGCTATGTTTATAGAACCCGTGACGACAAGCCCTCCATTAGGAGGGCCATGTTCAATTGAGCGCGTGTATCCATCACGACTGACATGGCCCTCCTGACGGAGGGCGGACTTTGGTTCCGCCTTTTACCTATAAACATGGCCCTCCTGACGGAGGGCAGGCAAACCGTCGTCGATTACTTCCATTCGCCCTGCAAGACAAACGCCGCCCAGAAATATGGTGCTCGCCACTTCCGTTGTTTCCATACTTCTACCTGGGCATCGCGAAGCGCGGCGGCGGGACGCAGGCCATCCTTCAACACACCCTTGTAGAAGCGCCCCATCAAATCCGAGGTAGCTTCGTCGTCTACGCTCCAGAGACTGACCACCACTCGGGCGGTGCCGGCGTACATGAATCCACGGGTCAATCCCACGAGGCCTTCGCCCCTGATCTCTTTACCCAGCCCGGTCTGACAAGCGCTCAACACAACCATCTCGACCGGGAGCTTGAGATTGTACAACTCGTGCGCTCGCAGGAACCCACTTTGAGGCGCGCCCCGCTCGTCGACCAACGAGAGCACTATGCCTGACAGCTCGGGATTCACGCTGTCGAGAAACCCGTGTGTTGCAAAGTGCACGTATCGGTATTGACCGAGCTCATCGTTGGTGGCGGTAGCTTTATTCGCGGCGAAGTCGAGCGCCTGTTTTCGTTCCGACTCTTGAGCAAAGGACAATATCCTTTGCGCTTCCTGTTTGGTGCCGGGCAATCGAGGAATGTCCAAAGCATCACCAGTCGAGTCGGCGCCGGCCACGGATTTCTGCGCCTTGACCAGCAGGCCGCGCTCCCGGTTGGCGGCTGAAGTCGTTGACGCCTTGCTTCCGCTCTTCAATCGCTCGTCGTCTAGCGCGAAAACCGGATCAGCAAGAACAGCTACGGTCTTGGCTGCGGGTCTTCGCGCGACCAGTTCCCGGCGAAGCACCGCCAAAGCGGAGGCCGAGGGCAAGCTAATCACTTCGTGGTCTGCAATTAGCGGACGGTATTGGGTGGTGGCGTTTGCTCCTGATGCGGCAGTCGCCGCGGAAAGAGCCGCGAACGGCACGTATTGCAGCGCGCCGTCCGCGACGATCAGCAATCGCTTCGCACCCAGAGACGGCGCTGCCGGAGCGATCACAATTCGGCTCAGTTTTAAGATCGCATCAGTAATCCGTTGATCGTTGTCGCCAACGCGCGCAACTCGGAGGCCTCGCCTCGGATCAGACTTTGGCGCCGGCTGATTAGGTTCTGTCAACAGCGCATAGAGCGCTCGCGCGGCCTTCTCTATCTCGGCTCGCTTCGGCAGCTCATAACTCCGAAGCGACGCACTGGTGGCTACCCAGAGATAACTTCGCTCCTCACCAAGCGCATATTCCAGCAGGACGGTTTCGTCATCGAGAACCTGTTGCTGAATCTCCTTTAGACCGAGCGGCTGCGGCTGGGTGAGCGCAGCGTAGCGAGGGCTCGATTGTCTGATCTGCGTCTCGACCTCCTGGTATTGAGTTACCAGAGTTGCGACCTCGCTTGCGGCGCGTGCGGCCTGCTGGTCAGTGTGCTTGCCGCTGAGCAATCGCATTTGAGATTCCGCCTTTGCGCTGATCAATTGTTGAAGCGAGCGTTCCCGCTCGAGTAGTGTCGGGTCCACGCCCTGTCGAATGTCGGCGTGAGCCTCCACGAGCATGTCGAGCAACAGCCGAGCCCGAGCCCGTTCGCTCGCCTGCAGTGCCAACGCGTCGTTTCCAGCCGATCCGCGAAGGCGATGAAGCCGCATAAGCAGGTCGATGTAGAAGTCGTAATACTTCTGAACCGTCGCAAAGTAAGAAGCTCGCAGCTCCTGTCTTCGCACTCGAACACGCAGCGCCTCTACGATCTTGAGCGCAGCCTCGATGTGTATGCGAGCCTGTGACACTTCCCCAAGGTCTCTTGTACTCCGAGCGAGTCCGTAAAGCGCGCCGGCCTCGCCGGTGAAATCCCCCGAGCCGCGCCATAACGGCAGCGACTGATTGTAATAGTCGAGCGCTTTCTGCGGCTCACCCGCCAGCAAGTACGTCTCCCCGAGATTGTTCAGCGAGGAGCCGATCAACCTTGGATTGCCTACGGCTCTCGCGTTCTCCAGCGCTTCGTTCAAGGCATCGAGCGCGCGCCTTGTGTCGCCGAGCGACCGATCGGCGATAGCGACGTTTCTCAGCGCGGTGGCGAGCGTAGCCTTGTCGCCGACCGACCGCGCGATGGCAACCGCCTGGGTGTGGAGTTCAAGAGCCTTCCTGTCGTCTTCCTCCGACTTGTACACCGCGCCGATGTTATCCAAAAGCACGCCTTCTGTGCGCCGCTCGTCAATAGCCCTGACCAGGGCAAGCGACTTCTCGTAATACTCGAGGGCCTTCTTCCACTCGCCCAATGCGTCGTAGACCGCTCCAATGTTGTTCAGCGTCGTAGCCTGGCCGGAACGGTCGCCAACCGCTTCGAGCACGGCCAATGCTTTGTCGAAGTAATCGAGCGCCTGATCGTTTTCGTCTATCGAGTTGTAAAGAACGCCAAGGTTCGAAAGCACCTGTGCTTCGTTCCTGGGTTCGCCTACCTTGCGTGCCAGCTCCAATGCCTGATTGAAGTATTCGAGAGCCTTTTGTTTCTCGCCCCCGGTATCGTATGTAGTGGCGATGTTAGCAAGATCCGAAACTACCTTCCCCGGATCGCCAACCTGTCGCGCAAGCTCGAGCGCCCGCCTGTAGTACTCGCGTGCCTTTTCGTTGTCGCCCTGACCATAGTAAACATTGCCCATGCCGTTGTAGACGCTTGATTCGCCTGACGCGTCGGCGAGAGCGCGAAAGATTGGTTGAGCCTGGTTGTAGTACGCGAGTGCCTTGTCGATTTCGCCCAGGTCCTGGTATGTGCCGGCCAGGTTGTTCAAGGCGACCGCTTCATACTGTCGATTGCCGATGGCTCGCATTATCGCAAGAGATTGCTCGAAGTACTCTATGGCCTTCCGGTACTCGCCGGTGTGCGACAACAAGTAGCCAATGTTTGAGAGGGTGACTCCCTCGCCGGTCTTGTCACCCGCGGCGCGCCTCAATGGCAGGGCCTTGTCGTAGTACTCAAAGGCCTTTTTTGGATCGCCCAGCTCTTCATATGTTGCCGCGAGATTCGAAAGCGCGGTGGCCTCGCCGTACTTGTCACCTTGAGCTTGCATCATCGAGAGAGACTGTAAGAAGAGTTCGAGCGCCTTTTTCCTGTCGCCGGTCAAATAGTAGACCTGCCCCAGGTTGTTCAACGTCAGGACTTCAAATTTTGAATCCTGCCCGGCACGCCCGAGTGCAAGGGCCTCCTCGTATTTTGCGATGGCCTTCTTCAATGACTCCGCGGTCTGCTCGGCCTCGAATCTCATGGCCTCGAGCAGGGCTTGCTGCGCACCGACGCGGCTCTTGTCTTTCGAGGTTGCGGCTCGCAGCTCCTCGACTCTCAGTTCGTAGCGGCCGGAAGGCGCGTTTTTATCCGCCGAGCCTATCGTGAGCTTATAGTCCCCGGGTGCCTGTGCCACCCACGTCAACAGTTCTGGCCCGTCCGATCCGTTGGGGCTGTCGACTTCGACAAGCTTCCGACCTTGCGGATCGAGGAGAGTGACGATCACGTCGACGCCCTTCTGCTCCACGGTCAACCGCAGGAAATCATTCGCCGACAACTTCACGCGATAGTCGTGAGCCGCACCTCCGCCCAGTTCGCGAGTGATCGGCTTCGCGTCTGGCTTCAACACCGGAGTGCTGTTGTCATCCTGTGCGATTCGATTGGCGCTGATAGCCGTGTAGTATCCGAACGGAGACTGAGAGGTTATGAGCAGAAGGATGGCGCATTGCCACGCGATAGGTTTCAGAGAGGAGCGACGCCTCGTTTCTGCGGACTGGGCGGGCATACTTCTCCTTTTTTCCGATTGCGGAAGGACTTGGCACTCTCGCGAGGACAAATCTCTGAACATCAGCTCAAGGGAACGGCTTGACCGGCCTGCACCCAGATATGCTCCCACACGAAAACGCCGGCAAGCGCGCAAAGCGAACCCAGCGCGGCCAGCGGCCACGACGCGGCGCCGCCCACCACGATTATCAGAAGCGGCGCGACCACGCCGATCGCGATTGCTCCGCCCCAGAACAGCTTCTTGAAGATGCCTCTCGTGATCAGCCGGGCAGCGCGTGCTTTCTCGATGTTCTCTTCAGGCAGGAACAGTTCGCCCGCGATCAGAACGCCGCTCGCAAAAACCGCGCCGCCGAGTTCGTAAGTCAGAAACCACCATCCAGCTCCGAACAGACGACTACCGCTTGCTGCCGACTCGATTGCCGCGATCAGCATCAACACCGCAGAGCCAGCAACCATAGCTTGAACAAGCAAGTGCAACGTCGTGAAAGGGCTGTGCCAGAAGACTCGCCCTCGAGCTTGCCTGAAGAGAAACGCTGAATATACCGCCGATAACGCAGCGAACAACCCGCCGAGCATCATCACCGGTTTCTCGAGCTCGTCGAACTCTATGAGCCGAACTCCAAGCCACGCCGCCAGCAGCCCGCCGTAGATCAGCAATACGAAGCCGCCGATCACAAGCCACGACTTCCATTGCGGCATCAGGAAGATCCTCAAGAATCGCTCGGGCCGCTTCAAGTCGAACACCAGCAGGGCCACTGTCGCCGCGAGAAAGACCAGCGATACGATCGGCGCCGCGGATTCAAAAAGCCAACTGCTGCGAACGACCCCGAACAGGATCGCTATGGCGGCCAGCAGGAAGGCGCCCGCCGAGATCGACTTCGTCCACAGGTAAGCCGAGACCTTCCAGCCCCACGGCCGATCGTGCGAAACATCGTAAGTCGTTCGCGCGCGAGCATCGGCGTCGGCCAACGCTTGCTCGTCTTGCATCACTGCGTCCATCTGAATCTCGGACCACAGATAGCCGGCGCTGTGCGATTGATCGGTTGGAATGAGCGAGGAAGGATTCGCATCGATGTAATGAAGCTTGGGCCGCGTATTGGCTTCGGGTTTGCGGACCGTCGTCGGTTCACTCGCTATCAACCGCGAGATGCGCGACTCGGAATCATCCATATCCCCGGACACGATGGCCTGGACCGGACACACGATCACGCAAGCAGGTTCGAGCTGAGCCTCCACTCGGTGCGCGCAGTAGTTGCACTTCTCGGCGGTGTTGGTATTCGGGTTTATGTACAGTGCGTCATACGGGCAAGCCTGCATGCACGACTTGCAGCCGATGCATCGGTCGCCGTTGAAATCAACAATGCCGTTGTCGCGCCGGTACAACGCGGTGACCGGGCAGATCGTAATGCACGGCGCATCTTCGCACTGGTTGCAGCGCATCACCGAAAAGAAGCGGCGCGTGTCGGGATACTCGCCTTTCTCGATGTACTTGACCCAAGTGCGAAAGGTACCGAGCGGCACTTCGTTCTCAGACTTGCAAGCCACCGTGCACGCGTGACACCCGATGCACTTGCGATGATCGATTAGAAATCCGTATTTCATTGTAAAAGTTGTCAGTTGCCAGTTGGCAGTTGTCAGTTGGCAGTTGTCAGTTGTCAGTTGTCAGTAGGCAGTTGCCAGTTGCGAGTGGTCGGTGGTCGGTGTTGTGTCGGGGGTTTATTTCCGCGGTGACAACGACTGAACCGACCGCTGACCACTGGCAACTGCCTGCTGACAACTGACAACTGACAACTGGCAACTGACAACTGGCAACTGACAACTGCCTACTGCCGCTGAGGACGCGCGATCTTGAGCGCGTCCAACACGCGGTCGGCCACCTCGCGCCCACAGATTCTCAATTCGTAGTCGACCGAGGCGTTCGAGGTTGGAACACGCCCGAGTGGGCCTTGTCTTTGTCCTTGATATACCCGCCCCTGTGTTGCGACCTTGCCCGTGACCGGCGTGAAGACGACGTAGCTCACCAACAGAGAGCGTGGATCTCCGCCCGCGATGCTTACATTTGGGCGATCGGTGGCTGCAACCTCCTGCTCCAACTCGATCAGCACGACATACGTATCCTTCGAAGTCTTTGCGTAATCGCTCGCTTCTTTCCGAGTCTTGTCTTTGCTCGAAGATACCTGCACGGCGCGCGATTGCTTGAGCTCTTCGAGACACCCGTCGAGCGCGATCCCGGTGAGAATTGACGAGCTGCCTACGTTCGGGAGGTTCTTGACCACCAGGATCGGCAGCAGAGTCGCTGCCGGAGTCGACGGTTGAACAGGAGGTTCGGTTGACGCCGGCGGTTTCGTATCGGTCGAACTGGGTTGCTTAGGAGGTCGCCGGCCCGATTGACCTGGGGCGGAGACCGAGGCGGCTACAACCAGCAACCCGCACAAAAAGAAAGTCACGAAAACACGCGCCCGAGTGCGCGGAAAAAGGGATGAGGAATTTTGCATCGAGCACCCCCTGACTTGGGCTTGGGAACGAGATGTATCGTCGAGCCGCTGAGCCTCAGATGCCGCCGCCACCCGAGAAGTAGCCTTCGCGCCAGTGCCGGACTCGCGAATTTTTTTGGCTGTAGGTGTTGAGCACCGACAGCGGAGGCGAGTAACAATGCAAGGTCACTAAGTCACGTCGCTCCGGCTGAAGATTCAAGAGCTGGTGAATATCCGGGACGTCGGCTCCGGTGATGCCGCCCGGCGACCAGCGAAATGTGTTGAAAGGCCGCACGTGACCTTCGAGGGCGCGTTCGTACATGGTCTCGGTCATCAGGCCTTCGCAGACCATCACTACTCCGATTGAGCCGCCGTGATCGTGAATTGGAGTGCGTTGTCCGGAATGCCAGCAGAGCATCAGCAGCTCCGCGTGCTCGCTTCGAGCGATCAAGTTCCGGGCGTACTTGCGCGGTGTGAAAATGCGGTGGTGCACATAATCGTGAGGCCGCAGCTTCAACTCGGCGAACCAGTCCTTCACCTCATCGAGGGTCGGCTGTCTTGTAAGTCCGTTGATCAGCTGGGCCAGATCGGCTAGCGGCGCGGCGATCAGCGAAATCCCGGATCGGCCTTGCAGTTCAGAGACGGTGTCAGCAACTCGCATGGTTATCCCTGTCCATTATGCATTCGCTCCGCGTGGGAGGTAAAGCGACAACGCTGGTCACCGGCTGTAAACGGCTGGCCTATCTGCCCTGCGGGAAAGCCGCGTGAACGAGGCTTGAATCACATCCCGTGTTCGTTTCGTATAACGAGCAACTGCGCGCAAAACACAGCGCCGACCATGACCTCGGCCGATTGAGCGTTGCTCCTATTTCTTATGCGCTCGCCGATCAACCTCTTGGCGCATCCTTGCTGATGTGCTTCAGCGGAGAATCGCTCAGCATCTGTCTGAGCTTTGCGATCTGCTCCCTCGTTGACTCCTTCATCCAATCGGCGACTTCCATTGCCGAGGCTTCTTCAAGAATCCGTTGACCTTCCGCCGCATCGCCAATGCCAAAGTAGGCTTCTGCCATAGTGGCAACAACCCAGTATTCCTTGTCACTTGATAGACTCTTCGTTTGCCGCCATTGCTCACAAATGCCTATCACCTCACGACGGATACGTTGAGCAAGCACAAAATCCGCTATGGCCTCGGCGGGATCGGTGCCGACTGCCGCCCTGACGTTGAGCAAGTACGCCAAATTGATTCCATTGTAAAAATCATTTCGCAGGTAGAACCCTCTGCCCAGAGCCCGGACCGCTTCGCTGAGGTTTGCCACGTCCCTGGTCAGCTCCCACAGGTGCTTATGCACCGAACCCCAGAGCCCGAGCGTCTCGGTATCGTTGGAAGTCTCGGGGTTGAGAACCGCGAGCAGATCGCGCGCTTCCTTCAGCGCCGCCTCTTCGGACGGGTACTCACTCTTGTACGTCACCAGCGCGAGGCGCTGGATGATGTAAATGTCCTCCGGTGGGTTGGCTAGCGGATCCCCAGTCTTCATGGAACGGCTCAATCTCATCATCTCTCGTACGGAGGAGAGAAGAGCTTTTGCCTTGACGAAATCGCCTTTATCTTGAGCGTCATCCACTTGCTCCATCAGGATGCTATGAACGGCTTCCATTCCAGGCGGCGCGCCGCCGCCCGTTGATTGGTCTTGCTTGTCGCCATCTGCTGTTGTGGCGATGGCCGATTCGGCATTGGACGTTGCCGCATTCTCAATTACTGTGCGAATGGCAGCAGCAATCGCCGGCGGAGTAAGCCCGTTCAAAAATGAATAGACGGGACTATCTTTATCACGAGGGTCCTTGTTCATTATGTCGACGAGCGCCCTGGTGAGTTCCCGGCGAAACCGCATTACCTCCTCGAAGCCGATGTCTTCGCCTAAATGATGGTATTGCCGGATCGCTACGTGACTAACATCGAATGGGAAGCACTTGATCCCGTCTTCGGCGACTACGACCGTGGTGTAGGGCCGCAGCGCGTGGCGGACTCCCAGTTCGTAGAAGGCGTTCTTATTGGAGGTTGAAAGGTCGGCGACAACAACATCCGCGTTCAGTAGTTGTTCATACATCGGCACGTCGATCAGCCCGGAGTGCACGATCTCGTCGGCGCGAACACACTTCAGTCCGGCCTCTTCGACGGCGGGCTTGATCATATTTCGATAGGACTTGTCGAGATCCAAGGTGCGGCCCGTTTCAAAGTCCGTTTTCTTGCCGAACCCCATCACGACGAAGCACGTCTTCTGGATGTTTTCTGTCGTGTTTCTAGACATCGGTGGGCCCTCTTGCTCCGAGAACTCTATCAATGGCCGCGCGAGAAGAGCCAGAGTATGTCATACATTTGAACTGCGCTCAATGAGACTAAGGTGGTGGATTGGTGTGTGAAGGTTCCTGATTCTGTCTGCCACAAAGGCTCTAAGTCACAAAGCTACACAAAAGAGAGCCAAGCTCCCAATGAGGATGTCATCGGGTTATCTAAAGTCCCGGGTGGTGGTTTGGTTTAAATGCCGGACGGTGGAGGATCAGATCCATTTCTTATACTTGAAATAGCAAAGCATCGAGATCGTTATGCCCAGCAGACCCGCGGTTACGTACCAAATGCCATTCGGGTTCTTCAATGTCGGAATGAACTCGAAGTTCATCCCGAAGTAGCCAGTCACCAACGTCAGCGGAAGCATGATCGTGGCAAGAATAGTTAGCGCTTTGACGATCTCGTTAGTCCGGTTGGCCATCTGCGTCAGATAAATATCCAGACAACCGTTCAGCAGGTCGCGATAGGTCTCGACCAAATCCAAGGCGCGCACTGCGTGGTCGTATACATCGCGAAAGTAGATGTGCATCTCGTCGCGAATCAGCGGAGACGTGTCTCGGATGAGCACGTTCAAGAGCTCGCGCTGAGAAGCGACCGCTCGACGAAACTGGAGCAATCCGCGCTTCAGGTCAAAGATCGTCTCCAGCACGGTGACGTCCGGATGAATAAGCACGTCGTCTTCTACGCGGTCTATCGTGTCGCCGATGCTGTCCAGTGTCGGAAGGTAGCGGTCTACGACGGTGTCCACGATCGCGTGCAACACCTGGTCGGGTTGCGCGATTCTCTTCGCGCCGTTCGCGATCCGTTGTTCGACGTCGGCGACCGCCTGGCTCGACCCGTAATGTACGGTTACAACGTAATCGGGGCCGAGGAACAGGTCTATTTCCCGAAGCTTCAGCTCGCAGGGCTCATCGGTGTAATGCGTGGTGTTGATGATAATAAAGCTGTGACCCTTGTAATAGTCGATCTTCGCCGGTTGAATTCCGTGCCGGCAATCTTCGATCGCCAGCTCGTGAAACCCATAGCGCGTGGCCAGTTCATCGAGCGACTTGCTCATCGGGTCGTCGAGGTCCAGCCACAACAGCCCGGGCGTGTCTAAGATTGTACGAAGTCCTGATGCCGCGGCGTTTGTTGGAGTCGGCGTGAGTGTCTGGCTCATCTTGCCGTAGCCGAAGACTAGGAGATTTGGAAGTGAAAAAGCCCGCTTGCGCGAGCTCTCGATCAAAAGCTAACTCTCAGCGGCGTCGTTTGGCTGGACGATTGCCCTTGCGTTTGACTCGTACCTCGGCGCTCACCACACGCGCAGATTCAGTCGCGACGGCCGGTGCGTTGGCGGCGCCCGCCGCCACCTCAGCCGGATGGCCCGCTACATCAATCTTGTCCATATGAATACCGTAATCGATCGCGATCAGATAAAGCAGGACGCAAATGGAAAGCGTGAGAAGCCAGTAGCCAATGGTTAGCGCGATTCCGCCGAGTGCGACCATGGCTACGATCAGTCCGCCGATCGCTGCCAAAGACAAAAGGCGCGGTATCGTGAACTGCCCGCTCTTTATGATTTTATCTCTCTCTGCCATTAGTAAAACTCCAATGAATGATTAATCCTGATTATGACTTCAGCTCCTTGCGCGCCGCAAGCCGAACACGCGCCTTAAATGACGCGTCGTTGCATTGCGGCGTTATTTTGCCACCTGAATCCTCATTGCGTAGAACGAGCGCCATACGAACACAACCGAAACCAGGAAGAACACCCCGGCCAGGACGTGTGTCGCCGTCGACCCAACGTCGTGAGTTAGTTTGACTGCAAGCTCTACCGCCAACAGCCCGAACAGCGTCGTGAACTTGATGACCGGGTTCATGGCAACCGAAGACGTGTCCTTGAACGGATCGCCAACCGTGTCGCCTACAATCGTCGCATCGTGTAAAGGCGTGTTCTTCTGCTTGAGCTCAACCTCTACAATCTTCTTCGCGTTGTCCCAGGCCCCGCCGGCGTTTGCCATGAAGATCGCCTGGTACAAGCCGAACACCGCGATCGAGATGAGATAGCCGATAAAGAAAAACGGCTCGACGAACGCAAACGCCAGCGCGGAAAAGAAGACCGTCATGAAGATGTTGAACATTCCCTTCTGCGCGTACTGCGTACAGATCTCGACGACCTTCTTGCTGTCCTCCACCGACGCTTTCTCGATCCCTTCCAGTTTTATGTTAGCTTTGATGAACTCGACCGCTCGATAAGCACCGGTCGTCACCGCTTGCATCGAGGCGCCCGTGAACCAGTAAATAAGCGCCCCTCCGGTTATCAACCCAAGCACGAACGGAGCATGCAGCAGCGAAAGACTTTCTTTGTTGGTAGTAAGTCCCTGCGTGAGCGTCATTATGATCGAGAAAATCATCGTGGTCGCGCCGACTACCGCCGTCCCGATCAACACCGGCTTGGCCGTCGCCTTGAAGGTGTTGCCGGCTCCGTCGTTTTCTTCAAGCAGATGCTTGGCCCGCTCGAAGTTGACCTCGATGTGGAAGTCGCGCTTGATTTCTTCTACCGGCACTTGCTCAATCAGCGAAAGCTCGTAAACCGACTGCGCGTTGTCGGTCACCGGCCCGTAGGAATCCACTGCGATCGTCACCGGACCCATACCTAGAAAACCAAACGCTACGAGGCCGAATGCAAAAACCGCCGGAGCGACCATAAGCGCACCGAGTCCCTGAACACTGAAGAGATAGGCGATCGACATCAGGCCTACTATGACGAGTCCCAGCCAGTAAGCCGAGAAGTTCCCCGCAACCAGACCGGATAAAATGTTCAGGGATGGGCCACCCTCGCGCGAGGATGTTACAACTTCCTCCACGTGCGCGGAGTTGGTGGAAGTGAAAACCTTGACCAGTTCGGGGATGATCGCGCCCGCAAGCGTTCCGCAGGAGATGATCGTCGACAGCTTCCACCACAGCGATCCGTCTCCGAGAGCCGGAATGATCGCATACGACACAGCATAGGTCATCCCAACCGAAACGATTGAAGTCAGCCAGACAAGCCGAGTGAGCGGCGCTTCGAAGTTCATCTGGTCGGCCTTGCCGTAAGCGGCTTTGGCCATCGCTTCATTAATAAAGTAGGAAAGCCCGGATGCGATAACCATCATAACGCGCATCACGAAAATCCAGACCAGCAACTGAACCTGAATCGCCTGATAGCCGGGACCCGCGACAGTCTCGTTCACCGCGAGCACTATGAATGAGATCAACGCCACGCCGGTCACCCCGTAGGTCTCAAAGCCATCCGCGCTAGGTCCAACGGAGTCGCCGGCAT
>DATMCM010000502.1:0-5293 GCA_035558335.1 Blastocatellia bacterium | reverse complement strand
TGCCAGTTGCCAGTTGCCAGTTGCCAGTTGCCAGTTGCCAGTTGCCAGTTGCCAGTTGTCAGTTCTTGAGTTTCAACTGTTTCCTGCCTACTGCCTACTGACAACTGGCAACTGACAACTGGCAACTGCCTTCTACCGCGGTTTGGAACCGAACCTGGCGTTCATCATTTCGGTGGCGCGAGCACGGGACACCGCAAGCTCGGCGTCGATGCGTTTGTTGTCGCTTCGCACCTTAAGCATCGATAGAAGCTCGGCCACATCCGGGCTGTCTTTCTTTCGAGCCATTCGCATAATCCCGAACAAGACGTTGAGTAAGTCGGCTTTCGCCTTCGCCGCATCCGGCGTCGCCGCAAACGCGGTAACGGTGAGCCGCGACATGTTCTCGGTCAGATCCAGCTTGATAGAGCCCGAAGACAAATCCGCAATCGGACCAAGCGCGTGGGACTCGCCAATCATCCAAAGAAGCTGGACCGCCTTCTCGTCGAGAAGCTTGTTGCCTGATGACTTGATTATCCTGATGTTCGAAAGCGAGCCGTCCTTCTCTATCTTGAACGCGGCCATCACCGACAGGCTCGTGACATTCACGTCCAGGGTTCCTGCCTGGTAGAGCGCGTAGACCTCAGCCACCATGTCCTTAATCGGAGCTTCGTTGACCTCGCCGAACTCCGTTGTATTGACCTTTGGCTTCTCCTTCGCCGCTAGCTCGGCCGCTTTTTGCTCGGCTTCCTTTCTTTCCTTCTCGGCCTTCTCCCTTTCTACCTTCTCCTTTTCTTCGCGCGCGGCGCGTTCCCGAGCCATCTCCTCCCGGCGCTTCTTCGCCTTCTCGCGAATCTCTTCAAGAGTCAGAGTCTTGTCGCCTTGCGGACCCTTCAGCATCTGAGGTGGGTACTTCAGGTGGACCGTCAGTATCGAAGGATCGAACTTCCGATATTCCTTATTGACAACATGGAGATTCCCGAAAGCCTGCATCAGCGCGAGATAAATCAGGTAGACGATCAAGGCCCCGTGAACAGCAGCAGAAGTGGCAAGCGCCGGGATCAACCGCTTTCGCCACTTTCGCCCGATCTCGTCGGTCGAAGCCGCGCCGGTGACAAACTCTCGCGGGTGAGCGAACGCGGTTCCAATCTCGGTTGCAAGTCTGAGCGGGAACCACTCCTGGATTCGATCAGGAAGAAACGCGGCTCGAAGATAATCAGCAAGTCCGCCCCTAAGCTCGCTTCCAAAATCGCCAAGCTGGCGCATGAGCCGTCGCGCCAGAGACGGATCGGGTATCAGGTAGAAGATGCGTTCCACGCGGGGCTGCGGTTGCCGATAAGTTTGTCGTGCGCTTTGCATAACTGCCTCGGTGCTTAGATGCATCCTTCGGCATTCGGGTAAAGCTCTTGACCTACATTGTACATTACGCAGCTCGGAAAGAGAAAAGTGCAATGGGGCGGCACAAAGCCCAGACTCCACCTAAATACTTGCAGCGTCAGTTATTTGAGAACATCTTGAAAAAGTCGTCTACGGACGCCGGCGACACTCGGGCGGCTGCCAGGTTTTCTTCGACATGCGAGCGCTTGCTCATCCCCACCAGCGCGGTCGTAACCCCGGGAGTTGAGCGAACGAATTGAATAGCGCGCTGCGCATCGGTGGTGAGACCGGTCAGCGCTTCGGCGACAAACGGCGGGAGGTTTTGAGTGAGCTTGGCCTGCAGTATCGAGGCGCTGCACATGACTGTGATCCCCAAACGGTCCGCCGCCATCAAAGTCGATACCGGCTCGCCCTCGACGACCTGAGTCGCATCGGTTATCGCTTCGGGCATCCCAAGGTTGTACGGCAACTGAATCACTCGGAAGTGATGATCCTCGCCTCCGATCTGGCGCGCGGTTTTCACCAGTTCTTCGAGCGACAGATACCCCCGCTCGGTATTGGGCTGACGATAACCATTCCAGGTCGCAGTCCCATAGAGCGAGATGCGTCCGTCGGCTGACGCTTTCTCGAGGAACTCAAACGCTGCGCGGACCCGGTCATTGAACTCATCGCGACTTACCGATTCGAGCTGGGTCTCTGGGTTGTGAATGTAATAAACGTCGATCGAGTTCACCCCGAGGTTGGTCAGGCTCCGAGAGAGCTGGTCTTCGAGATAGCCCGGCGACATGCAGTGACTGCCTCCGACGATGTCTTCGGTTCGCGCGATCCCCTTGTCGATCACGTTCTCGATCACCCACCGGCGGGCGTCGCGTGGCGGTTCGCCGTCGAACGGGAAGAACCCGCCTTTTGTCGCGAGCACTATCTCATCTCGCGAGGCGCCTCCCGATTCGAACATTTGCTTGAGAGTTGCGCCGATCGCTCTTTCGCTCCGTTGAAAGCGATAGTTGATCGCCGAGTCGATCACGTTGCAGCCAAGCTCGATCGCGCGGCGAATCGCATCCTGATACATCTTGTCGGTCGCGTCGTCCCAGTGGCCGAGATAGGTCCCCAGCCCGATCGAGGACATCGCGAGACCTTGCTGCGCTCGGAAATGATCCGGCGCGGCGACGCTGCTCAAGCGTGCGGCGTAGCGTTTTGTTCCTTCGGTAGTCGCGGCCCTGGTTGTCATTTGCTCTTCCCCTTCGTTGGCTGCGAGATGATAACCGAGCGGCTTGCCGGAGTCGAACGGATGCGAGGTTCTAAAGCCAGGCTCTAGCTCGTCATCGTCCTGGCCTTTTCGACTACCCGCTTTTCGCTGTCGAACGTAAGCATCCCGATCGCTTGTTCGATCTCAACCCAGCGAGCTTCGTTCACCTCGTCGTCGTGGTTCGTAACGTCGCCCGACTCGTAGCGAAGCAAGTAGAAGTAAACGAACTTGTGAAAGCGGACCCGTTCACGTTTGTCGTAATACCAGTATTCGACTTTGTCGATCAAGGCGAGCGGTTCGGTGTCGACGCCGGCTTCTTCGCGGACCTCGCGCAGGGCCGCGGTTTCAGTTGATTCGCCTTTGTCGACGATCCCCTTGGGCAATTGCCAGCGGTTGTCGTCGCCGACCGAGATCAACGCGACCTCTATACGGCCTTTAACGCGGCGAAAGGCTACACCGCCTGCGGAGAATTGAAGTTTGGTTGGAATCTTTGGCACGAACGAAACGCAAACATCGACGCGCGGAGGCGCGCCTCGAAAAGAATAAGGACTATTGCAGGGCTGAGGCCAACTCCGAAAGAAACTGCTTCTGCTCTCGTCGCGTCGTGACTCGCAAGCGCTTCCACTCACCGTCGACCTTCAGATCGGCGAACATCCCCGCCGGATCTTCGTGAAAGTGAACAAATCCCGCGGACTTCCGGTAAAAGGCTCCTCTTTTCCTTTCGGTCAGTGATTGATGCCTGCGTCTAGCCACGAGCAGATCTTCAATTGTATCGAGGGCGGCTTCTTGTGCGTGTCTCATTAGCAATAGCTCCGCCGGTCGCGCTTCGGATATTGTGGCGTCGATTAGCTTTCTTTCTTAGCTCTTCTTTGAGTCTCTATGGCGGCTCTTATTTCATCGACAACATCTTTGTAATAGGAGCCCGGAATTATCATGATCGTTTTGCCGAATTCCGTGGACTGCTTCAAAGTTATTATCACGCGGCAGGGCGGCCAGCGCCACCAGCCCGCCCGCCACGTGCAACCACTCGCCTCTAGATTATCGATATTCGTAATAGAGACTCTCACCTCTCTCACGTAGTTCGAAACGACCAGCACTCCATCGCCCAACCGTGCTCTCTTGAGCGGGAAGTTATTCCGGTAGTTTATCAGTGTAGTCACACCAGTCCACATGACAAACAACGCTATGATTGCAAACACGTTCTTCGTACTCGGGTCTAACAAAGCAGATAAGGTTACGCACAATCCGAATGCGATCCATAAGCTAGGGGTTACAACCTTGAAGAAGAAAGTAAATGGGGATGAAATTGTTCTTCTCACGTTGAAGCCATGAGACGAATACCCGTAGCAGTCACCTGACGCTGAGCCTAACATCAATCGGCCGCCATTGTCGCTGCTTCCATCATCTGCGGCAAGGCGCTGCGCCACGCCGATTCGACTTCCGCTATGGTTCTATCGACTACTTTCGCGCCATTGATTTCAATTACAAACCGGTCGCCGCCCGTGCTTCCGATTACTGTTGCCGGCACCCCCAGTTCATCCGCCAACCTGATGATTTGATCCACATTGCTCGGTTGGGCCGACACCACGATTCGAGATGGCGACTCGGAGAACAGCAACGCCGCCGCTGAAAGCTCACCTGTGAGATTGAGCTTGCAACCGATCGCCGCCCGCCGGTAACTCGAGAAGCAACTCTCAGCGAGTGCCACGCTCAACCCGCCGTCTGAACAGTCGTGCGCGGATTCGATAAGCCCCGCTTGAATCGCCTTCAAACAAGCCTCTTGAACCCGGCGTTCGAAATCGAGGTCCAGCTTAGGCACGCGTCCTTCGCGCTTTCCTCGCGTCGCAAGCGCGTACTCGCTAGCGCCCAGGTCGTCGCGGGTTTCGCCCAGCAAGATGACCGCGCGGTCTTCTGCTTTGAACCATTGCGTCGTAACGTGTCGCGAGTCTTCGATGATGCCTACCATGCCAATCACCGGGGTCGGATCAATCCCGCGGCCGTCGGTCTCATTGTAAAAGCTTACGTTCCCGCCGGTGACCGGCGTGCCGAATGCAGCACAAGATTCGGTCATTCCGTCGATCACTTCGCTGAACTGCCACATAATCTCCGCTCGCTCCGGCGAAGCGAAGTTCAAACAGTTAGTCAAAGCAAGCGGGCGCGCCCCGCTTACAGCGAGATTGCGGCATGCCTCCGCGACTACAAGCTTCGCCCCCTCACGCGGATCGATCGAGCAATAGCCGGCGTTGGAATCCAGTGTCATTGCCAGCAGCCGCCGCTTCTCCTTGATCCGAATCACCGCCGCGTTCGAGCCCGGCAAAACCACCGTGTTGGTTCGCACCATATGATCGTACTGGCGGTAAACCCACTCCTTGGACGCGACAGTCGGCGAGGCGATGATTCGCATGAGGGTCTGGTCCAGCTCTGGAGCGGAACTCTCGACCTGCGTGACTTCAACCGAAGTACGCGCGTCGGGGCTCTTGATCGGTCTGGCATAAACCGGCGCCGCGTCGGTCAACGCTGAGTTGGGAATGTCGGCAACGATCTTGCCGTCTTTTCTTACTCGGAGACGCCCACCGCCAACGACTCGCCCAATCACCACGGCGTCGAGCTCCCACTTCTTGAAGATGTCCACGACTTCGCGCTCGCGACCCGCGGCGGCAACAATCAGCATGCGTTCCTGGGATTCCGACAGCA
>DATMCM010000501.1:0-3887 GCA_035558335.1 Blastocatellia bacterium | reverse complement strand
TTGCCCGAGTTGGGCTTGGTGAACACTCGCACGCGAGGTTCGCCCTCGAAGGTTTCGACGCAATTCTGATAAGTGCCATCCGTCGAGCCGTCATCCACCACCACTATCTCGAAGTTCGGAGGATGATCCGAAGCCAGCAACGAAGTGACCGTCTGCAGAATGACTTTCTCCTCGTTGAAGGCGGGAACGATCACCGCGACCGTCGGACTGTAGGTGGAATCGTAGGTCGCGTGCCGCTCGCGCCAGTGCTCGATGATGGCAAGCGCGCCGATAAACAACAGGCGTCCGGCGCCCAGCACAATGCCGATCAAGAACAGGTAACGGATTGCGCTGATGACGAAGTTGACCGTAGCAAACGCCGCGCGCCCGGACCAGGTCTGCCACCACAAGTCCGGGTCGACGAGCGGCATTACTTCGTCGCGAGACTTGCCCATTAGTTCGCCGACTGTGACGAATTCGAACCCGCGAGCCCGCAACTCCGCGATCAGTTTCGGAAGCGCTTCGACTGTCAGCGAGCGGTCGCCCCCGGAATCATGCAACAATACAATGTTGACGGGCACCCGCTCCTTAACACCCTTGCTGTTTATCGCGACGATACCAAGCTCGGCCGCATCAACCGTTTTTTTGACGATATCCTCGACGGTTGGTCGTTGCCAGTCCTTTGGGTCTATCAGCATTCCTACAACCACGTAGCCGAGATCGTTGACGAGATCGAGGGGCGGCACTTCGTCGGGCGTGTCCGGCTCGGCGTCTTCGGCGAAGGGCGGACGGAACAACACCGTTTTCCGACCCAACACGCTCTCAAAAAGAACCTGTGTTGCCTTTATCTCGAGCCTGAACTGGGTTTCCGAGATTGTTGCGACGTTTGGGTGGGTGAAGGTGTGGTTGCCGATCTCGTGCCCTTCGGCAAGCTCGCGTTTCAGCAAATCGGGATGCAGCTCGCCGTTCAATCCGATCACAAAAAACGTCGCAGGCGCATGGGCCTCCTTCAGCGCATCCAGAATTTGAGGCGTGTACTCCGGATCGGGACCATCGTCAAAAGTAAGCGCGATCTTGCGCGGAGCTGCCCCGTAGCGAGTAATGACCCAGGAAGCAGGGAATTGAGTGACCACTTCGCCGGTGATCATCCCGCGTGCGTGGTCGAACGTTATCTCACGCGCGCCTTCTTTCGGCGTTGATGCGACGCGCAGGAGCTCCCCTTTCCCCTCGTAGTCGAGACCGTACCCGTAGCGCAAGCGACTGAGCTTCGAAGCCGCTGCCTCATCAAGCGCGACGTCAGCGCCGAAAAAGTTCCAAAGCGACGGGTCTTCGCTCCCAAGCCTCCACAGCGCGACTCCGCGGGCGCCAAGCAACCGGCTCACCGCGACCTGGTTGAATGCTGACACCGCATCCAGCATCCAAACCTGATGCCGCTTCTCTTTTCCGTCCTCTTCCTCAATCCACTCGAACATCGGATTGAGCGAAACGGGATCCAGCTGAATCTTTATCGCGGGTCCATCAGGGTCAGATGATTCCAGCGCGGTTAAGACAGCCTCCTCAAACGTCCTTACCTCGGGCTCGGCTCCCTCTTTCCAGTCATAAGCGTAGTTGCCGATCGCAACAATCGTCTTCGAGGCCGGCACATCAACCTGGCGTAGCCGGAGCATGTTTTCGAACCAGTCGAGTCCAGCGATGGGTCCCGGCTCGCTGCCGGAATAGTGCTGGTCGTAAGCCATGAGAATGACGTAGTCAACCGGAGCGGACAGCTTGCGATAGTCGAACGAGTCGTTGTCCACCGGCACGCTGATCGCTACTTCGCGCCCTGCGCGATGCAACGCCGCCGCCAGTTCGTTGGTGAACTGAATCAACCCCGGCTGACTTTCGTCGAGGACGTTTTCAAAATCTATGCTGATGCCCGCAAAGTCGTTATCATTTGCGTAGCTGACCAGTTGACCGACACAACGCGCTCGGGATTCCCGGCTCAAAAGCATCCGGTTCAGCTTGTCGCTTTCCCAGCTCTTTTGGCCGTCGGGGGGGCCATTGAAGTTGTTAACAAGCGCAAAGATCTTCAAGTCCGGCCGCGTCGATCTGATGTACTTGGTGACTGCCTTCTCTTCGTTCGGGCCATCTTCATTATCTTTGCTCTCTTCGCTCAATGTTCCGTCGGCGTTCTCCAGATGCAGGAACTCGCCGATCACCAGGTCAAGATTCTTAATGTTCTCCTTGAGCGAACTCATGCTGGTCTCGTCCCACGCGACGTAGAAGCCAACGTCGAGAAGGTCGATGTTCGGATCGTGCGACGGCTTCCGCGGACGCCGCGCCGCCTGACGCTTAGCGCGCTCCAGGTCGAGTTTTTGCTTTGTCTCGCGAAGCTTCTTCTGCGCGGGAGTCTCCAGTTGTTCTGCTGTGGGTGCGCGCGCGTCGTTGGGCAGCCACTTCAACTTCGGTAGATTGAGACTCGGTAGTATAGGATTGATCAGAATGCTGACGATCAGAATTCCGAATAATGACGAAAAGAGAAGTCCGGCCAGGAAGACTCCTCGCCTCAAGCGCGGCCAGCGCTTGCGATCCGGGTCAAAGAAAACTGGGACTATTCGATTTCGACTCATCAAAGAAATCTGGTGAACCGATCAAATCGTGTGACGGGCCGCCATTGCTGATCTTTAAACTCCGATAATACACTATCGACATCAATCAAGGCATCATATAGGGGCGGCTCACCGTGGCCGCGCGGGAATTTGTGAGAACTCGATTTGAGGCGGCCACGGAGGGCCGTCCCTACGTGAGTCCCGCTAAGGGCGCGTCGGGTTCTGACCTTAACGACTATGAGAAAGCATCTCGCGATAGCAGCGATCCTGGCGATCATAGCCCTGAGCGGAAGGATGGCTCTCGCCGTCCGCTTGCCGAATGATGACGACGACGACGGGCGCTACTATGCTCAGCTTGCAAAGAACGTTCTCGCAGGTCATGGCTACAGCGGCGAACCGGAGCAGCCTTATCCCGCGACCTACATCCGGGTGCCCGGATACCCCCTTTTTCTTGCGGCCGTATACGCTGTGTTTGGCAGCGACAACAACACGGCTGTGCGAATCATCCAGGCCGTAGCCGATACGATCACCTGCTTTGTGGTCGGATTTCTTGCGGCGGCATGGGCTCCTCGAGGGTGGGAACGAGCCCGCCGGAGGCGAGCCGCGTTGGCGGCTGCTGCGCTTGCGGCCGTTTGTCCGTTTACCGCGATTTACGTGACGACCATACTGACAGAAACCCTGGCGACTCTGTTATCGGCGACGTTTGCGCTTGTTGCGACGCTGGCGTTTAAGGCAAATACGGCGAAGGGACGGACGCTGCGATGGCTGCTGGCCGGCTTGACCGGGGGTGTGGCTACGATTGTTCGGCCCGATTGCGCGATCTTTGTGGGAGGGGCCGGACTGACTCTGGTGGTTGTCGGCTTGCGGAACTCGTGGGTTGCTCGTCGCGGAGCAAGGAGGCGCCCACCAGTTGCTGAATTGATGAGCGCCGTAGTTTGCGGCTTGCTGCTTACCGCCGGTTTTTCCGCCGCGCTCGCTCCGTGGACGATAAGGAACGCTCGTGTCTTTGGCATCTTTCAACCGGTCGCCCCGCGTTACGCGAACATGGCCGACGAGTTTGCTCCGATGGGCTATATCAGTTGGCTTGGGACGTGGATTGACGACGAAATATATGTAAGCCCGATAGAAGATGGTCTTGGTCTCTATCCGATCAACTTCGAGCTTATTCCCGATTCCGCTTTTGATTCCGGTGAGGAGAGAGCGCGAGTCGCAGGATTAATCGAGCGATACAATAATCCGATTCGCGAGAGCGATCTTTCCGCCGATGATGCAGATCAGGACGACGAGCCGCTGCTTCCAACGATGACGCCCGCGCTTGAC
>DATMCM010000500.1:0-2878 GCA_035558335.1 Blastocatellia bacterium | reverse complement strand
TACTTGCCTCTAAGCGCTTGCTCAAGCGGGAAACCTTATACGAATGCGTGTCAGGATTTCGCGGAAGCGACGAGCCCGATTCTGCGGGCTTTTCCCGCAGGGCAAGTAGGCCAGCTGGAAATGAGATGCATCCGCTGCTGGCTGCGTGCGCGGAATACCGACGCGCACCCACTTTACACCGACGTTTTGCCCACGCACCTTACACGCCCAACTTATACTCACCTTATACTCACTTGTGCGAATCGAGCGGCGACTTGTAGACTTCGTGGCTCAGCAATTAGCTTTGACGCAGAAGTTACGTTGAAAAATGAGTCAGGAAGAAATTAGGTTCGATCGCCACTTCATCGCGGTGTGGCGCGCCAAATGGCTGATCATACTTGTCGTATTGCTGGCGTCCGGCGCAACCTGGTGGCTTGCGCGCCGGCAACCTGCACTCCTCACTGCAACCGCGCTCGTCAAGATCGGACGAGTCTGGAAAGAACCACTTGAAGACCCTTACGTAACAGAGGCCGCCGTCAACAGCCCTGGATTCTTTCAGGAGCTTGCGGCAAAGCTTGGCAGCAACCCATCTCATCTCAGGCGCCGCGTTCGGTCTGAAGTCGTGATAGGCGGAACACGAAAAGTGCGTTATCCCATCCTCGTCAGCGTGGCAGCCACCGCCGAGAGCGCAGACGAGGCGGTTAGACTTGCCCAGGCGGTGTCCAACGAAATCATCACGCGCCATCAGAAGCTCTTCGACGACGCCCTGTCGCCTTATCGCGAGCGCGAGAAGTTGATCGAAGCTCAGTTGAAAGAATCGACCGGCTCGCGCGAGCTTCAGTCGAAGCTCGAGCTCGAGTTGAACGAAGTAAAGTCGAACAACTCGTCCCCGACCGTGACGGATCCGACTCGATTGGTCGAACCAATTGTTGCGGAACCAGCGCCGAGGCCCGGCTCCCTGCGAACCGTTGCCACGGCGGCGCTCATTTCGGGGGTGGCCTGTGTTGCGCTCGCGGTGCTGGCCGGTCACTTCAAAGCCACGCCCTAGACTAGTCTGCGAGACTGTTCGCTATGTCGTGGAGCGACGCCGATGGCCGTATGACCTCTTCCGAATCCAACAGGTTCACGCACTTCCCGGTTTCGAGCGTTCTGCCTTTCGCCCGTGTCTCCATCGAATCGACTCTCATCCTGTGGTTCGCCACCTCGCCGTTTGCTTCGTTCTACATCAGGTTCCCACACGAGCGATCTCTCGTTACTTTTGACCGAGCCATTTTCGCGATTGTCGGATTGACGCTCTTAATCAAATCGCGGCGGACGAATGCGATCAACCCGGGCGGATTGCGCTCGGCCGGCTTTCTGACCGCGACTCGTTTCGAGGTAGCGTGGGCGCTCTTGTCGATAGTGGCTCTCATAAGCGCGGTCGTAGCATCGAACAACTCCGGCTATGCGACGAAGATGGCGGTTGATTCCTTTTGTCTGCCGCTCCTCGCGTTTCATTTCTCGCGGCATCATTTCGATGCGCGGAATCGAGTACGCTCGCTGGCGCTGTCCGCAATCTGGCTGGCGTGGTCACTGTTTGCAACTGGAGCTTTCGAGTTCGTGACTGGCGTGAATCTCTTTCCCTACAAAGGGTCCGAACTGCTTCGCGAGGGCGAGCGACGAATAAACGGGCCATTTGCGGCGGATTCATCGTTCGCGATCATCTGCTTGCTTATCGCGCTGTTCTTGTTCGCGATGCCACGCCTGTTCAGATTGAGATTCGACGCAAGTGCGCGCCTGGTGTACGCAGGTGCGCTTGCGGCTGGGGTACTTGCGTCTCTGCTGCCGCTCTTTCGCTCGGTCGCATTCGCACTGTTGATCTGCTGGGCGATTATCGAGATCGGCCTGGCGAATCACAAAGCCTCTGGACGCGACGATAAGGATGGTCAGAAGCCCAGTTTCTTTTCTAGCTTGCTTTCATCCTTGCGCATCGCTTCCTTGACCAAGTCGCGCCTCCTCGTGTTCGTAGCGATTGCATTGGCGGTGATTATTGCGGAGGGACTTTCCGGAGCAGTTCGCATCGAAAAGAGGCTCGCCGATCCTCGCAACGTTTATGGCAGACTTGCAACCTGGACGGCGGCCGCAGAGGTGGCACTTGAGAATCCGATCTTCGGGGTCGGCCTGTCGAACTACAGCGAATACTTTGACGAGAAGTACAACTGGGCCGGTGAGTCGGCCGCGGCAGTCCTGGACGCCAATGCAGCCAATAGCCCGCACTCGAATCCGCTGTGGATTATGGCCGAGCTGGGAATGATCGGGTTTGTTCTTTACTTGGCGGCTAATATCTACCTATTCCTAATGGGCTATCGCGCGCTCAAGAGCGCAACCGATAAAAGGCAGCGGCTGGCAGCGACCTGCTTTCTGGCACTCGCGGTCGCGTATTTGATACCGGGTCTGACACTGGCCAGCGGTTATTACTCAGACTTGAACCTCACCTTCTTCTTCCTTCTCGGAGTTCTATCAAACAAGTCGTTGGTGGCTGGTAGTGAGCCAGTTTGAGATAGCCCGGCGCTGGCCGCAAAGCGCCGCAGAGCGACCACGGAATTCAGTCGGTTGGCAAGCGCAGCGCGCCACCGGGGCGTGCCCATTCGTCGCACCCCTTCGAGTGCTGGTCCGTGATTCGCCGTCACCAGTGACTGCGCTCCCCTTGCCAATCGACTGAATTTCGTTGCCCTTTCAGGGCAATGCGAAGCCTTAGCTCTGATCCTCAATCCCGACCGGATGCGTTGCTTGACAGCTCAGAGAACGCTGACTACCATTAGCCACTCTCCAAAGAAACACCAGGAGCGATGTTAGTGTCGAGGTCTACAATTCGAATCGCTTCTGCTAACGCCGCCACCTCAAATCCCACTAAAGAGAC
>DATMCM010000499.1:0-4265 GCA_035558335.1 Blastocatellia bacterium | reverse complement strand
AAAGAAGCTAACACCGTCTTCGAGCGTTACGATTTGAAGAGCGAGGTAGCGCGCTGCCATCTGAAGCTGGCGCAAGCCTTGACCAGGCTCAAGCGGTTCGAGCGGGCCGAGAAGCTTGCTGAAGAGAGCCGCAGCCTGCGCCGCGGAGATCCGGCCGGCGAAAGCGCGGCGCTCTCGGCGCTGGTCCTGACCGCGCTTCACCAAAACGAGCTGGCCGAAGCCGGCACTCGCGCCGGGTCGGCCGTCGAGCTCGCCGATCAGTGCTCATCCTCACCTGATTGCGTACAGGCGCGCGTTCGCGCTCGTATCGCCCTCGGGCAGGTGAGACTGGCGGAACGCGACTTCAAACAGGGAGCAGAGGTTTTGAGCGAAGCGGCAGATCTTGCCCGCAAATCCAACGGCTCGTCGGCGATCCGCCGTCTGGAGCTTGAAGCCCTCATCTACCTTGCGGAAGCATTTCACAGCACGGACACACGAGCCGGCCGCGTCGAGCTGACACGCGTGAGCGAGCTTCTCAACAACATCGAGGACGCGTGGCTTGGTGAGGAGTTCAACCGAGTGTCGGCGAAGTACGAAGAGCAAATAGTCTTTACCGACGATAACCGCCTGGTATTCGATGGGAATCAGCTTCCGCGCTGGCAAGAAGCAAAGAAAACGCTCGAAGGTTTCCTGCTACGCAATGCCCTTCGGCAAACCAACAACAGCCTTACAAGAGCAGCGCGAAAACTAGGGGTGTCCAAGGTCCACGTGCACAACCTGAAAAAAAAGCACGGGCTGTAAGATGCCCGGCGCCTTAACGCTTCGACCGCGTGTCCAGCGCGCTGAAAGCAGTATCGCGCGCTACGCAGATCCAAGCGTAATGATCGCCTGGCGTAGTCGAGCGTGCTCCTGAAGCCTTCGCAAGTACTCCGATTCATCGGGGTTGTTCTTTGCGCGAACGATCGCCGCTATCTTATTTGTTTCGTCCTCATTCCAGCGAGCGAGATCCGGTATCAACGCCAGCACCAGCGCAAGGTCCTCGAACATTCGTCGTGCAACGGTCTTCATACTATCCGGGCGTATGCCGATCATGCGGGCGACTTGTTGACTTGAACCCGCCCGAATTCGCCCTGCGTCGCCATCGAACTCGCGTGCCATCCGTTTCGCCACCGCAAGCCCGAGGTTTCGTATGTGAAACCGGTCCCAGTCCCCGCTATGAGTACCCGCCGCTTCATAAACTGCCGTGCCCGCGGACAGCCGCCGAAGCGTCCGCGAAGGAGTTCGATATTTCCGAGCGGCCTGAATCTTTCGCTCTTCCGATTGAGCGAGTCTTTCGAGCTCCGGGCGCGTCGGCCGGAACCCCAGCTTCCGATAAAACCAAAAAGCCCCCGACTCAATCGCTTCGTCGTTGTTGAAACCAAGCTGATACGGGTCGGTCGAAAAACAAGTCGCACCCGTCACCAGATTGAGCGCTCGCAGTATCCTGGCATACACCCAGGCTGTCTCGCCGTCGCGGAACGTGTAGAAAGTGTTAAAGCCCAGCTCCATTCGCTCGAACAGCGATATGCCTTCGATGTAGTTGATCGGCACTCCATTCTTGAGAGTGAAGCCTGAGTGATATCCGCGAAGCGGCAAGCGGCGCTCCGCGGGTAAGCCCCACAAGAAGATTTCCACCCCGCGTCCCGCGTTCGCTCGCACGACCGTGGCCGGGTCTCCGTAAGCGATGCCGTACAACTCGCGATACCTCACACAGGTCGTGTCTCGGCACATATCGAGAATTGCCTTTCCCTGGTTGAGCGAGAGCTTGTCGATCGGAAGCGACGAACTGAGTTCCGTCGCAATCGAGACTTCGGCCCGGCGGATGAGAGGTCCTCGGTGGTAGAAGACTTTTCGCGGCGCGCGGATATTCTCTGTGCGCGAGGTCCGTGGCTCGCTCATCTCCCAACGAATCCATATCTCGAGCGAATCGTAGAACGTAGACTTTTCTTTCTCGGAAAGCGGCAATTTCTCGACGCGATCAATCAGCCAGGCAAGGTCGCTCATTCTTCGTTTTTTTGCGGCGTGAATCCAGGTGAGATAAGGAATGTTTGCTTCGGTGAGCGAGTCTTCGTCGAGAAGCGGGATCAATTTAGGCAGGTTGGTTCCAAGCCGCTCTTTCCTCTCCAGCCGCTCCCAATCGATCTCGGCAGAAGCGCGATGGCGCTCGGCAAGCCAACGCGCGATCCCGTAGCTATACATTCCGTGAAGCGTCGTCCCTGCGATACCGGAATTCTCGATGTAGTCGAACGGAATCATATCCTCGCACACAGAGCGGAGCCGCCCGACGCGCTCACCAAACGATGCGAGCAGTTTGTCTGCAAGCTCGAGGATCTCCCGGCTTTGCGGATACGCGCGAATGAAGAGTAGCGCCTCGTGGAATCGAATGAGCGAGTCCGAATCTTGAAAGCGCCGACGCCCGAGTGATCTAAGAAGTAGTCTCAGGCGGCAAGGGTTGTCAGCGCCAAACCAGCGCTTCGATTCTTCAAGCTCGCGGAGAAGCCGGTCGAGCGAATCGGATGGCATCGTCTCTCTGGTTTCTGGTCTCTGGTTTCTGGTTTCTGGTTCAGATGAGATGCGGAGGGCCGGATCATGAACCAGAACCCAGAACCCGGAACCAGAAACCGGAACCAGAAACTAGAAACTGATCAAAGCAGGTATCGCCGTCGAACCATATCGAGCGCGGCCGTTGAAGCTCGCCAGCGAATGAGGTGTCGATCGCCCAGAAGGTTCAACCGCCGGTTTGTATTCGTCACGTCGTCGGCCAGCCCGATATAAACCGTGCCGACCGGAACGGCATCAGTCCCGCCGCCGGGGCCTGCCACGCCGGTCACGCTCACGCCGATCGTAGCTCCGGTGCGATCTTTGATACCTCGCGCCATCGCCTCCGCAACCGCCCCGCTCACCGGGCCATGCCGTTCGATTAGCTCGGCAGCAACCCCCAGCAACTCCGTCTTCGCGTCGTTGCTGTAGCTGACAACACTGCCCAGGAAGTAGTCGCTCGATCCAGCGACCCTGGTTATGCGCTCGGCGATCAACCCGCCGGTACAGCTTTCGGCGGTCGCGATCGTATACTGGGTGAGCCGGAGTCGGTTCCCGATCACTTCCTCGAGCGATTCGCCTCGCGTCGAGTAACATTGCTCTCCGAGCTTGTCTTCGAGTTTGTAGGCCAGTTCCCCTGCAAGCTCGGCTGCGAGTGCCGCGGTTGAAGCCGTGGCTTCAAGGTGTACTTCGATCTCGGAGTCGGTGAACAGAATCGTCGTCGTCGGGTTGGTGTACTCGCGGTAAATCGGCGCGATTGCGTCGTCCAGCGCCGATTCGCCCAAACCTGTAACTTTCAAAACGCGGGTGGCAAGGCGAACTCCGCGCGACATCCTTTCGAGCTCCGGCATTACGTAGCTGTCGAACATCGGCTGGTTTTCACGAGGCGGACCCGGAAGCAGCACGATCAGTTTGCCGCCCTCGTCCATCCGAAGCCCCGGCGCCGTGCCGTTGGGATTGGCCAGCGCTTTTGCGCCGCTGGGAATCAGCGCCTGCCGTTCGTTGTTCGGAGTCATCTGATAGCCGCGGCTTGCGAAACGCTCGCGTATCACCCCGAGTATCTCGTAATCGAGCATTAGCTGGCGGCCGGTTACTCGAGCAAACACCTTGCGGGTGACGTCGTCTTCGGTAGGCCCTAGTCCTCCGGTCGAGATGATAATATCCGAGCGACCAAGAGCATCCCGCACCGTTTGTTCGATGTTAGATTCATCGTCGCCGACCACGGTCTTGAGCTGAACGGCGATGCCGATCGAGTTGAGACGCTGTGTAAGCCAGAGCGAATTGGTGTCGGTGCGGTGCGGCGTGAGCAGCTCGGAACCGATCGCGATGATTTCTGCTTTTAGCATTCGGGCCCGTGGCAGCGCCGGATTGTTTTAGATCGCGGCGCGATACAACCCTCGCTCGCTGATGTACCACTCAACTGGGTCCGGCACCAACCCCGTGATCGGCTGACCTTCATAGACGCGCCTGCGAACTTCCGTCGCCGAAATCTCGCCAAGGTCGGACGGGAAATCCAGGTACAAGACCCGTTCAATGATATCGGGAGGCTCGCGTTCGAGTAGTGCGCGTACTTCATTAAGTCCTGCCCCTCCGCGCGCGGCTACGATCAGGCGACTGCGCGAAAGGAGATGTTGGAGCGCCTCGGTGCGATGTTTGAAGCTTCGGTGATAGCGTTTGGTGTATCGGTCGTCGCGATCCAGCACGCGCTC
>DATMCM010000498.1:0-2996 GCA_035558335.1 Blastocatellia bacterium | reverse complement strand
CGTATTAGACGCCTCCCGTTGGTTGACTTTGCCATGGCGATTCCGCCATAAACCGCCCGACCGGGAGTTCGCCATCGGCGCCTGGTTTTAACGTCATCCATGGCCATATCTGTCGCCATTCCGGCGGGTGGGCTTGCGATGGGGTTGAGCGGGGGAGTGTCCCGAGTGGCAAAGGGAGCTGACTGTAAATCAGCCGTCTTATGACTTCGAAGGTTCGAGTCCTTCTTCCCCCACCACGCTTCGCCCTTACGGGCTACGCGTGGCGCAGCCACCCTAGACCGTGAGGGCGAAGCGTGTCCGGTGTAGCTTGAGCGAAGCGAAAGCGTAGATGGGCCGGAACGCTTCGTAGGATTTGCATCCTCAAAAAGCGTGAAGCAGGATGTCCTCCGTCCTCGGGAAAGGGACGCCGGGAAGATAGAGGGCGACGGGGCGGATCTCGTAGACCGCGGTGGGATTGGCGCGGCGCAGGTCGCGGGCAGCCTCGATGACGGCTTGTTCGGTGGCGCAATCGAGGACGTAGAAGCCCAGCAACTGTTCCTTGGTCTCGGCAAACGGACCATCGAAGACGAGGCCTGCGCCCGGACCGCGCAAGGTGCGGGCCTTCTTGGTCGCGCCCAAACGCGCCGACGGTCCGAGGCGCCCCTCTTGATTGATCCGGTCATGGACCTGATGCAGACCGGTCATGACCGCCGCATCTTGCTCCGGTGTCCAGGACGTGACTTCTGCTTCCACATGATAGGCCAGGATGGCGTAAAGCATCGGTACCTCTTTTCGTTGCGGGATCGGCTGATCTTAAAGACGTTCTGCCGGAGCAAATCCCGACAATCCCACGTCTCGGAAAATCTCCACCACTGATGTGCCAAACGCAAAAAAGACGCGACGGGATTGCTCCCGTCGCGTCCCAACTTTTGAACTCGCTGGTCCAGGCGCTGAGAGCGCCCTGTTGCCAAGCTTCAGGAGCTTAGCGGGCGATCCCAGCGAGGTGACAGCGCTTGGTGTAAGACACTGGATCACCTCCTTTCGTTGTTGATGGAAGCATCAGTATAGGCATCGAATCAGCTTGTGTTAAGGGCCCCGCCGGGCGCGAAGCACAGCGAGGGAACAAAGACCGCCTGCTCAACCGTCTGAAGGGGACAAATCCGCTCATGACGGTTGAGGCCGCTTGCCCGGCGTGATAGTTGATCGGCCGCGCGCGGGTGTAGCTCAATGGTAGAGCAGCAGCCTTCCAAGCTGAATACGAGGGTTCGATTCCCTTCACCCGCTCCATCCCCCAATTACTTTCCCAAGCGATCTCCGCTACTTATTGAAATTTCGGACAGAATCCGTATTTTTGACAGAAATAACGTCCAACATTTCGTCCAACAAAACGTCCAACACGTTCACGCTCATGCCCGATTTTTTGACGAGACGAAACGGCACCTGGCACTTCGCACGTCGAGTCCCGACCGAGTTTGCGCATCTCGATCGCCGCGGTGTTGTGAAGCACTCAACCAAGATTCGGATCGTTTCAGACCGCGCAGCAGTTCGTGCGTCACGCGTCGCTGAAAAGTTCAACTGCAGCCTCGAGCAACATTGGCGAATCCTCGCGGACAGCGATTCAAAAGAGGGTGTGGACAGTTACAATGAAGCGAGAAGGCGAGCGCGCCAACTTGGCTTCGACTACATCGAGAATGCGCAGCTCGTCGCCGGACCGGCTGCCGAACGGCTGGAGCGTCTTGAAACTCTAGTGGCCAAGGACCTCGTCAATGACGAGGGCGCCAGAGAGGCAGTCCTCGGCTTGAAAAAGAAGCCGGTCTTTAAAATATCGAAGATCTTCGAAGAGTACGAGGCGGAGACAAAAGATCAGGTTTTAGATCTCTCGCCGGATCAACTCAGGATATGGCGCAATGCCCGAAAACGAGTGGTCAAGAGTTTCGTAGGTGTTGTCAGCGACAAGTTCATCACGGAGCTCACAATCGATGATGCAATCGATTTCCGCAACTTTTGGCGGGATCGCGTTGTGCAAGAAGGGATAGCTGCAAAGAGCGCCAATCGGGAGATTGGCCAGCTGAGCGGCATGATCAAGGAATTGAATATTCTGCGCCGCTTGGGCCTGCCCGATCTGTTCAGAGGCCTGCGCCTGAAGGGTGAAGTCGATAAGGAGCCGACCCCTTACGAGAACAAATTCATCCAGAATCGCCTTTTGGCTGACGGCGCCCTGGATGGGTTGAATGAGGACGCGCGCTATATCATCTATGTTATTGCGGACTCGGGACTTCGGCCCTCCGAGATAGTGAACCTCAACAGGAAGACGATCCACCTCAGCGCTAAGATCCCGTACGTCAGCGTGCTTCCTGATGGTCGGCGGCTAAAGACAGACGACAGTTTACGGGAAATTCCTCTCGTCGGCGCGGCGCTGGCGGCCCTAAAAGCGAAGCCGGAGGGGTTCCCCCGATATCGTGACAATTCCTCCACATTCTCCGCGACGGCCAACAAGTTTCTGCTGGAAAACGGATTGCGTCCGACAGAAGAGCACACGGTCTATTCGCTCAGGCACAGCTTCAAGGATCGACTCATCGCAGCCGAAGCCCAAGATAGCTTGATCGATAGTCTGATGGGTCATGACACCTACAAGCCGAAATATGGCAAGGGACCTTCTCTTGAGTTGAAGCTGAAATATCTTCAGCGAATTGCTTTCAAGCCACCGCCCTCGTTGAGGTAGGATTCCAAGCGCTTCCGCGCCCGATTTTTGATGGCTTCTTTCGTTTTCAGTTCGCCGAGTTCGGTCTCGAATTTTTCGTACATCGACAGGTGCACGTCGCCATCAAGCTCAATGAAGTAGGCGAGCAGCACAAGCGCTCTTTCCAGCCGCTCAACGGTGAGCGGGAGCTGTTCCACTCGTTTCGTCATCCCCGCTGCACTTCTCAGCAGTCTTTAAGACCGCACCGAACGATCCGCACCGGTCGATGAAGGCCATTCTTTTCGCGAAGTGAAGAGCCGAACAAACGGCGTCGAAG
>DATMCM010000497.1:0-12620 GCA_035558335.1 Blastocatellia bacterium | reverse complement strand
AAGACAGCAATCGCGCTCGACACGATCATCAACTCGAAAGGCAAGGACCTGATCTGCATCTACGTTGCAATCGGCCAGAAGTCATCGACTGTCGCGCTGGTCAGGAAGACTCTTCAAGATTATGACGCGATGGACTACTCGATCATCGTGGATGCTTCGGCGTCGTCGCCGGCGGCGATGCAATACATCGCGCCTTACGCCGGTTGCGCGATGGGCGAGTACTTCCGCGACCGCAGTCAGCATGTGCTCTGCATCTACGATGATCTGTCGAAGCACGCGTGGGCTTACCGGGCGATTTCATTGTTGTTGAGGAGACCACCCGGACGAGAGGCCTATCCCGGTGACGTGTTCTATCTGCACTCCAGATTGCTCGAACGCTCGGCAAAGTTGGCGCAGCCGCTTGGCGGCGGAAGCCTGACCGCATTGCCGATCATCGAGACCCAGGCCGGGGACATATCGGCCTACATTCCGACCAACGTCATATCGATCACCGATGGCCAGATATTTCTCGAGAGCGCCTTGTTTCACTCGGGAGTGCGGCCGGCTATCAACGTCGGCAACTCGGTGAGCAGAGTGGGGGGCTCGGCGCAGATCAAGGCGATGAAGCAAATCGCCGGCACGCTGCGCCTCGACCTCGCCCAGTACCGAGACCTGGCGGCGTTTGCCCAGTTCGGTTCCGATCTGGACAAGGCGACTCAGCAACAGCTCAACCGCGGTCAGCGGCTCACTGAACTGCTCAAACAGCCTCAGTATTCGCCGATGCCGGTCGAGCAACAGATTGTAGTCATCTGGACGGGTACTAACGGCTACGTGGACGATATCGCAATCGAGGATGTGAAAGATTTTGAGCAGAAGCTGCGTGCGTTTGTTGAGAACTCCCGCAGCGGACTCCTGGCGAAGCTGCGCGAGCGAAAGGCGATCGACGACGAGATTCGCGACGAGCTCCGCTCGGCGGTGAGTGAATTCAAGGAACGCTTCACTGCGGAGAAGAGCAGCGCAGCAGCTTGAAATATTAGTGATCCTGTACGGGCGTCCCTCTGTGGGCGCCCCTCGTCGCAGTAGCTCGACGTGCTCGCAGAAGGGGCGCCCACAGAGGGACGCCCGTACAGGTTTCTTCAGAACTTATGCCAAACCTTCAAGAGCTTCGCCGGCGGGTTGGTTCCGTCCGCAACATGCAGAAGATCACCAAGGCCATGAAAATGGTCGCGGCTTCCAGGCTGCGGCGCGCTCAGCAACGCGTGATAGCGGCGCGCCCGTATTCAAGCACGATGGCGCGGGTGTTGGGCCGGCTTGCCGAACGAGCAGGCGATTACAAACATGCGCTTCTCGATTCGCGCGGAGACGATCGCTACCTTGTCATTCTGATCACTGGAGATAGAGGCTTGTGCGGAGCTTTCAACTCTAACCTCACCAAGGCTGGCCAGCAATTCATTCGTGAGAACCCGGGCAAGACTACTGAGCTGGTGACGATCGGCCGCAAGGGCCGGGACTTTTTTCGGCGCCGCCACGCAACGATTCTTCTTGAGTACACCAACGTCGCTGACCGCGGTGTAAGCTCCGAAACCGCGTCGGCGATCGCTCGCGACGTGATGGAGCTTTATACCGCCGAAGAGTCAACGATCGACCGCGTATTCCTGATCTACAGCGAGTTCAAGTCGGCGCTCTCACAGCGGGTGATAGTCAAACCACTGCTGCCTATCGGGACTGAGAGCTTCAGCGAGGCCAGGCCGCATGAAGCTTCGACTCCGGGCGCTCAAGGCGAAGTGTTGATTGATTATCTGTATGAGCAGCCGCCGGCTGAGATCTTCGGCAGTTTGCTTCCCGCTTACATAGAGAACCAGATTTTCTACGCGCTCTTGGAGTCGACGGCCAGCGAGCTTGGAGCCAAGATGACCGCGATGGACTCGGCCTCAAACAACGCCGGGGACGTCATCGACGCGCTCACGCTGACCATCAACCGCGTACGGCAGGCTTCGATCACTCGCGAGATCATCGAAGTCGTCTCCGGCGCTCAAGCTCTCGACTGATTGGTCGGCGGCGATGAAAGGAACCTGTAGGGGCGGCCCACGAAGGCCGCTCCTGCAGGTTTCTCTCTATTCACAACCTTGCCTTCGCCTTCTGATCAACCGTCGATTCTTTGCTATGATGAATGTCGGATGGCTGAAAGCTTAACCACCGCTCAGAGCTCACTCGGATACAAGATCGTCAGGTACTGGCTGCCGGTTATCGGGATGCTTGTGGTGATGTACTGGTTCTCGACGGATGCTCTCTCGGGCGAGAACACCCGGGGAATCATTGAAGCAGTCCTGTCGTGGTTTGGCTATCATCCGGGAAACCGGTCGTTGCTTAAGATCAACTATTATGTGCGCAAGTGCGCGCACTTCACCGAGTATGCCGTACTCGCGGCGCTACTGTTCAGAGCGTTTCGAGCGGACAACGCGCAACTTTGGCGGTTGAAGTGGGCGATCTATTCTCTTGCAGTCATTGTGAGCTGGGCCTTGCTGGATGAGTGGCACCAGACCTTCACTCGCACGCGGGGCGGTTCGATCTGGGATTCGCTTTTGGATTCGAGCGGCGGATTGTTCTCGTTGGTGATCGTCTCGCTGCTTTCGTTAAGGAAACAGTTGCTGGCGCCAAGGCTCAAAGACGCCAAGTTGCACTAAGTCAGACCTCGTCGTTTCGTGCTGATTGGTCTTCCCTTTGTTACCCGGAGGCGGCGGCGATTAGCGGTTTCGAGCGATTTACCCTTCCATTCGAACTACTCCGATTCTCTCGAGCAGTTTGAGGTACTCGGCCACGTCTGCGACGGGAACCGGCCCATAAGCTGCAGTGACGTAGTCGCGAATCGCCTGCACGCTGCGTGTACCGTCAACCAGGTTCAATATCTCGTACAGCAGGATTTCTCCGTTTGGCATCGAGGCTATTCGCTCAACCGCTCGAAGATCGCCGTTCGCTCGCTCGGCCACATAGTCGTAGTAGTAAACGTTCATCGGGCCGATTATTTTTCGAATGGGGACTCGCTTGAGGTCGGCGCCAATCGCTCGCGGGCGTGAAGCGTCTTTGGGATTCTTTGATCTGGCCTCCTTTGACGGCTCTTTCTGTTCGAGAGTGAAGACAATCCGGTTACCCTTGCGTTGTTCCGTCAGCTTGCCGGTCATCAGCAGCCACGCGCCGCTCAGTTGATCTACCAGCCCTTCGATCTTGGCCTGGAGGTTCTTATCATTCGGCGCAAACTGAAGCACGGAGGAAATCGCCTCGGCCTCCGACTCGACAGAGTGAGCGATGATGCTGCGTGCTTCGTCTGCTGCCTCCTGAGTGCCCGCGGTTTCAACGGCGCGAGCTTTCTCTCTCTCTCCGGGCACGCGGGCCAATGCCTTGCCGAACACTTCGTCGGCGAGCCGCGCCGCATCTCTCGAACCCGCTCGCGCGAGGAAGTAGCCCGAAGCAGCCGCGATGAACGCCGAGCGTTTCATCTTTGTCGAGTCGATGTTGGCCGGGGTGTCGTTGTTCGTATGAATAAACACGTCCGGCCAGTCGCGCAAATAGATAGTCGGGATTCGAAATGATCCCTCCTGATAGACGTCGTGGTCCGAGCCCATCTCGAATGGGGATATGTCGGCGACCAGACTGTCTTTCGACCCTTCAGGCGAAACAAGACCATCCTCGGAACCAGCTCCTGCAGCCGCTTTCAGGGCCCCGGCGATCGCGTACTCCGCGAAAGTATCCGCCACCGCGTTGACGCAGCTTGGTATCGACGCGGGTGTGTGAGTCACGTGCAGGACCGACTTTGTGATGGCGTAGTTGCCCCCGACCATGTCGCAGTGAACGGCGGCTTTCATACGCTTCACGATCTCCGGATGCTCCGCGAAATAAGCGACGGTGCCGTTGATCTCGGGCGGCCAAATGAATCTGATCGTTCGGCGCGGCCGCTCGATCTCACCACGACGAATAAGAGAATTCAAGGAACGAGCGACTTCGAGTATTGCCGCCGCGCCTGATGCATTGTCGTTGGCTCCGGGCTTTTGATGACACAGGTGGCACGAAAAGACTATTTCTTCGCTTGCCAGGTCGGAGCCGGGAATGATCGCGCTGACGACCTCGTAGTTGCTCGGCTTGATCTCGGCTTTGACAATAGCGTGAAGGCCAATCAGCTCGCCGCGCGCAAGTCTCGATTGATATTCGCGGGCTCGCCGAAGCGAGATCATAAAGGCGAACTTGTTGTCGGTGTTGTAGGGTGAGAGGTGGCCCCAACGTACGTTGTCGACGTAATCACCCGACCAACCGGTGACTTGATTCTGCTGATAGCTGAGAACCCCGGCCGCGCCGCGCTCGTCGCAGGCCAGCTTATGAACTGCGGCGACCGCTCCGCCGGCGAGCACGATCTTGCCCTTTACCTCTTTGCCTTCGTAATTCTTTGCCGAAGCGCCGGGTCCTACATCGATCAACGTAGCAGTCACATCCGCGCTTTGCGAGTAGTCGGCCAGCGCAACTCTCATCTCGTCCCAGTCAGCGACCTTAGTTTTGTGCGGCTCAACTTCCCACAATTGTGCATGGTCGGCCTCCCAGCCGGGCGTGGATTTGAGAGTGTAATAAGTCTTTCGGCCGTCGGCGGGAAACCGCTCAATCTGGACTTGATCGAGGCCGTACTCCTTGGCTCGGGCAGCTATGAATTCGGCGGCTCGCGAAAAACCCGAAGAGGCCTGCACCCGGTGATAGCGCGCCAGCGCGGTCACTGTGTCCTTGGCGATCGAACCGTTGATTTCGGCTGCAAGCGCCGAGACTTCACGGTCCGAGAGCAAGGAGGTCTTTGTATACTGCTCGCCGCCAGCTTGCGCGGCGACAGAAGGAGTGATGGATTGAAGCAGAAAAACATACAGGAAAAGAACTGAAGCGGCCCTTTTGATCATGAATGCCTCGTCAGATAGCGCGATCAGGAGATCAGGATTCTACCTTATTGCCTGCACCAGTACGCAAATGTCCGACGACTCAGGGGCCACGCGACTCTTGCCACCGAACGACAATCTCAATCACGCGTCGTCATGAGTGCAACGCAGACGGCGAACGCAAAGATGGGATCGGGGAGATGTCTTACTTGCGTCGGAAGCTGACTCGCGTTTGCGCGATCGACATCGCCGCCGCGTATGCGTACCCGCACAAGTAGATCAACAAGAATGGGATGGTCCCAAAGATATGGCTGTCGATTGCGTACCAGATCGTGAACACGAAGTAGACGGCAAAGCATAGCTCCAGCCAGGGAAGCGAGAGCCGCCGCGGCACGTAGCTCTTTTTAGTCCACGTGGTGTCGCCGGTCTCCTCGATTCGGTACTTTGGCGTGCGGACAAATGGCGACTTCACTCTGAGCAATGCTTCAAGCACCGCTCGCGCGTTTGAAAACGTCAGAGCGATTCCCATGCTCATCACGAATGGCATGTACTTCAGCGTTTGCTTCCAGGTCTGCGGATGCAGATGTCGCTGGGTGACTACGTAGAAGACTATGACCGACACCGTAGAGAAAGTCAGAATCGGAACATCGAGCGCGAACAAATGAAAGAGTCCCTGGTTGTAGCGCACTATCAGTATCGGCAGATTGATCAGCGCCAGCACGATCACCAGCGGCGCGGCCAGATTCCCGGTCAGACGGAAGAATTGCTCGAGCTTCACACGAAGCGGCAAGCGCGGGTCGCGCCACATACGCCTCATCAGCTTCATCCCGACCTGCACAACGCCCTTGGCCCAGCGTCGCTGCTGCGACTTGAACGCGTTCATCTCAACCGGCAGCTCAGCCGGCACATCTTCGTCCATCAGATAAACAAAATGCCAACCCATCAACTGCGCGCGATACGAAAGATCGGTGTCTTCGGCAAGGGTGTCGTGTTGCCACCCGCCCGACCACTCGATGGTTTCACGCCGCCACATCCCAGCCGTGCCGTTGAAGTTGAAGAATCCGCCGCAGCGGTTGCGCGCCGTCTGCTCTATCACGAAGTGCCCGTCCAGCATTATCGACTGCACCTTGGTCAGCAGAGAGTAATCGGCATTTATGTGGCTCCAGCGCATCTGAACCATGCCGACCCGCTCGTCAGTGAAGTAGTCGATCATTCGGTGGATGCAGTCTGGACGTGGAACGAAATCGGCGTCGAAGATCAGAATCAACTCGCCCGAAGACTTCTTCAGACCCGCTTCAAGCGCGCCCGCCTTAAAGCCCTCGCGGTTGTCGCGGTGATGATAGCTGATGTCCAGACCTTGATCGAAATACTTCTTCACCACCGCCGATGCTATCTCAACCGTGTCGTCGGTCGAATCGTCGAGGACCTGAATCTCGAGCAGCTCGCGCGGGTAGTCAAACTTGACCACCGCGTCGATTATCCGCTCGGCGACGTACATCTCGTTGAAAAGCGGCAACTGGACGGTCACCCGCGGCAGGCGATTGGGCTCGAAGCGCGATTTCGGCTTGGGGGTGTGCTTCTGATAGCGAAGAAACAGATAGGTGAGTCGATAGCGGTAGACCCCGTAGACCGACAGCAATCCGAGAATGCCGAAGTACACGAACATGAAATAGATGTCCAACGAGTCATTGACATTCAGATAGCTTATGTTTCCCGCAGGGTAGCGGCCTCCCTGTGCCTCGGATGACGCGATGAATTTGTCTACTGCCGTGTTGCCGGTATCTTGAAGCATGATCGCGAGCAAATTAAGCTCGGTGGTCTTGCCAGCCTCAACTCTTGCGGCTCCGATGATGCGTTCAAGTCCTTCGCATTCAGCATCAACGACGTAAGCTCCCGGCTCGACGTTTTCAAACGTGTAAGCGCCAGTAGAGTCGGAGATGGTTTGATACTCTTTACCGGAGGCTTTGTTGCGGGCGGTGACAGTGAGCCCCGCCATTATGTAGTCGCGGAGCTCGCTGATCTCGCCCCTCAGCGATGTTGCGGCTTGCGGTTTGGGCGACCGCGGAGCTTCCGCGCGAGCAGCACCAACCAACAAACAGAACAGAACAGTCAATAGAGCGGATTTCAATAAGTTCATAGTACTGATTTCGCGCGACCGACGACCTCGGCGGCTAGCCGACTATCAAGCGCTAGAGTATAGGGATGCCGGGCCGCTATTTCAAGACGGCCTTGCGGCGACGCGATAGGAGCCCACTACCAGGCTGCTACTGAGCCATGCTGCTACTGAGCCATTGGTTCGGAAAGCTATTTGCGCTAGAATGCCGCGAGCGGATGTCAGTCTGGGCTGGGGTAAGATGAGTAATGAACAGCGAAGAGATTCAAAGGACAATGGAGTTCATCCTGGAGGGGCAGGCGCGGTTTGATGCAAGAATGGAGAAGGACGAAGCTCGCATCGAACGGCTTGAGGCGGCTTTCGTGACCCTTGTTGAGGTTGTCAGAATCACAGACGAACGCCAGGACAAGTCAGATCAACGCGATGACACGTTTGATGAAAAGCTTAAGGCGCTGGCAGATGCTCAGTCTAGGGTGGCCGAAGCTCAGACCAAGATAGCCGAAGCTCAGGTATACGGTGAACAGCGTCTCAATGCGCTCATTGACGTAGTTGACCGTTACATCACCAAAGGGAGCAACGGAGCGCCTCAACTCTAGAAGCGCTAGTAGCTGGGTGGTGGACCTTGTCCATACGGTGCCTGACCCGGCGGAGGCGGCCCTCCCGGAGGCGGCCCCGGAGGCGCAAAGCCAGGTCCTCCGTATTGTGGAGGGCTTGGTGGAAATGGAGGTTGTTGGCCCTTTCGCTTCTCGAACATCGCTACTCCGATCACACCCCCGAGAGCCGAGAACCCAATCGAGATCACTGAGACGACCAACCAGCCTAACAGCGCCGCGATAAAACGTTCTGGCAATCCCTGATTTTCCTGACTTCTTAATGCCTCTTCCATGGCTGCGCGAAACTGGGGATCACTATTGATCTGGGCGATAAGCGATTTGAGAAACGAGACGCCAGCCGGGTTGAAAATGATGCTGATCGGAACTCCGAGCACGAGGTGTACGCCCGCTCCCACGACTCCAGCCAATAGTCCGACCACTGCTCCATCACCAGTTGAGACAGGGAGCACAGGAGAACGCTTTATCAACATCAAAGCTGCCACGGCACCGCCTGCGAGTACGCCAAGGCAACAGCAGAAGTTGATCAGGCTCAAGAATGGTAGAGACCAGAGCAGGCCAATTATGAGACCGCCCACGAGGGCTGGCTGAATCTTGCTCGGCTTTTCGATCACGATGCTTCTCCCTTTCGCGGTGAAGCCGACCAAACCAAGGCGCTGATGTCTAGAACCTGACTACGGTGTCCGGGCCGCCTTCAACGTGGACGGTGTCGATGAAGCGAACGATCTTTGTTCTCTCGGTCGCCATGATTATCGAGGAGGTGCGTGTCCCGGTCCCAAAGAATCGAACGCCTTTCAGAATCGTCCCGTCGGTAACTCCGGTCGCAGCAAAGATGATCTTTCTGCCAGGCGCGAGGTCGTCTGTATCGTAGATTCGATGCGGATCGCTTATGCCCATCTCGCGCATTCTGTCTACCGAGCCTTCGGGTATGCGGCTTCTGTCTTCGAGATCCTCGAGCTGCTCCTTCAACACGAACCGCGCGAGTATCTGCCCGTTCAGGCACTTCATCGCAGCGGCGGTAAGCACGCCTTCCGGTGCGCCGCCTGTTCCCATTACCGCGTGGACTCCCGAACCGGCTACTGCGGCCGAGATGCCTGCCGACAGATCGCCATCAGAGATCAGGCGTATCCGAGCGCCAGCTTCGCGAATGTCATTGATCAGCTTCTGGTGACGAGGACGTTCCAGAACGATTATTACCAGGTCTTCAATGTCGCGGTTCAAGCGACGAGCGATGCTGCGAAGGTTGTCCTTAACCGGCGCGTCCAGGTCTACGGCGCCTTTCGACGATGGCCCGACGATAAGTTTTTGCATGTAGAGGTCGGGCGCATGAAGTAAGCCGTTCTTCTCCGCGCAAGCCATCACCGCAATCGCGTTTGCCGAGCCAGTCGCGCACAGGTTAGTCCCTTCGAGCGGATCGACTGCGATGTCAACCTCGGGAAACAGGTCGACGTCTTGTGTGGCGGTTTTATAGCCGAGTCCTACTTTCTCTCCGATGTAGAGCATCGGCGCATCGTCCCGCTCTCCTTCGCCTATGACTATCTCGCCGCGCATCGGGACCGTGTCCATCACCTGGCGCATCAATTCGACGGCCACGTGATCGGAATACTTGCTATCGCCCTTGCCCATCGTGTGAGCAGCCGCGATCGCCGCCGCCTCCACCACTCTTAAGAACTCGAGCCCGAGTTCGTGCTCCATTTTTCGCTCGATCATCGGAACGCCTCCGCGCTTGACTGCTGATGAATGATGTCGTCTGAGAGATCCCTGTTGAGGGGTCTTGATAATGATTGATCCAATGAGTTTTTTCAAGTGGCCCCACCCACCGGCTTGCGGCAGGTTTTTGATGCGATGGGCTTTCCTTTCGCGGTTTGATCAGTGGTAGAATGCGCGCGCGGACGCTGGGTTCAATCCTCAGTTCAGCCGTTTCAGCTTAAGCAACAAGAGCGGGGAACCGGCTGATTGGAGCCTGGCAATGAAACGGAAAACCCCGTCGCTTGTCCGCGCCGCGTCTCTCGTTTGCAGTGCACTCCTTGCCGCCGCGGCTTCTTCCTCGATCATCACCACCAATACTTCGGGCACTAACGCGAGCCATCCCAACCAGGCTTTGCCTCAAGTCGTGACGCTGATTATCAACGAGTACCTTGCCGACCCACCGGACGGCGCGGCGGGTGATGCTAACGGCGACGGCACCCGCGATGCGGCACAGGATGAGTTCGTGGAGATGGTAAACAACGGCACGGACCCGTTGCCGATTGGGGGATTCACCATTAGCGATGCCACTCAAGTCAGGTTCACAATTCCCGCCGGCAAGATTATTCCTCCAGGTGAAGCGGCGGTTGTATTTGGAGGCGGCAATCCGACAGGCGCTTTCGGCAATGCAGCAGCGAACGGGCTGGTGTTTGCGGCGGGCGGCCCGGGGCTTTCGTTAAACAACGGCGGCGACACGATCACTGTGAAAGACAATCTAGCTGCGACGGTCGCGACTTTGACCTTCGGCTCGATTGAAGGCAACGCCAATCAATCCATCACCCGAAGCCCGGACATTACGGGCGGGTTTGTCCCTCACTCGACGGCGAGCGGGAGCAATGGCGCGCTGTTCTCTCCGGGCGCCCGAGTCAACGAAGCGCCGTTCACAGGTACCGATCCGGTGATAGCGTCGATCTCACCAGATAGCGCCGTAGCTGGAGGCGGAGGCCTGGCGATGACGGTCACCGGCGCCAATTTCGAGAACGGCTCCCAAGTACGCGTTGACGCCGCCGACGTTAGCACCGGCTTCGTGAACACGGAAACACTCACCGCTCAGATTCCAGCATCGGTCACCGCCTCGCCGGGCGTTCACCAGATCACTGTCAAGAATCCAAACGGCGTCGTGTCGAATTCGGTGCCGTTCACAGTCACGGTTCCGGTCCACATACTCATTAATGAGTATCTGGCTGACCCGCCAGACGGTCTTGCCGGTGACGCAAATGGCGACGGCACTCGCGATTCGGCCGAGGATGAGTTCGTGGAATTGATTAACAGCGGCGCGGACCCGCTGCCGATCGGGGGATTCACTATAGGCGATGCGACGCAAGTAAGGTTCACCGTTCCCGCCGGCAAGGTAATTCCTCCCGGCGAAGCGGCAGTAGTCTTTGGAGGCGGTACGCCGACCGGTGCATTCGGGAACTGCGCAGCTAACGGACTGGTATTTGCGGTTGGAGGCGGCGGCTTGTCGCTCAACAACGGAGGTGACACTATCACGATCAAGGATAGTGCAGCGGTCGTGCTCGCGTCAGTGACTTACGGATCGACAGAGGGAAACGCCAATCAGTCAATCACTCGAAGCCCCGATGTGACCGGGCAGTTTACCCCGCACTCGACGGCGTCGGGGTCAGGTGGTGCGCTGTTCTCACCAGGCTCTCGGGTCAACGGAAGCCCGTTCACGACGACTGATCCGGTGATTGATTCGATCTCGCCCATCGCAGTCGTTGTTGGAAGCGGCCCAGTGTCAATGGTCGTGACCGGTCAGAACTTTCACAATGAATCGACCGTGAGGCTTGACGGGGCGCCAGTGAGCACGCTGTTTTCGAGTGCAACGGAGCTGCAAGCCGAGCTTCCCGAGTCGGCGATCGGTTCGCCAGGGTCGCACGCCGTCACGGTGCAGAACCCGGATCTTGCGGTCTCGAACTCGGCGACGTTCGTCGTGCTCTCAGCGATCGGACTGAACGAGTTTCTCGCTGACCCGCCCGACGGAGCAGCAGGAGACGCGAACGGCGACGGCGTCCGCGATACGTCAGATGATGAATTCGTCGAGATCGTCAACCGGACTGCAGCCTCGATAGACGTAAGCGGCTTCACAATTCACGACGCGAGTGCAGCGCGATTCACCTTTCCGCCCCGTACCGAGATTCCGGGCGGCGAGACGGCTGTTGTCTTCGGCGGCGGTAACCCGACCGGCGACTTTGGCAACTCGCGGGTGAATGGGTTGGTGTTTACCGCGGGGCTCTCGCTCAACAATTCCGGTGACACAATCACGATAGCGGACGGCCTGGGCATGTCGGTCGAGTCGGTGACGTACGGCTCCGGCGAAGGGAACGCCAATCAGTCGATCAACCGCAGTCCTGAAGTAATCGGCACGAGCTTCGTCTTGCACGCGTCGATGATCGGAAGTGCCGGCCGCTTGTATTCGCCGGGGACTCATGTGACGGGCCAACCGTTCACCGTTGGTCCGCGCATCACCGGGATCAGTCCGGATCATGTTCCGCTCGACGCTGCGCAGTTCGACATCATTGTTGAGGGCAGCGGCTTCGACGGCGCGTCGATTGTCAGAATTGACTCACTTTCGCTGACGACGACGTTCCTGAATTCGGGAAGGTTATCAGCGCAGGTGCCGACCGTCGTGACATCCGTAGCAGGTGTGCATTCGGTGCGAGTTCGGAATGTTGGAGGGAACCGGTCGAACGACGTGACGCTGACGATTGTTCCCCCACCTCCGCAGTTACTCTCGGCGATTCCGCGAGTCTTTCAAGTTGGCGCCGGTACTGCCTTGATCTTTGTCTCGGGCGAGCGGTTCGATTCTGCTGCGAAGGTACTGGTCGAAAACATTGCGGTTTCTACGGCGTTTAACAACGCTCACGAATTGCAGGCGACGGTTCCGGCGACTTTCACTGCGACGCCGGGGTCGCGGAGGCTCCAGGTTCGCAACGGGGATGGCCAGCTTTCCAGCCTTCTCAGCTTCGAAGTAGTGCCGGCGAATACGCGCATCACTTCGATCTCGCCTTCCCAGGCGGTCTCGGGCGGGCCGGGCTTTACGTTGACCGTGACGGGCGCGAACTTCAAGAACGGCGCTTCAGTGTGGTTCGACCAAAAATCGGTCGCGACGAAGTTCATCTCCGCGTCGCAGCTGCAAGCTGACGTTTCCGCGGCGTTGATTGCGAACGTGGGACTTCGAGCGGTAAGCGCTCAGAACTCCGACGGCGGCGCTTCCAACGAAGTGATCTTTCGAGTGGCGCCAGACGCGCCGCTCATTGCCACAAT
>DATMCM010000496.1:0-9136 GCA_035558335.1 Blastocatellia bacterium | reverse complement strand
CAAACCTGCGGGCGATGACTTTGATCTCGCGTTGTGCAGGCTCATTAACGGCGGCCTCGCACACTCCCGCTCCGACAATGAGAGTGAGGAGCGCGGCTATCACCGCGCATCCAAGCTTCGGGTTAGTCATCCGGTTATCTCCTCTCGAGGATAGTGAGTGGGAGTGGTTCGGGAGCGAACCTGCGAACTCAAGCACGGTGAGTATAAACGACGCCCAATGAGTTTTCCAACTTGCCACTTCGCCAACATTGACGATCAGGCATCACCGACGGTTATTCAACATCTCCACCGCCAAGTATAATGACCCAACGCTTGAAGAAGGGAGTAATGAATGACCTCAAAGTCGGAGAAGAGTCCCGCGAGCCGGCCAATGTCAGTCCTTGGGCGCTTCAGATTCATAACGATCGCCGGGCTGCTGCTGCTCGCGATCGCGGTCGGGCTCATAAGCTGGCGGCTGTTGCGGGCGAATCCTCCGGATGTGGCGGGAACGACGAAGTCTGACAAAGCGGCGAGCGGGACCATTCAACTAGCCCCGAGACAGCTCACCTACGAGGTCGTGAACAGTTATCCCCACGACCCGAATGCCTATCTCCAGGGACTTGTGTGGTACGACAACGGGTTTTACGAGAGCACCGGATTGTATGGGCGCTCGACGCTCAGGCGAGTCGAATTCCCGTCGGGAAGAGTTGTCAAATCCATCGATCTCGCTTCATCCCTGTTCGGCGAAGGTCTCGCGCTGATCGGCGATAATCTGATTCAGCTCACCTGGCAGGCTCATCGTGGCTTTGTCTACGACCGCGAAAGCTTCAAACTGCTGCGCGAGTTCAGCTACGACACGGAAGGCTGGGGCCTCACTTACGATGGAAAGAATCTCATTCTGAGCGACGGCAGCAGCGATTTGACTTATCTGGATCCGCAGACTTACGAGCCGCTGCGCAAGGTCCAGGTAACGATGAACGGGCGTCCGATCACTGAGTTGAACGAGCTCGAGTATATCGACGGCGAAATCTGGGCGAATGTCTGGCAGACGGATTTGATCTTGCTGATCGACCCGGCCAGCGGGCAGGTAAAATCGTTTCTGAATCTGAAAGGGATTCTCGCGCCTTCGGATCGGAAGGGAACTGAGGACGTGTTGAACGGGATAGCCTATGACTCCGAGCACAAGCGCATTTTCGTGAGCGGCAAACTATGGCCCCGCCTCTTCGAGATAAGGGTCAAATAAGTATAGAGGGCATTTCGTTAGCGATAAGATTCGATAAGGCATCCGTGGAAATCGGTTGAATCCGTTTGAGCCGTGGTCTATGCGTTCGGAAGATACGGGTTCCAAGAGTGGCGCTTAGACCTCGGATAAGACGGATTTGAGGGATCTGCGCGGAACGCGCTCGGGCGGTCGGACCGTCATTCTTCCAATCGCTCCGTCAGCTCTTCCACCGTCGTCGCCGGAGCGAGACACGTATAGTTGCGACAAACGTAAGCCGTCACTTTGCCATCGACCATCGGTCGCGCAGCCAGCAGCTTGATCGTCTCGGCTGATTGTTCGTCGTCCGGTTCTCGCGCAGCGACAACCTTATTCGGCAGATAACGGGAGTAGATTTCTTCGACGAACAATCGAGCCTCGTGAGAATCCGCGTTGCCGACGATTGCAATCTCTTGCGGCTCAGACAGATAGAAGTCCAACCCATTTAGCGCATACCCGAACGCGCTCGGATACTTGCCAACGGCCTGACGAACCGTGCGCAAGATCGCGAGCGCTGAGCGTTGATACTCGTGCTCCTGCGTAAGATGAAACAATTTCAGCAATCCGAGCGCTGCCACCGAATTTCCCGCCGGTACCGCATTGTCGAAGTAATCTTTCGTTCGCGTGATTAATTCTTCGTGATCGGCCGAAGTAAAATAGAAACCGCCATCAACCTCGTCCCAAAACTGAGCGATCACCGTATCCGCGAGCTCGCGCGCCAAGTTGAAAAATCGCAGCTCGAACGTCGCTTCGTAAAGAGCCAGCATGCCTTCGATCACGTAAGCGTAGTCCTCCAGGTAGCCATTCAATTTCGATTGGCCGTTCTTGTAGGTGCGTAGCATTCGCCTGTCTCGGATCAAGTGCTTCATTATGAATTCGGCGTTGCGCACTGCGATCTCACGGTAATCATCGCGTGCAAGAATGTTGGCAGCTTCGGCGAAAGCCGTCAGCATGAGCCCGTTCCAGGCCGCAAGCGATTTGTCATCGCGCCCCGGTCTGACCCGCGCCTGGCGAACGTTGAAGAGCCGTTGCTTTCCAGAGTTGATCGCCCGCTTCAGTTCCTCGACTTTTGCACCTTTCTTTTCAGCGAACTCTTCAATCGACAGCGGAGTATTCAGGATCGAAGTGCCGTGTTCGAAGTTTCCGGACTCGGTCACATTGAAGAACTCGCAAAAAGTGGCGCCGTCCTCGTCGCCCAGGACGCTCATCACCTCGGCTCTCGTCCAAACATAGAACTTTCCCTCTTCGCCTTCGCTATCGGCATCCTCAGAGGAATAGAAAGCGCCGGTGCGATCGGTCATATCGCGCACGATGTACTCGAGCACTTCTTCGGCGACTCGGCGGTAAGTCGGATTCTTCGTCTGTTGGTATGCGTACATGTAAACGCGAGCGAGTAATGCATTGTCGTAGAGCATCTTCTCGAAGTGGGGCACCTGCCAGCGCGCGTCAACCGAATAGCGGGCGAAGCCGCCGCCGAGATGATCGTACATTCCGGCGCGCGCCATCTTGTCCAGGGTCAACTCGACCATCGCGAGCGCATCTTTCGAGTTGGTGCGTTTGTGGTGGCGGAGCAGATACATCAAGGTCATCGAAGGCGGAAACTTCGGCGCGCCGCCGAACCCTCCGTTAACCCGGTCGAAATTGCCAGCTAGTGCGGAAAAAGCCTGGTTTAGAACTTCGGTGGTCAACATCTCGCCGGAGGGAACGAAGCGGTTGATCTTCTTCAACTCCGCCGTGATCGCGGACGCGCTTGTGTCGATGTCGGCGCTCCGGTTCTTGTAAGACCCGGCGATCGCTGTCAGAAGCTTGGGAAAGCCGGGTAGTCCATGTCGATCTACTGGCGGATAGTAGGTGCCACCGTAGAATGGCCTCAGGTCGGGGGTCAGAAACACAGTCATTGGCCATCCGCCGTGCCCGGTCATCATCTGAACTGCGTTCATGTAGATCGAGTCAATGTCGGGCCGCTCTTCGCGGTCAACTTTTATGCAAACGAAGTTGTCGTTCATCATTCGCGCGATCTCTTCATTCTCGAACGACTCGTGCTCCATCACGTGGCACCAGTGGCAAGCGGAGTAGCCTATGGAGAGAAGTATCGGCTTGTCTTCGGTGCGCGAGCGTTCGAGAGCTTCCGGCCCCCATGGGTACCAATCAACTGGGTTGTGCGCGTGTTGGAGCAGGTACGGACTGGTCTCGTCGATGAGTCGGTTTGTATGCGGTTCGTTGGCCATTGATGTCCTTCTCGGATGATGAGGTGCTCTAGAATCGAACTATAGTTGGTGAGTAATGTTTTCGCTAGTCGAGGGTCTGTCAGCGCCGCAGCCGCACACCGAGAAGGTGCGATGTTAATAAGGACGTGCCTCGCTCGAGTCAACTATGAATCGCTTGCGCGAGGCTTCAGATGGACTCATGCTCTATTCGATGACGCTCTCAAACTAGAAGCGCGACGTCGAGAACGATCGAGCGCGGCAACGTTCGGAGTGGGTACGAGCATGATCGAGACAAACATTTCTCATCCTGTGTTGCTGTATGACGGGCTGTGCGGATTCTGCAGTAAGAGTGTTCAGCGCATCCTGCGGTACGATAAGAGGATGACGATGTTCTTTGCCGCATTGCAGAGCGATTACGGCAAGTCGATCCTGACTCGGCATCCGGAATTGGCGGGGGTAGATTCGCTCGTGTTTGTGGAATCGCTTGACGGAGCATATCTGGAGAGAGTGTTCGTGCGATCCGAAGCGGCGCTTCGCATAGCCCGGTATCTGGGTGGCCCCTGGAAACTGGCGCTTGCCGGCTACGTCATTCCGCGATCTGTTCGAGATTACCTCTACGATCAGTTCGCGAAGCGCCGGTACCGATGGTTCGGAAAGTATGAGACGTGTATGGTGCCGCCACCCGAAGTGCGCGCGCGCTTCCTGGACTGACGCTGGAAGATCAAATCCACGCGCAGTGCCTGAGCTCAAAAAACTTCAGCGCTTTCTTTGCGTAACCTCTGCGGCTCCGCGTCTTCGCGGTTAGTCGGTCTCGCCGTATCTACTAACCGCAAGGGCCGAGACGTAAAGATTCGCGCAGAGAGTTCCTCAATCCATCACACTAGTTTCCTGGGTGTAAGAGTCACTTGGAGAGTTTGCTCGGCGCGACGAACCGTAAGCTTGTATGGAACGGGTCGCTCGAATTGTTGGAGCAGCTCGGTCAGCGTGAACTCAGAGGCCGACCGCTCGTTGATTGTGATTATCAGATCATTCTTTTGGAGACTTGCCTCAGTCCCCGGAGAATCTTCGAGCACCTCTTTGACCCGAAAGGTCCTGTAGTCCTTTCCTTCGCCGAGTATCTTGAGTCCGCTCGAAGCATGGTCCAATGGCTTTTTGAAGTCAGAGTTCGGCTCGAGAATGATCTTGTTGCGGTCATAGTCGAGAAAGACTCTAAACTTAGACATGATCTGCGTGCCGATGTTTCCCTGGATCGCAGAATTGGCGAACGCACCTTTGGTATCAGTCGAGAACATGGTGATGGGGTTATCGATCGTGTACTTGCCGATCTTGAGTCCGGAGATCCTGCCCAGCCGTCCGGTGATTTCGCCTCCGGTTCCGCCGGCTCCCATGGCTCTGATAGTCTTCTGCTCCGGGGGCGGAAGGCGGTGCTCTTCCACAAACGGCCGATGAAGTGCCAACGCTCCGCCAGATCCCAGGTCGATGACGCAATCTCCCTTTATCGGATCGCGTCCCTGCAGCATCATCTCGGCTTGAACTACCGGATGACCTCCCTGGTTGAATGTTATCGGAACCGGCTCGCCGGGCCCTGAGTAGGCGAATCCCTGCTTATCATGGAGTCTGATCAAACGAGCAGGATAATCGACTTCAACCACAAACTGCTTGATGAAGTCGCTGCCTATTATGCCGTCCACATCGTGGCCAAAGTTCGGCTCCAGCATACCGAGCGGAAGCGCCAGAGTGACTGGCTGAGTAAACCCTTCAAGCCCCGGTACAGTAAAAGAGCTGTCCTTGACGTAAGCGCCCTTGAGCAACCCCGCGCCTGCGCCACCGACGTTTATCTCACCTTGCAGCTTCAACCCCATTGACCTTGCGCGCTCGAGGTCGATGATCGCGAATCTATCGCCGGTATCGAAAATGAACCAGAGCGGATCAGAGTTGTTGACCTTGATCTTCAAGAGGATGTGTCTGTTTATGAGCTCGAATGGAATTGCGGTCTCGGTCTTGTCTGCTGCTGAAGTTGTGGTGTACTCGCTCGCTCGCGGCGCCGTCGCTAGCCCAAGACTCAAAACAATAAGCAGCAACATCGATCTTCTATTCTTCATGGCATCTCCTCAGTCGCTTGACAAGTATTCTCCGGCGCTTGAGTAACGGTTCCAGTATTTTGAAGGTTTAACGTAGGCAGGCCGCCGCTGTTCCCGAATACTTGTCGTTGATGCGCAGAAGCGATCAGATCAAGACAGCTCGCCATCCTTGGCAAAGCGAGAATGCTGGATTTCCAAAGTCGCCGAAGAGGCTCGTTTGTTCAAAGCGTCTTCAGAAACGCTATCAGCCCATTTCGATCCTCCATCGAAAGATCGAGCCCGAACAAATGACCCTTCACCGCACGCGATTTCACTCCGTACCCACGGAAACCTGTCGGAACATAGTCGTCTCTAAGTCGTCGCGGATCGAACCAGTCTTCAAGCGTAGCTACCGAGCCGTTGTGCTCGAACGGCCCGCGATACCATAGCCCTTTCAATGAAGGCACTTTGTAGTAGCCGGTTCCTCTTCGAGACATGAGGTCAGTCTTGGATCGGTACGCACAGACATCGGTAGAATGTCGTACTTCTTGCGATGTTCGTCTGGAGCTTTGAACCCATCGGCCGGAGTCAGCTTATTGTTGGTATAAAGCGGCGGCGTGTGACAGCCGTCGCAACCCTCTCGTTCAAATACTTTCTGACCTCGCGCAGCAAGAGCGTCCAACTTGTTCGGATTCGGAGGAGGCTTGAGCGAGTAGACGAAAAGCGCCAGCGCATAGAGCTGGTCGTCACTGTAGCGGCTTTCCTTTGACGCGTCAGGTAACTCTCCCTTAGGTCTGAACTGCCCGTACAAGGAAAGCATATCGGCGCCTTGATTGAGCGCTGCATAGCGCATCAAGTCCCCTGTACTACGATGGCGGACAAGACCTGAAGAATCCAGATAGATGCGATCTTTGACACCGATCAAATCAGGTATCCGAGCCGGATAGAAAGCGCTCGTTCCCTGGCGCGCACACGTGCCTGGCACGATTGCTCCAAGCACCGATGTTATTTCCCCCAGGCGGTACCTCTGACTTCTGAAAACAACGTACCCTCGGACACGAACTCAATGGGGGCATCAAAGACCAGCTCCCCGGCTGCAACCCAATCTCCTTCTGTCTTAAGCGTGGAAGCGTCAAAGACGATCTTGGGTTCCTGCTTCTTAAGCCAGTCCAGATAAGCTGCGGGCTCGTTGGCGGGATAATAAACCGGATAGCTCTTGTAGATAGGCCGCACGGGGATTCGGTAGTAATAATCCGAAGAGACGTGTTTGGGCGAAGCTGCAGGGTCCGCGAGAGGGAGTTCCAATGAAAGCATCGCCTCGTCATCCCACGTCTTGGGAATAACGGGCGACCAGGTTTTTGTGGAGTGCTGGGCAGGGCTCCGACCGATGGAAGCGAACCCTCCGCAAAGAACCAGGCAGGCGAGAACAAAGAGTCTAGGATTGGTCAACTCGACTCCTCAAAGACATGGCTAGCCGACAGAGCGGGGAAGTGCTTTGATGTCCTAGACCTTCTTTTGTCTCCTTGAGCGAACGGCGAATACGGCTCCGACGAAAAAGAAGAGCAGCGCTATCCAGTAAGTGCCCAGGTTGGCCACTCGTCTAAGATTCAGGATCATCAAAACGACTGCCACTACCATGCAAGCTATTCCCACAAGTCGCATAGTCTTTGGTGACACGGGTTATGCTCCTTTTCCTGTAATGATAGAATGCGAGCTACTTCTATGATAAAAAAGTTGATGAGTCAATCAGCTTTCAGCTCATGAGAGGAATCAGACATCCCATCGATCGCGCTTTACTGGATCTTTCGGAGAATGATCTCCTGAAGTCTGCCTGCAGTGTCTTTGCCACCGCCCACCAGGAGTTCACCCTTGAGCTCCAGGTTGAGGACGTCGAGTAGAGCGAGTGAATATCGATGATTTCTACAGTAGCACAATCGCTTACGGGAAGGCGATTGCCCAGACGATCGGTATGCAGTTGCGGGCGGTGTCTTAACCTTCTCTCCGCGTTGCCTCTGTGTCTCGGCGGCTCTGCGGTTAGCCGGTTTCAATGCTATCTAACTGCAGAGACGCTGACATGCAAAGGCAACGCAGAGAGAACGACGAAATTAAGACACCGCCCAATTGCGCGGTGAGAAGAGCTCGGCACGAGGACACCAGGAAACGACAAAGCTTTTCTTGGTATAGCTTTATGAATGGTGCCTTCGTGGCAAGACAGAATCCGCAACATTAGCCACCAATACCACTACTAGCATATGAGGAATGAAACGACCTCGGTACCGCAGCGGCTCGGGATTGATTGTCGGACCTGGCGAGGACTATCCTTTTTTTGAGGAGCATTACCGATGGCGGACGCAAGCAATTTGGTTCAGAAGCTGCAAATCATAGATCATCTTATGGAGTCTGTATGTGAAACGTCTACCATGCGATTCAAGGAACTGGAAGGTTCAGTGCCCAGCGAGCGAACGAAGGAAAAGAGTCTTCGGGCTTTCGAGATGATAACCGATCTCTGCGAATTGACCCGCGTTCATATCAAGCAACTACTCGACGACGTCAAGGAAAGCGACAGCCCCGCCTAAGCTCAGCGGATGCATTTTCGTTTTTCGATTCAGGGCATCAGGTTAGTTCCAAAGCTTGCCCGTAGAGCCCTGCCGTCATTATCCGAACCTATCGTTGTGCATACGACTCTTCCTTGCCAGTCAGCTGGCGAATGACCCAGGAAATCGACGCTTATCGTGAACGTAAGCGCACCGCCGGCGCCCAGACGATGCACAAAAGGAATCGCCTCCGCGCGACTCACGCCGCTCGCCGATCGCATCCAGATCTGCATTCTTTCCCATTGAGCATGCCTTCCTGATTCGTCCTGCAGATCGAAAGTCAGGTCATAACGCACTCCTGAAGCAATCCTCATCGAGCGGACTCGAACCAGTCGCGCCTCTACATTGCTCCGCTCGACGCGAGCCGGGGTCGCCTCCCTCGGGGCCGAAGGCCTGGCGATCACCGGCTCGCGAGGCGCGCTAGAAGGTCGATCCATCAAAACCGGCTTGGGTTTGACGGCTGTCGGCGTCTTCGGAATTGAGCTGGGCGAAGGCGTCTTGGCGGGGACTGTTTTTTTGACCTCGTTGGCTCTCGTGGGCGCAGGAACCGGCTCCGGAGCAGCCTGATCCTTATAGTCAAGCGCGTCTGGCGGTGTCGGAATGAACGGTGGTTGTTCAACGTTCTCCGCGATCACGGCCGGCTTTGTTTCAGGCGCAGGCGGCCGCCGTCTGCCGCCCGAGAAAATGATGTACACAGTCACGACGCAAAACAGGACAAGCGCAATAACGATCGCGGCCGCTGCGATACGAAAGCTGGGATTGACAACTCGCGGATCGGCAACGGCTTCGCTCGGAGCATAGTCCTCAGATGCGTGTTCGGCGCCAATTATCGTGGGCGACCAAACCCTGGGCTGGCGACTACGCTCGAAAGGCGCGCGTGTTGGGAAAGACAGGATTGGGTCAGACGGTCGTGATCTTTGCGGCAGCGAGCCGAAATCGACAGCCACCGCCGGGATAGACTCTGTGGGTCGAGAAGCCGCTGCAGGAGGCGATGGTTTGGGTACTGCACGAGGGCCTCTAGACAGATCGAGATGGGCG
>DATMCM010000495.1:0-3158 GCA_035558335.1 Blastocatellia bacterium | reverse complement strand
CTTCAAGAGAAATGGCTGAGTTAGGAACGCGCCTTCGAATAATGCCTTTTCTTGCATTTCCCCTCTCCAACAGCCCGATCGCTACTCTCTCGAATCGGGGCTTAGGGGTAAAAAGAGGGATAAACCCTCCACCCATCCTGTTCTGTGTCGCTTCTAATTGGGATCGGAGAAACGACTGTTTATATTTTCCATTGACGCTCAAGCCGGTGTCAAGGTTATTCGCCTTCAAGTTCTCTTACGACCCGGCGCCGATCCTGGTTTGCTCCAGCACTCTCCAACAGCCATACGTATCTCTACCAACATAAGAATGCGCAGCACTTGCGAGCCTTGCACAGTTTAGCTTCGTCGCCAGACGGTTAGTGCTCCACGGCGGGGCCGAAGATGCCCAGTGCCGAGACGAGAGATACAAGTTAGCCAGTCTTATACTTAACAACTGCGCCCCCTAATCCCACTGCGAAACCTGTACGGTTATTGACAAAAACCACATCCATGAATCGCGCAGGCACCGGAGCGCCTACGTCGATCCACGACTCGCCGGCATCCGGGGTGTAAAGAATCGCGCCCTGTTCGCCAACAGCCCAGCCGTGATCGCGGTCCGTGAAGAAGATGTCGTTCATCTTAAACTCGTCTTTGATCTCGTAGATCTTTCTCCAGGTGCGGCCGCCGTCGGTTGTCTTGGCGAGTCGCCCGCTGCGCCCAACAACCCATCCATGGTTCTCATCAGTCAAAAAGATAGATTTGAAGACATCTTCCGGAAGCTTGGTCTGAAGCCTGGTCCAATTAAGCCCGCCGTCCGTGGTCCGGTACAAGCTGCCGCCAAAACTGCTTGCCCAAGCGCGTTGAGTGTCGAGAAAGAAGACTTGCGAGAGGTTTTGGTCGAAGGGATAAGGTACTTCGCTCCAGTTGGCTCCGCCATCGATCGTCAGCAACAGCACTCCCGGCTGTTCTGCATACTCGTTCTTCTGGCCACCGCCCCAAGCCCAGCCGTGACCGCCGTCGACGAAGCGCACATTCTCGATCTGTTCGGGCTGATCGATGACCGGCTCCTTCCGGTTGCCCAGCAGCTTTAATTTCACTGTGCCCGCCTTACGTTGAACCGTCCATGTTGCGCCGCCGTCAGTAGTGTTCAGGATGTTCCGATCGATAGTCAGCGCCCAGCCGAGTTGAGGGTCTACGAACCAAACGGAACGAATCTTGTTTTTGAACTGGTCGGGAATTGCAATCCAGCTCGCGCCGCCGTCAGTCGTCTGCAAGACCTCAAAACCTTGATTCGCTTTTAGCGGGTCTTCGACTTTCTCGCCGGGCTTCTTTGGTTTCGCGCCCTTGTTCGAGTTTCCGTTTCCTTCAGGGAGCTCGTAGCTGCGCCCGCTTTGGCCATTGAGCCAACCGACGCTTTCGCTGACAAAGTTGGCGCTGTAGAAAGAGTCGCCGGTGCCGGTGTCTACAACCACCCACGAGCCGGGCGCGTGAGCCGCAGAGCACGCCGAGATGAACAGCACCGAGGTTGCTGCTACTACCAGTTTCGTCTTGAGCATTCTAGATTTCCTTTGCGCTTTGTGAAGGAGACGGGCGAGTTCATCGACAAGAATTCTACCATCGCGCTCGCGCGTCGATAAACAAGAGTGTTGATGAAGTAAACCCGGCGGCGCGTTGCAGGGCCTCAGTGAAGCACCGCTACCCGGCCTCAATCGACAACCTTGAGCGTGACTTTGTTCGATCTGCCGCCGTCGGCATTACGAGCCTGAAGCGTCAGCTTCGCCGGCTGGCCGGTCATCGCCGCAGGTATTCGAGCGGTGAACGAGGCATCGCTCGCGACGCTGGTTGCGACGGGTAACTCATTGACAAACAGCACCAGATCCGGTTTAAAGGCGACACCGCCGATGGTGATCTCGACCTCGCCCCTGCCAGCCTTGATCTTCTTGCGCGAAAGCCGAGTGATCAATGGGCCATTCTCAACAGACAGATTCATTGTGTTCGACTGATTGTCGTCGGCGTTGATTGCCCTCACTTCAAGCTCGGCCGCAACCTTGAAAAACTTCTCCGGCGCAACCGCCTTTAGTAGCCTGCTCGAAACGAATTGGGTCTCTATCGGTTCTCCTTTGATCGTCACACGCAAGCCTCGCTGAAACCGTTCACCTTCAATCTGGAGCGATAGGTTCTCCGCCCCAGTGCCGGTTCTGGCGGGCGTGAGCTTTAGCAAGCGAGGGGGATCATCAGTGATAAAGAATGTAGCTATCGAGGAGAGTTCGCCTTTCGGATTTCGCACGCGCACCTGAATCGCTCCGCCTGCGGTCAGCAGCTCCGCGCTGACTTGCGCATCGAGCTGACCGCTCGAACGGAAAACGGTTTCGAGCGTTTGGTCACCGAAGACGACTACTGCTCCCGGCAAGAAGTCCGATCCAGAAACGAGCAGGGCAAACGCGGACGATCCGAGCCGAACCGTCGCCGGCGCCAGCGCCGAGACTCTCGGCTTCGTTGTGAAAGCCGCGCCAGTCGCTCTCGCTCCCGGCGAAAAAAGTTTTGCGCCATCTTCGGCAACGCTCGAGTGAAGCGAGAAGGCTGCGCCGCCAAGGTCTGGATCGCGATTAATCGACTGGCCGGCGCCTCCTTCAGGTGCGCCAAATTTGATCTCTTGCACGATGCGGCCCTGGGTATCTTCAAGCTTGATCGTGTCGCCGCCGTTATTCAGCGATAAGCCGCCGGTCGACGCCTTAAAGACCAGCTGATTGTCGGCCGCGTTCCCGAACGCTCCCTTCGGAGATCCGCCTCCAAACACAACCGCAGCTTCGAACGGCGGGATGACAGTACCCGCCGCAAACACATGCCGGATGGCGTCGGCATCCGACAGCTTGTAGCTCGAGACGTCGATTGGCTCTGCGGTTCGATTCACGATCTCGACGAACTCGTCTTGCGAAGAGCTTCGAGTCCCGTCGCCGTTCGCGTCACCGGAAGCGCCGTCCGCCGGATCAGCCAGGAACTCATTTATCACGAGTGGGTCTTTGATCAGAACCTTGAGGGTCGCAGTGTTTGAAACTCCAGAGTCAGGATTCTCGGCGGTGAGGAGTACGCTTCCCGCGGCGTGCAGGAGATCCGACGGCACTTTTGCGGCGATCCGTTTGCCCTCGCTGAGAGTTGTTTCAAGAAAAGCCATGCCGCGG
>DATMCM010000494.1:0-8419 GCA_035558335.1 Blastocatellia bacterium | reverse complement strand
CGTAGAGCTTGCTTTGCGGCTTAGTGTTTACCGCCACCGAACCGTGCTCGTGAATCTGCTGCCGCTCGTTGTTGTCCTCGGGATGAAGCTGGCGATAAGGCCCGGTAATGAACTGCGCGGACTCGTCCGCTTTGAATCGCTTGTAAAGAGTCTGCTCGCGCGCGGCCATTTCCGAATTGCCGAGCCCCTGATAACACAGCATCAGGTTGTAATGCGCCTGCAAGTCTTCGGCGTCGATCTTTAGCACCTTCTGAAACTCGGCAATCGCCTGGGTGTACTCGCGTTTGAGAAAGAGTATCCGTCCAATCTGGTTCACCACCACCCGATCGCGCGGGTACTTGGAAGCGGCGATGCGCGACTCTTCAAGAGCTTCATCGTATCGGCCAAGGCTCTTGAGCGCAGCGCCCAGGAAGAAATGGGTCTTAGCGAGGTCCGGATCGACTTCCAAAGCTTTGCGCAGTACCTGCTCGGCGGCTTCCATGTTGCCTTCCTGGATCCGACCCCGCCCGACGTTGACCCAGCCATCGGCATAGCCCGGGTCCATCTCGGTAACTTTCAAGAAAGCGGCTTCCGCTCCCTTCAAATCTCCTTGCAACAACAGGCCTATGCCGTAGTCGTTCCAGCGCTCGCGCACAGATTTGTCGAGGAACGGTTTTGTTTCGGGCAGCGGCGCGTTCCGGGCGATGACATTCAGCGCTGTCTCCTGATAAGACATCACGGTTATCGGGATGTCGGGAATCGTCTTGATCTGCCCCGAAACCGTCGAGGTGTCGCCAGTGAAGACCCACCGCCCGTCATCATGTGAAGGCGTCAGCGAGAAGTCCTTATGCCCGGCATCACGGACTCCAGCGAAGGCCCACTGAGTGTTCCACCAGGCGAACTTGCGATAGTTGACCTTGGCTCGCAGGTAGATCTTGTCTCCGCAGTTTTCAGGAATGTTCAACCGGTAATGAATCGTGTCGGCGGCCCCTGGAGGAACCAAACGGACATAAGCGACCGACCGCGTCATCCACGCGTTGCGCTTGTTGATTGGGTTGCCGTGCTCGTCGAGTTGAAGGCTGCGATAGAAGTGAGCCCCCGTCTCGACTGGACCGCGCCCGTTGTCTCCGACTTCACCACTGTGAAAGATCTTCTGACCCTTGTCGTCTATTGCCTCAAGCTCAACCCACACGTCGAAGGCATCGACGGTTCCGCCCGGAAAGAAGTGCCCTACCTTTCGCGTTCGCACCACTACTTCAACGCGCACCGACTCACCGCGACGGACCGTCGCGTCAACCTTATCGAGAGGAGCGATGACCTCGACGGGCTGCGAAATAAAGGCCTGACCGGCGCCGAAGTTAGCCGACTCTTCGCCTATCGCAAACGTGCTGGCCAGCTGCGGTTCTTCCTGAGCTGTTTTCTTCTTTTCAGTTTGCGGGACTGGCGCGGCAGTGCGAGCTATTCCAAAAATGTCGATCGACACCTGACCATCGCGTAGAAAGTCTTGAGTCGTCTTTAATTGTTCTTCGTCGCGGTTGACGAACGGCAAAGCGGTATTCGCGCCGGGGAAACGATGCGAGTGTATCTTGCCGTCACGGGCTGCCGGGTCTTGCGACGCAACCAGAGGCATGTGGCAGTCGGCGCACTTTTGAGGCTTCGGCGGATAGTAAAACGAACGCGCCCCCTCGCCCGAGACGCCCGACGCCTGCCAGTTGTCGTATTCATTGAAGCCCCGGAACCAGCGATAATTGTTCACCGGCACATCGAGATGAACTTTGTGACAACTCGAACAGAACTCCGGCGTCTGGGTGGTGTGAAAGCTCTTCAAAAAGGTCTCGCGATGAGGCTGCGGATCGGTGTATAGCAAGTAATCATGCGCCCACTTGACTAGTTTGTTATTACTAACCACCAGATCGTGCATCGGAGGATACTCGATCGTAAAATCTCCCTGGCCCATGGTGCTTTTGACATGAACTATCGAATGGCATGAAGTGCACCCCAGTCCGTTTTGGGCTTCAGGGGTGTCGATCTGTTCTTTGATGGGCCGCTCGAATCGTCCATTGAAAAACACCGCGTGATCGTGACAGCCGGCGCACCATTTCGACGAACGCGTGCCGTTTACGTCCTGCATGTACTCGATCGATTTTCTGTACCATTGGTTGTTGAAAGAAGCGAAATGATGCGCCGAGGAGTTCCATTGGTCGTAGATTTCTTTATGACACCGAGCGCATTCATTGCTGGTCATGAAGAACGTCGATGGTATCGTGCCGCCAACATTAGTCTCGGCGGAGGAAGGGAAAAAAGGTCCGCCAGGACCGGCCCCCTCATTGTCCATGTTCAATGGAACGTCGTCAGGGTTGACGATCTTGTAACGCGCCGCGCCGGCATAACGGTTGTAGGCGGTCGAGGCAACTGGAAAGGCAAACACGAAACAGGCGATCGCCACGTAAGCTGGCCGGCGTATCCGCGAAGCCGAATAGTTTCGTGCCTCTTTGAAAAGCACCAGCAAAAGAGGAATCGAACCCGCGACCGCAAACGCTATGTGAGAATAGAGCGCCCAGCGATATTGACGCGTCGCCCCGAAGCGCATCATAAACAGCCCGAGCGCGGCGCTGACGGCCAATAGGACGATCGCAAGTTTCATCGTCCCGGAAAACCGTCTGAAGCGTTTGAAGGCGTGTGCGGCGAAGACAATCGTAAGAACGACGCCGAGAACCAAATGGAACCCGACATTGCCAAAGTAGAACAGCGTTGGATCGGCGTAGGCTGCCAAATACGAGCTATTTACAAGCAGGACCACATAGCCGAGTACCACGAGTTTGACGATTGTTCCGGGAGCTTCTTGTTCGCTCATACTGTTCCCAACACCCCAAGCCCCTGGAGACATTCCACCCGGCCGAAAAAGTTACAGCTTCCACCCCAGGAGATTCTTATATGAAGATGGGCGAATTATAGTGAGCCAACGAGAAAAAACCAACCGATTGGAAAGAGACGGATCAGATTGCCACTTCGCTTCGATAACCACGTAGCATTCTGCTTTATAGACGCTGGGGCGCCCTCGATCGTCATCATTACGGCAGTTGCGGCAAACGACTTCCAGTGCCGTCTGACTGCAGGAAGTCATATAGGCGAGAGCCTCGTGACCATTCGAGTTCTTAGCCGATTAGAAAGTGATTCGCACGGCGACTTGAAATGCGCGCGGCCCGCCTGAGCCGAATACGCCGCCAGCAGTTGTGACCGCCCGGCCGAAACTCGACGATTTCAGAAAACCCGGACTGCTTTCGTCGTCGCTGTCGCGCGCAAGCACGTTAGAGAATCCCGAGTAGTTCACGTTTGACACGCCCAGTACGTTTGTCACGTTGAACAGATTGAACACCTCGACTATCGGTTCAATCCTTGTGTGTTCGTTGAAATGGAACGGTCTCGACAAGCGCAGATCGAACGAATTGAAGGTGTCGTTGAAGCGAACGTCGTCGCCCACAAGAGGCAGCGGCTTGCCTTTGATGCCGCCGCCCGCGTTGATCTGGCGAATGAAGCTATTCAACTCCGAGCCCGTGTGAAACAATCGTCCGCCCGCGTTGCGCTGTAAGATTGGGATTCGAGTGCTGGCGTCGGGCAAGAGAATGTCCATTGGCACCCCGGAGGCAATCGTCCAGATCGGCGCGAGCGTGAAGCGGCCCCCAAGTTCGATGAATCCTGCGAAGGTGAAACGATGGCGTTGATCGTTAGGCGTCGGCCCGTACTCGAGCCTGAGATTGTTTGGATCGATCGGCCCGCTGGCGAACGGGATTTGATCATCGTTCGCGTAGTTGAACGCTTTGGACAAAGTATAGGAAGCGCGCAGTTGATAGTGATTCGAGAGACGCTTTTCCGCGCTTATAAGCAGGCCGTCATACTTCGTCTTGACGCTTGACTCGAGATTCACAACGCCGTCCGGCCCGCCGACTACCGGATTGAATACTGTCCCAATCAAGCGGCCGATTATGAAGTGCGTGCCGAAGTTGTGAAGGTAATCGGCGCGCACGACAAGATCCCTGCCTATCTCGCGCTGAATGCCGAGATTCATCTGCTGCACCATCGGGTTTTGCAGTTTATTGTCGATGATGTTAATGCCAGCGGCGCCGGCGCCGGGAAGGATGAATCCGGTGAACGGATTCGCAATGCTCGGCGCGAAAGGCGGGAACTGGCCCGTGTTCGGATCAATAAAAAAGACGTTGCCCGCGCGCACCTCGATGGCGAGCGCACGACCGTCGAGCCCTCGCTCGAGCGACTGAATCTCGAGCGTCACGCGATCATAATAAATCCCGTAGCCGCCGTGAATGGTCATACGGCCGCCGCTCGTTGCCCAGTTGAAGCCGACGCGCGGCCCGAAGTTGTTCTTATCCCGGCGGCGCGCACCGCTGAGAAAAGGCTTAATAAGCGGATTCAGCTCGTCGGTGCGACTGACGTTTTTGACATCGGTATCAAGCTCGTAGCGCAGGCCGAGATTGAGTGTCAGGGACGGACGCACGCGCCAGTTATCTTGAAAGAAGAAAGCGAGGTGCGTGTTGTCGGCGTCGGGAATGATGAGCGCGCGATCGGGCGTCGCGCTGCGTAGCGTGACCGCAAAGAGCAGGTCGTTATCGTCAATGCGCCCGTCGCCATTGTGGTCGAAATCAGGGAAGTCCTGAACAAGCTCGATGCGGCCTTGCTGGAAGACTCCGAGGTTGAAGTCCGCGTCGATGCGTTGAATCTCTCCGCCGAAACGAAAGTCGTGCGCGCCCTTCGCGAGTGAAACCGTGTCGGAAAACTGCAGCCGGTTCTGCCTTGTTTGCTGGGGCACGCGAAACGAAGCGCCGTCTTGTAGAGAGGGAAAAGTGAGTTGCGGTCCGGGCGTCACTGGCACAGTTCGATTGATGAAATTATTGACGCTAAAGCCGAAGCTGTTGACTGCGCGCGGCGAGAGAACATGCGTGTAGCTGGTCAGGAAAGTTTGATAGTGATTGCTTGCATCCTGCCGCTGCGTAGCAGAGCCTATGGCTCGAATCAAGGTGCTTGCAGCAACGTCATCCGCGCGTTCAATGGAATAACGGAACATGAGTTGATCGTTGTCAGACAGTCGCAAATCCCCACGCACTGTCCCAAGCAAATCGTCGAGCGGCGCGACGGCAAAGCCGCGCTTGATGGTGCGAGTCGCTGTGTCGCGCTCGCCTACAAGAATCGCGCCATCCTGATTTCGATACTCGAACGCGCCGAACCACCATGCTTTGTCTCTCTTAATCGGGCCGCCGAGCGCCAACGCATATTGCTCGCGATCAAACGGCGGCGTCGGGTTGCTGCGATCAAAAACTGCCGGCAAGCCCTGTAGACTTCGATCTCGAAAGAAGAAAGAAGCCGAGCCGTGAAATTCATTGGTGCCCGATTTGGTGACGACGTTGATGACCGAAGAACCTGAGCGACCAAGCTCGGATGAAAAGCGATTCGTCGCGATTTGAAATTCCTGCACCGCTTCTTGCGGGATATTTTGCAGCGGCCCGCCGACGACATCGTCATTATTGTCAGCTCCGTCAACCGTTACGTTGCCGCCACGCCCAAGCTGGCCGGCTGAAGATATGACTACCGTGTTTGTCTTTGTCGGATCGAAATTCGGCGCTGGCGAATTGCCTGGCACCAGCAGAGCAAGCTCGAGATAGTTGCGCCCGTTAAGCGGGAGATGATCAATCGCACCATGGTTGATCACTCCGTCAACTACTGATGAGTGCAGATTTATTAAAGGTTCAACTCCTAGAGACTTGTCAATGCTATCTTCTATCTTGCCTACTTCAAGCGACATATCCAACGTTGCGCTTTGGCCGACCTGAAGCAAAACGCCTGAGAGGATGAGCGTCTTAAACCCAATCGACTGCGCTTTCACCTCATATTCGCCGGGAACGAGATTAGTCAAAACGAACAGCCCTTGATCCTTCGTCTTGGTTTCACGCGGAATACCAGTCGCTTTGTTCTTCGCGGTAATTTGCGCGCCGACTATGACTGCGCCTTGAGGATCAACTGCTCGCCCGGTTAGGGTCGCGGTTGCCGCTTGCTGAGCGAGCGCTGTAACGGCAAAAGTGGAGATCAATGTCGAGCAAACAACTATTAATATCTTTCTCATGAGCGGAAGACTCCTTCTCGAAAACCGTCTTTTTCGCGATGTGTAATGGGAAAGCGGGCGATGCCGTATTGTACAAAGGTCATCGCACACGCGCCTATTCAGAGGAGCGCAGATCAATCGCCGAGCCCGCGTTTCACCGCATCAATCAGTTCATTGTTGCGCTCGTATGAAAGCGCCGTGTCGCGTTTCGTTTCAAAATCTCTCGGCGGGTAACGATGGCTTTGATAAACCGGATAAGCCTCGGTGCGAAGGTGCGCGAGCATATGATGGCCGCGGCGACTCGCGCGCTCGTGACGAAGCGCGGTTATGTCAATCGGCGCGACGACTATGCGTTCGCCGGGACCCGGCGAGGCTTGCGCGAGTAGCCGGCCATCGTAATCGACCACCTGGCTTCCCCCCGGCCATGAATATGGCGGATACATTTTCAAACTCGCGCCCTGGTTCGCTCCAACTACGTAAGCGATATTCTCGATCGCGCGGCAGCGATTCACTACCGTCCACCAGTCCATCGGCTCGGTAGCACCCCACGGATCCATGTAAGCAGAAACACGCACCAGCACTTCGGCGCCGTTAGCCGCGAGCTGACGAATCGCTTCCGGGAACAGCCAGTCGTAACAGATCGCACAGCCGATACGACCGATTGGCGTGTCCGCTACCGGGAACAACGGCTCGTCGTAGCCTTCAACGTCGTGAGGGCTGGAGTGCACTTCGTAGGGGATCCACGGGTTTACCTTTCGATACTTGTAAAGCAATCCTTCGGGCCCGATGAGACAGGTGGTGTTGAAAACGCGGCCCGGCCACTTCGGATCGGCCTCCAGCATCGAGCCCGTCTGAATGTAGACGCCATGCTCGCGCGCCTTTTGCTCGATGCGTTCGGTGTGCTCGTTGGGGATCGGTATAGTGAGCTTCTCGACTAGCTCGGCGACTGTTTCAAAGACCGGCGCCGCGTGAGCGAACTCCGGAAAGACTACCAGCCGCACGGGCAAAAAAGGAGCGCTGCCTCCAACTGCCGAGTCAATCATCGACAGCATCCGGTCGGTGTTGGCGCGCATCTGACGGCGCTCGATCGGATTTGGGAGATCAGTCTGACAAGCTGCGACTGAGTATCGGATGTGTTCCATTTTAACCTTGCCACAAAGGCACTAAGACTCCAATCGGCACACATCACCTTGGTGCTGCTTCGTGCCCTTGAGCCTTTGTGGCAAAACCTCCCCCAGCAAGATCGATCGGCGGCAGCGGTGATCGGACCAAACGCGTGTTGTACCGCTCGATGTACGACCGATGCGCGCGAGTCATCGGATACGACTCTTCTTCCGAGTACGGATACTTCTTCATCGCGTGAAACGGCAATGGCGCTACCAGATCCGGGCTCGCCGAGTTGATATCCATCTCTTTGCTGAACCCATCGGCGTAAAGCAAAAAGGTCCGTCTCCACCCTTTGGGAATCGGTCGCAGCTTCGTCGCGTCAAATGATAACGATATCTCATCGCCCGGCCTCGAGATCACAAACATATCATCGCTGCGCGCGAGCAACTCTATCACGTCACCTTCTCTCGTGTAGCGGCCAGGCATGCATTTCCAAGGCGAGCTGAGCGTCACGCGATCGTACGCATAGCTGAAAGGCTCTCGGCCGTCGGGCGAGACTTCTTCAGAGAATCCCCTCCAGTGAAGATCGGCCGTCGCCGGATTCATTCGCGTCATCTCCACGGGAGCTCCGCCGCTCGAAGTGTCGACGAGAATCTGGTCCCAGTAGATTCGCATGTTGGTCACTATGCGAACCTCGCGACTCCGCGCCGGGAGCTTGCCGGTCAAATCGAGGACGATAGTCTGAGGCCGCCCCACTGGAATGCCGATGTCGGCGATCGCGGTTCGCCATTGACCGCGAGAGTCTTTCACCTGAAGCTCTGGTGGCCTCAAGCTCAAACCGCTTTGAGCGGCCGCCACGTTGTCGCTCGAAAAGGCGTAGTCGGTCCAGCCGGTGAGCAGCAGCAGCGTCTTACCCTTCGTCGGCTCGCCCAGAACTATGGTTAAGGTGTGGGGGCCTGCGTAGCCGCGAGTCTTGTGCAGCTCGAAGTCGTCCGGATATTGCCGATCGAGCTTTGCAATTCGCGCAGTCACGTCGCGGCCTCGATCGTCGATGGCGAATTGAGGAGGATGAGCGTTGCGGGTTGTGAACAGCTTGAACGGCCGCGGCGGATCAGTCATCCCCTCGTTCGGATAGACTTCAACGTCCGAGGGATGGTCGATCGCGATCAGTTGGAGGCGGTCGACGTAAAGCGCCTCCTCGAGCTCATTGGTCACTCGCAGCTC
>DATMCM010000493.1:0-15131 GCA_035558335.1 Blastocatellia bacterium | reverse complement strand
ACGTCGCGAGTCTCGACGCCAAGATAGCCGCGCGTGACCCGACCGCGGTCGATGAGTTGTGGAAGTATAGCCTTGAGGGTGTTCACCGGGATCGAAAAGCTCAGCCCCTGCGAGCGTTCCAGCACCAGAGTATTGATGCCGACGATTTTCCCTTGCGCGTTGACCAGCGGGCCTCCGGAGTTTCCTGGATTAATCGCGGCGTCGGTTTGCAGGAAGTCGTCGAACTGGCCGCCGAATCCCGTTCGTCCCTTAGCGCTGACGATTCCCAGCGTGACAGTGTGATCCAGCCCGAGCGGGTTGCCAATCGCGATCACCCAATCGCCCACTCGCAGCGCATCGCTGTCGCCTATCTCGGCAACCGGGAGCGCCGGTCCGCTCGGCACGATCTCGAGCAGCGCGATGTCTGTGGCTTCGTCGTAGCCCTTAATGGAAGCGGGAAACTGGCGCCCGTCGTGCAGGGTGACGGTTACGCTGTTCACCAGCTTGGGCGGCGCCGCTGGATCGCCCACTCGCGGGACTCGACCACGACGCGGCTCGGAATTCGTGATCAAGTGAAAGTTGGTAGCGATCAACCCGCGCTGATCGACGATGAATCCGCTGCCCAGGTTCTCACCGCCTTCTGAGAGAGAGCGAACATTCACCACGACCTGGTTGACGCGCTCGGCGATTTCGGGCACGTCTAGAAGAACCGTCTTGCCTTGCGACACTGCCGGCGGACGCGGCGAATTCGCGGTAGTCTGACTTCTCAGATCTACGCGTTTCTCTGTGGGCGCAGATGCCGAACCTTGCGCCGCGGGTGCGCCCACCAAAAACACGGCCAGCAACAACACTGGAGCCGCTACCGAACTCTGAAGCTTAGTCATTACGTTGACCTGAAGGAGTAATCTCGTCGCGTTCGTCGGCGGCGGGAGCGCGCGAACGAGCGCCTCGAATGTTTCGCGCTGGTCCGAAGTGAGGGCGCTTACCCGAGCGCACCATCTCGGCGAAGAGATCCACGTCATAGTCGCACTCGCGCGACATCTCTTCGCGAATGGCGTGAAGCTCTTCAAGAAATCTTGGCTTTCTATACATAGTCAGAAGGCCGAAGTCAGACATCGGAAGCCCAGAGCGCCGGCCGTTTTGACTCCTGGCTTGTGACATCTCATATCAAAACTCCGCGCTGATCAGGAATTCCGGCGTGACGATCATCGGCACGAAGAAGCCCCCAACCGTGTTCACCAGCTGGACGCGAGACTGCCGGTGAAAGTTGGCTATGTATCCGAAGTCCCAGGTGACCAGCAAGTCGGCTTTGTTGACCGAGGCGATCGCGACGTGCAGCGCGTCGGCTATGTACTTGCGGTGAAATATTCCGCGCGATATGTATCCCTCCGCCAGTATCGCCGCCTCTTCGCTGATCTCGTACTGGGGAACGTTGCGTATCAGATTCAGATACGCGGAGCGTCGCGGCTCGGGGGTTCGTTCCAACTCACGCACCACCAGCGGCGAAATGTACGACGAGTAGTCGCGAAGCTCGTGCTCCCACCACCTTATGGTCAAGTCCCGGCGGAACGAGTCGTCGTTGTCCAGATATGCCCCGATCACCGACGTCTCCAGGTAAAGGTTCTTCTTCATATGCCCGCCGTCGGCATTCTACCACAGGGATATGGCTCAGATGACAAAGGCGAACCGATTGCGCCGGCCGCTTTGGTCCAGGCGCGAGCGTCGCCCTCACCGTTCTCGAGGTTGCCAATTAAAAGCCTGCGACCGGGATGCCGCGCTTCGGGAGCGCGGCGGCAGGGAGCACTACTACTTTGCCGGAATTGTATGGGGTTGGAATGAGAGCTGCGCGCGGCTGAAATCGATAGTCACACGGAAGTGGCGGAGGAAGTCGCCGCCGAGTATGCCGCTCTGCTCGAATCCGGACGTCTCGTTGATCGCGTTGAAGTCCATCACCAGAGCGCGCAGATTGCCTTGCTGAAGATCCGCCACCTTGCAGTTACGTATGAAAAGCATCTGCACGTTTTCAGTTATGCCTCCTGCGCCGACTACGCTCGCCGTCTGGCCCTTAATGATCCGATCGTGCATCTTGAGACGCTCGACAGCCGCCGCCGAGATCACCGAAGAACTTGCTCCCGAGTCGAGTATCGCGTTGATGGTAGTGTTCTCGTCAAACTGGGTCTCGATGCTTATGAGGCCATTCTGAGTAGTGCGAAACGGCACGACCGTAGCGCCAGGCAACAGTTCAGCTTGCGCGAGTGCAGGCTTGTCGTCGTTGCGCTCCAGCCGCATCGTGTGTTCCTTGTAGTCGAGCTGGGTGAGAAAGTGCGAGAGTATAGATAAACCGATAAAGCCATCGGCGCGCTCATCAATCGGCCGGTCGCTGGCGCCGTGAAACGCACGTACGAAGCATGGCACCATCCTGATCTTCATTTCGCCTAGTTGAAGCTGCTTGACCAGTCCGTAGACGATTTGAAACTTGCCGTCGCCGCCAAGACCCTGAGAGTTGCCACCGCGCGCCAATTCAGAAACGCCCAGTCGCTTAGCCGCATCTCTGGACAAAACGGTAAACCCAGATCCGGTGTCGATCACGAACTTCGCATCGCGGCCGTTCACTTTCAAGTTGATGTAAGGCCGCCGGTCGCTTCCAAGCTGAAACGGAAGTTCAGCCGTGTTTGCGCCGGTAATCTGATGAACGTGCAGCCCGGCCAGCTGCCGATAGAACGTGATCAGCCCCCGAATTCGGTCCCGCCGCTCGGTGTCGGTGACAGGAGCAACGCTCAGGAAGAGCTCGTACGCATCTGCGGCCTCTTTGAAGTCTTCAACGCGCGACGAAGAGCGCGCATAGGTGAGAATAAAGTCGGGCTCGTCTGGATCCAGATTATGTGCATAGAGGGATTTTGCTCGTGACTCCTTGAGTCGCCCCTCGTAGTAGTCAACCTCGGCCGCGCCGCCAAACCCGAGCGCGTCCTTGGGATCCAAATCCATTGCCTGCTGAAGCTGAAACGACGCCGCGTTGACAAAGCCCGAACGCAACAGCGATGTCCCCGCAAGCGCGTGAGCGCGAGCATTGGCCTTATTGAGCTTGAGAACTTCGGCTGCCTCCTCAAGGCAGTGCAGGTAGTCGGCCATCTTCAGGTAAACCAAGGAGGCGCCCAGCCGCGCTTGAACATCCGCGGCATTCTTGTCGATCAACTCGCGGTAGAGTTTGAGAGCGCTCTCGTAGTTTCCCTTTCGGATCTGTTTGCGGCATTCGCGGAGAAGCTTGTCCCGGACCGAGTCGTCCCGCGTGTCTTCGATGAATGCGGCAGCACGCGGAGTGAGAACCGACACGGAAAGCGTTGCAAGCGCTAAACAAAGAATGGCAACTCTTATGACCTGTCGCGATTTCGGTAAGCTCTTAGTACGGTCGACCTTCATTTCAAAATCTCCCCGGTCTTGGTGTACCACAAGAGCAAGTCAAGCTCGTCAAAATCGATTCCGATCGCGTCGGAAAACCGTTTCACCTTGTTCTCAATCGCGACGTAGCCGTTTTTCGTCCCTGGGGGCTTCGGGCCTTCGATGACACCAAGCTCAGTCAGTCGCGCCAACAAGTGCTTGTCCAATATGGCGTACCCGCGATAACCGACGTTTCGCAGGAAGTGACTCGATTCCTTGTATCCCAGTCCGCGTACATCGCGATTTGCCGCAAAGAAGTCTCTTCGCTCATCGGCGCTTTTGAAACTCCGCAGCTTCTCGCGAAGCTCGAGGCCACAATGCGCGCGAAGATATTCGCGTGTCTCGAACACATAAGCGCCTCGCGCGTTGGGAAAGCGGTGCCTCCCTCCAAGCGCCTTTTGGATGTGCCGCTTCGAGCCGCTCATCAACACCGGCCGCACGCTCTCGACTGATCGCAAGCCCATACGAGCGCTGGCACCGGCGGTGAAGATGCAAAAAGTCAATTCTTCAAAAAGCCTCTCGTGGGAAGCTGTGCGCCCAACGTGGGCGAACTCGGACAGCCTGGCTCTGATTTCTAGGCGCTTCTGGTGGTAAACGCTTTTCAGCTCATCGACATTCAAGCCGGTTGTCCCCTCGGCCTGTGCGCTCGAGAGAATTCTATGGCCGCACTTACTGAATGTCAATCGCTGACCATGTTGCGGCCGAAGTTGACAATAATCAGCGAGACCATCGAGTTCCGGGGCGTCCCAGCCCTCGTCAGGCTTCGTTGAAACAGGCAAGTGACGCTTCGGAAACGATTGCCGTTGTCAGCGCGATCGTCCAAACGACGTCTTGGGTCAGTGCGAGGCGCTGAAGGTCGAGCAGCGGAACAAAAAGCAACGATTGACCCGCGGCACGGCGTGCCGTTATAACTCACAAGAAACCATGTCGGCCACTTCTTCACCAACAGTAGACCTGACAAATCACGCGGCGAAAGAGAACCCTCCAGGCCACGCGGGATTTCTTGACTACGCGGGCGTCGCGCTCGATTCTTTGCGCGCTAACAAGCTGCGCTCGTTTTTGACTTTATTCGGTATCATTATCGGAATCACCTCGATCATTTCGGTCATATCGATCATTCAAGGGCTCGACCACTACTGGAAGGCCAAGGTTTCGAACTTCGGTCCGAACACTTTTGTGATAACCCAGTTTCCCATAACCACAAATATCGATCAGCTCTACGAAATGATCCGCCGCAACCCGGAGATCCGCGACGACGTCGCGGATGCGATTCGCAGAAGCTGCGCTGCGTGTGAAGTGGTGGGCGTTGAGACTCACAAAGAAGCGCGCGTAAAACACGGACGGCAATCGCTTGAAAGCATCGATATGAGCGGCATGACTCCGAACATCCTCGACATCGAACCGTTCGATGTCGAGATCGGCCGCGCCATTCAAGAATGGGAGGAAGAGCATTCGCGCTTTGTCGCATATGTCGGATGGGATATAGCAGACAAGCTCTTCCCGGGCGCCGACCCATTGGGTCAGACGATTCAAATTGACGACCATCAGTACGCGATCGTCGGCGTGGCGCAAAAGAAGGGAACAGTGTTCGGGTTCTCGCGCGACAACTTCGCCAAGATACCCCTGTCGACCTTCCAAAAGATTTACGGCTCGCGCAGATCGGTAAACATCTCGATCAAAGCGCGCGAGGGCCAGATGCAGCAGGCGGAGGACCAGGCCCGGCTTATTACCCGCACCCAACACCACCTCGATTATCACGAGACGGATGACTTCGGCATGATTACCTCGGAAGGCGTCAATGAGCTCTTCAACAATTTGACCAACGTCATCTTTTCGGTTTCGTTGTTCGTAGTCGGCATTTCCCTGGTCGTGGGCGGCATCGTGATCATGAACATCATGCTGGTTTCGGTAGTCGAGCGGACCAAGGAGATCGGCATTCGAAAGGCCGTAGGCGCCCGACAGCAGGACGTCATAAATCAGTTCCTGGTCGAGTCCGTTGTGTTGTGTTGCACTGGGGGAGTCGGCGGGATCGTGTTTGCCTGGATCATCTCATGGACGCTGGCGCGGTTTACTCCGCTGCCGTCGTCCTTCCCGCTTTGGGCGCCGTTGGTGGCGATAACGCTTTCAACGATAATCGGAGTTTTCTTTGGCATCTATCCAGCTCGGCGAGCCGGCAAGCTGGATCCGATCGAGGCGCTGAGATCTGAATAGCCGTGGCCGGTGGCCACACATCGAGAACTGGCGATGAACCTTTCAGGCATAAGAGAGAACACAACTCTTGCGATGCAGACGCTGGTCGCGCACAAGTTCCGCGCGGCGCTAACCATCCTCGGTGTGTTCATAGGCGTGCTGGTCATCGTAGCGATGGCGGCAGTGTTGAACGGCTTTCGCCAGTCGGTGCTCGACAACGCCGAGAGCTTCGGCACGCGAAACGTCTATGTGTGGCGCTATCCGTTCATCATGACCAGCAAGCCCTCGGCTGAAATCCTAAACCGTAAACCGCTCTCGCTCGAGGACGCGCAGGCGATCGAGCGCGAAGTTCCTGCCGTCGAATACGTCTATGCGGGGATCCCCTACGCTATTCCGCTTCCAGGCGAAGTTCCCCCCATACCGCCGGAGGTTCGCTATCGCGACCGCGCGATGAATCGAACGCAACTGATCGGCAACTATCCGGTGGCTGAGCTGGTGATGAACGTTCCGATAGCCGAAGGGCGCTACTTTACTGACGCCGAGAACCTGCACCGGGCTTATGTTTGCGTGCTCGCCTTTAATGTTGTCGAAGCGTTGTTTCCCGCCGAAGACCCGATCGGCAAGACGATCAACGTCGGCGGCCAGGACTTCACCGTGGTCGGTACCGTTAAGAAACAGAAGTCCGGCCCATTCGGCTCGGAGAACCAGGAAGACAACGACGTATTCATCCCGTACTGGACGTTTCACAAGATGTATCCCTCGAAGGACGACCACTTCATCATCGTGCGAATGCGCGAGGGTCAGATGAAGGAGGGCATCACCGGGATCGAACAGGTCCTTCGGCGTCGGCGCAACGTTCCGCTCGACAAGGACAACAACTTCGAGATTGGGACCCCCGATTCGTTCATCGCGACTTTCGATGACATAGTGGGCGCGGTCTTCGGGGTGATGCTGATCATCTCGTCGATTGCATTCATGGTCGGCGGTGTCGGCGTGATGAACATAATGCTGGTGGCGGTAACTGAACGAACAAGAGAGATAGGGATTAGAAAGGCGCTGGGCGCCAAGCGAGCGGACATCGTCTGGCAGTTCTTGACCGAAGCAGTGACCTTAACCGGAGCCGGCGGGGTGGCTGGATTGCTGTTTGGGTGGTTGCTGGCGTGGACTGTCTCGACGCTGGTGCCTGCTCTGATGATGAAGATACCGTTGTGGGCGGCCGCGTTCGGATTCTTCGGATCGGTAACGGTAGGAATAGTCTTCGGGTTGTGGCCGGCTATTAAGGCAGCCAGCCTGGACCCGATCGCCGCGCTTCGCCACGAGTAGCTCAGGACTTGCGGGGTTCGTAGTTGCGGGTCAGGCCTGCTCAAACCGAAACCCTGAACGCAAAACCCGAAGCCAGTTTTCAGTAATTCGGAAACGCGTAAGACTTGTACAGCTCGGCGCGCTCCTTCTCTTCTTCAACCGTCATCGTGATGCAGTCGCGCATCGAAACCATTCCCAGAAAAGCTCCGGTCTCGTCCTCGACCACCAGGTGATACACGCCTTTCTCGTGCATCGTCAGCATAGCGCCGCCGCACTCCATTTCGGGCGAAACTTTGATTGGGTTCTCGCTTGCGATCGACTGGACCATCACTTCCGCCGGCCGGTAGTTTTCGGCAACGACCTTGTCCGAGATGTCGCTTTGCGAAACCACGCCGACTATCTTTCCCGAGACGTTGCGCACTCCCGCAGCTCGTATGCCGCGGTCCTTTAAGTAGCGCGCGGCCTCGGCAACGGTGGTCTGATTTGATATGGAATAGACTTCTTTCCGGTTCTTGATGATGTCGCGAACAGTCTTTGGCATGGCACACCTCTTTGTTCTCTCGCTAAGAATAAGTCTACTCGGTCGATATCCGTCCTGCACGCGTTTCGGCTACCAGGTTCGAAGCTTTGAGCAAGCTATCAAACGTTCCGGCGTCCGTCCACCAACCCTCGATCACGTCCCAGCTCAAGTCGCCCGTTTCGATGTAAGCGTTGTTCACGTCGGTGATCTCGAGCTCGCCGCGCCCGCTTGGCTTGAGCGTTTTGATGATGTCGAACACGCGGTTGTCGTACATGTAGACGCCGATCACTGCGTAGCTCGATTTTGGGTTGGAGGGTTTCTCTTCGATTCGGGTGATGCGGCCGTCCTGGATGACCGGCACGCCAAACCGCTCGGGATCGCTGACCTCGCTCAGGAGTATTTTCGCGCCCGAACCCTGATGGCGGAACTTCTTGGCGAACGACGCAATGCTCTTCTCCAGGATGTTGTCGCCGAGCACCACACAGATCGGGCCTTTTTCGGCGAATTCTTCGGCGAGCCCCAGCGCCGCAGCGATGCCGCCTTCTCCCTCCTGATAGGCGTAGTGAATACGGCTCAATCCGAACTCCGCGCCATTGCGCAGAAGCTTGAGAAAATCCCCGGCGCTGTTGCCGCCGGTCACGATCAGAATGTCTTTGATGCCCGCTTCGATCAACGTTTGAATCGGGTAGTAAATCATCGGCTGGTCGAAGACCGGCAGCAGATGCTTATTCGTGATTCGAGTCAGCGGCGAGAGCCGTGAGCCAAGCCCTCCAGCCAGAACGATTCCTCTCATTCGTTATCCTCTCGATCAGGTATGCGAACTTGCCGGTATGATATTCGAGCGGCAGATGAACGGCAACGAAATCACGGCGCGAGGCTGCTTGTCGATTTTGTGCGCTGTGATAGACTCACCGTCCCGCGCGCCAGCTCAGCCGCGGCCGCCACTTAATCGGAGGCAGCATGAACCGAAACGCAGCGCTTACCCTTTGCCTGCTTGTCGCGAGCGCGCTCGACGCCGGCGCTGGGCAGCGTGACGCAAACAGCGCCGCTACCCACAAGCTGGCAGCAACACCGAAGACCGTCGCCTGGGGCTATTACGACGCGAGCACCCCGCCGGTGCTTCGTGTCAAGTCGGGCGACACGGTCGAGATGCAGACGCTGATCACCTCGAGTCCAACCAGGCTCGAGGGAGCGGGTTTGCCGGCCGAGAAAGTCGAGCAGTCGCTCCGGGACATTTACAGGGAAGTCACCAACAAAGGGCCCGGAGGACACATTCTAACCGGGCCGATCTATGTTGAAACCGCAGAGCCCGGCGACGTGCTTGAAGTTCGGATCCAGTCGATCAAGCTCGCCATCCCTTACGCCTACAACGCGTTTGGGCCGGGGCGCGGCTTTCTGCCCGAAGACTTTCCTTATGCGCGAATGAAGATCATCCCGCTCGACGAGAAGCGAATGATCGCGCGTTTCAGCGACGGTGTCGAAATACCGCTAAAGCCCTTTTTCGGGAGCATGGGAGTTGCGCCCCCCGAAGCGTCGGGCCGCATTTCGAGCGGCCCGCCGTGGGTGCACGCTGGTAACCTCGACAACAAGGAGCTTGTCGCAGGAACGACGTTGTTTATTCCGGTCCATGCTCGCGGCGCGTTGTTTCTAGCGGGTGACGGTCATGCGGGCCAGGGCAACGGCGAAGTGGATATCACCGCGCTGGAGACTTCGCTGATCGGCAGTTTCCAGTTGATCGTTCGCAAAGACATGCGTGTGAAGTGGCCGCGCGCCGAGACACCGACGCACTTCATAACGATGGGCATCCACGAGGACTTGAATGAAGCTACGAAGATGGCGCTACGCGAGATGATAGATTTTCTGGTGAACGAAAAGCATCTCAGTCGCGACGACGCCTACATGCTCTCGAGCGTCGCCGCCGACCTCGAGATTACTCAGCTTGTCGATGGTAACAAAGGCGTGCACGCGATGATCCCGAAGTCGATATTCAAGAAATGAAAAGGTAGCTTGTAGGGCGCGGCCCTCAGTGGCAGCCCCTCATTTCGGAGTCTTGAGGCAATCGCAAAACGAGGGATGGCCAGCCCTACAAGGCCAAACGGAGGCAGCGTGGGAGCGTTACTTGAAGGAAAGACAGCAATCATCACCGGCTCGGGCCGAGGAATCGGGCGGGCAACGGCCGAGCTTTTTGCCGCGCACGGCGCGCGAGTCGTAGTCAGCGACATCGACTCCGAACCCGCAGGACAGGCTGTGGAAGCCATTCTTGCCGCAGGCGGGCAGGCCATCTCAGTGCCGGGCGACGCTACCGACAAAGCGTTTCCCGATCGCATAATCAACGCCGCGATCGAACAGTTTGGCGGCTTGGACATCATCGTGAACAACGCCGGCTACACCTGGGACGCGGTGATTCACAAGATGACCGACGAGCAATGGGAGGCGATCCTGGCGGTTCATCTGACCGCGCCGTTTCGAATCATCCGCGCCGCTTCATCGTTCATGCGCGAGAGTGCGAAACGCGAATGGGCGGAATCGGGGCAGGCCCGCGCCCGCAAGATCGTAAACATCAGTTCGACCTCGGGCACCCGCGGCAACCCCGGCCAGGCGAACTACTCATCCGGCAAAGCCGGCGTGATCGGGTTGACCAAGATGCTTGCCAAGGAGTGGGGCCAGTTCAACATTCAAGTGAACTGTGTAGCGTTTGGGCGGATCGACACGCGGCTCACTCAAGCCAAAGAGAAAGGCGAAACGATTCATCGCGGCGACACCGACGTCGCGATCGGGATACCCCAGGAGCGCCTGGATCGGACTACGACGTTGATTCCGATGGGCCGCGGCGGAACGCCCGAGGAAGCGGCGGGCGCAGTTTTCTTTTTCGCCTCGCCGTTTTCAGATTACGTGTCGGGACAGGTGCTGGAAGTGACTGGGGGATTGTGAAGTCTGACGGCGCGGCTTGCCGATCCACGATAAGCAAACCCAACACAAACCCACTCGAGTTGGCATGTGCGCTGGCCGCGTTTATCGCTTCCAGCTCGGATCGGGAGGACAACATACTTACACCCGGGCAGCATTGCATGGGGGCGACCGTTGATGTAGTTATTTATCGCTCCACTTAATACCTTCGACTCCAGACCCGAGGGGCGACAAATGCCACTTCTTCGAACACCGGATAAACGATTCGCAAACCTCAAGGACTTCCCATACGAGCCGCGCTACGTCGAGATCAACGGCCCGCGTGTCCACTACATCGACGAAGGCTCCGGCGAGGTGATTCTTTGCCTTCACGGCGAGCCGACCTGGTCTTACCTGTATCGCAAGATGATCCCCACACTCGCCGCCCGGCATCGAGTCATCGCAATGGACTTTGTCGGCTTCGGCCGCTCGGACAAGTTTACAGAACGCGAAGACTACACGTTCGAGATGCATCGCAGCACGCTCAATTCGTTCATCCAGGAACTCGACCTCGCGGGAATCACCGGAGTCGTTCAGGACTGGGGTGGGCTCCTGGGGCTGCGGGTGGCGACTGAATTGCCGGAGCGTTTTGCCAGACTGGTCATCATGAACACCGGGTTGCCGACCGGCGACGAACCGGCTACTGAAGGCTTCATGAAATGGAGAACATACGCGACAACGACTCCCGACTTGCCGATCGGAACAATCGTCAAGCGAAGCGCAACAGATCGCGAATCGGTCACCGATGAAATCGTTGCGGCTTACGATGCGCCGTTTCCTGATGCGACTTATAAGATGGGAGCCCAGATGTTTCCGTGGCTTGTCCCGATCGAGCCGAATCAGCCTGGCGCGCGCGAGATGCGCGAGACTCGGGAAGCGCTCTCGCACTGGACCAGGCCCGCGCTGGTGATGTTCTCGGACAGTGATCCGGTCACCCGCGGCGGCGACCGCTTCTTTCGCAAGTTGATTCCTTCGGCGAAGAACGAACCGGAGATCGTCATTGGTGGCGCGGGTCACTTCCTTCAAGAAGAGAAAGGCGAAGAGATCGCCGCGCATATCGTCGATTTCATCAAAAGGAACCCGGCCTAATGACCCAAGCGCGCGGCAAAGAGTGGAACACGACGCTGTACGACGGCAAGCATTCGTTCGTTTGGAGGTACGGTGAAGAGGTCATCGAGTTGCTCGCCCCGCAGGCTGGCGAACGAATACTCGATTTGGGTTGTGGAACGGCGCACCTCACAAGCCGAATCGCCGCCTCCGGCGCCTCGGTCGTCGGCTTGGACCAATCACCGGCGATGATCGAGACCGCCAGAAAGAACTATCCGGAGCTGCAGCTTGTCGAGGGCGACGCAACCAGACTTGGCTTCAAAGCGGAGTTTGATGCGGTATTTTCGAACGCAACTATTCACTGGATCAAGGATCAAGGCGCGCTCGCAGCCGCCATCTTCCAAGCGTTGAAACCGGGCGGCCGCTTCGTGGCGGAGTTCGGCGGCAAGGGCAACCTGAGGGCGGTTCGAGACGCTCTGAAACGCGCTATGTCCAGCATCGGGCATCCGGTCACGAACGGGGGACTCGAAAGGTATTACCCTAGCATCGGCGAACACGCGACGCTGCTTGAAGGCAACGGGTTTCGGGTGACGCAGGCCTGGCACTTCGACCGGCCGACCAAATTGGAAAACGGTGAGCGAGGGCTTGGCGGCTGGCTCGAAACATTCGCTGACAACGTCCTTGAAGCGTTGACCCCTGACGAGCGTAACAAAGTCATCCTCGACGTCGAATCCCAATTGCGAAGCAGCTTATTCCGGGATGGAAGCTGGTTCGCCGACTACCGCCGGATCCGAATCGTTGCAATCAAGGAGCCGCCTCAGTCGTGAGCAGTGCCGGGAGCGCGGCCGTCCCGGCCGCCGTCTTATCTTCAGTGCTGGGAGCGCGGCCGTCTCGGCCGCCGCCTTATCTCCGTGAAATGATGAAGACTTTTGCGCCGTCGCTCTTCTTGATCGTTTTCGCGCTAACCTTGAGCGGCTCTTGTTCGCACCGTTATTCGCCGCCGGCTCAGAACGCTTCGACGCCAGGCAACAGCCGAAGCCCGGCTTCGCCATCGACTCGAAGCGAAGCCAGCGGCGTCGGCTTTGCTTCAAGGACGAAGCTCGTTGAACACTACGAAAAACACGGGGGTGAGTTTGGCTCCGTCACAATCGAGCAGTATCTCCGGATGGCCCAGGAGCTCCGCGACCGGCCTGCGGATGATTCGGTTCTCGAAGCGGTGCGCGGCGACGGCGTTGTGACCCGCTTCGATCGCAAGAACGGCGCATTCCTCGCCTTCAACCGCGACCGGATCATTCGTACTTTCTTCAAACCAAATGACGGCGAATCCTACTTCCGCCGTCAACTCAACCGGAGAGATTGAATGGACCCGGTGCGCGAGTTTCTCAAACAACGAGGCGCAGCCGAACACATCGTGCAAGGCGGTCTCGACGGACTCGTCGAGGCGTGGGAGAACGTTGTTGAGTCTGTGAAGCGCGGATACAAGCTTGGACTCGATGACTATTTGAATGACATGGATGGAAGACAATTGCTTGCTGAAGCGCTTCCGCTCGCGAATTCAAAGCAAGCTTACATCGATCGAGTGCGCCGCGCGGATGAGTCGATTAGGCAACTCGTGAAACCTGTTGGCCGGTGCCTGTGGGGTGAAAAGAACGCGAAGAACTATGCTTGGTCGGCGGAGAAGAACTGGTGGTATTTCGCTATACCTATCAACGCCGGTCCGGAGCTTGTCGATGATTTGAAGAATCACTGAGGAGGTTAGGTTAGTTAGCCGCTTCTTCTCTGCGCCACCTTTGCGCTTCTGCGTCTCTGCGGTTAGTTAGCGTTGAAACCCCCTAACTGCAGAAGCACCCAGCCCCAAAAAACTACAGAGAGAATTACTTTACCGTTCGCCGGCGTTCATTGACGCCGCAACCAGTGTTGAAGCACAATCCGTCAGCTCAAACTATCCCTCAGCACAGGAGCTGCGATGCTCGGAACATTCTTCAATCCCGGAACGCGAGCGGTCACCACTCACAGATTCGCGATGGCAGTTTTGTTGTTATCGGCTCTCATAGTCCCCCGCGCCTTCGCGCAATCGTCGAAACAATCACCCGTCAGCGGCAAACGCTATCCCCGACTTGTCATTCGCGGCGCGATGATCGTTGACGGCAACGGAACGCCCGCATCCGGACCTAAAGACATCGTGATCGAAGGCAACACCATCAGCGAAGTAGTCGCTCTAGACCCGGTTGCGCTGAAAGAAGGGCGCGCCCGTCGGCCGGCCGGCGACGTCGAGATCGACGCAACCGGCAAGTATGTTTTGCCTGGATTGATCAATGCCCACGGCCACGTTCAGGACGAGCGGGCCGGCGTTCCTCAATCGATCGACTATTGCTTGAAACTCTGGCTCGCTTGCGGCATCACCTCGGTTCGCGACGTCGGAAGCGACTTGAAGAAAACCATCCCGCTCAGACAGAAAAGCGCGAGCGGTGAAGTTGCAGCGCCGAGGTTGTTTATCTACGGCTGGCTGCAAGGGATGCCGGCTCCGCGCAATCCCGACGAAGCTCGCGCGCGAATTCGCGAGCTCAAACAGATGGGCGTCGACGGCATCAAGCTGCTCGGGACCGAGCGCGATATTCTCGCAGCAATCGAAGACGAAGCTCACAAGCTCGGGCTTCGCATCGCTCATCACGTTGGAGTCGAAGAAACCAACGCGTGGGACGACATCAAGTTTGGAACGACTTCGATCGAGCACTGGTACGGGATTCCCGATGCCGCGATCGAAAGCGGGCGGCAGAACTTCCCGTCGAGTTACAACTACAACAACGAAGTCGATCGCTTCCGTTACGCCGGAAGGTTATGGCGAGAAGCAAACTGGGATCGTTTGATGAAAGTGCTGGACGCGATGGTAGCGGCTAACGTTGCCTGGGACCCGACGCTCGACATTTACGAAGCGAGCCGCGATCTGCAACGCGCGCAGACTCAGCCGTGGTTCGCCGACTATCTTCACCCAACTCTCGAAGAGTACTTCAAACCGAATCCCGCTAATCACGGTTCATACTTTATCGGCTGGAGCTCGACGGACGAAGCATTCTGGAAAGAGAACTATCGGATCTGGATGGCGGCGTTGCGCGAGTTCGAGAATCGCGGCGGCTTGATCGGCGCGGGCGAAGACGCGGGCTTCATCTATCAGATGTACGGGTTCGGTTTGCTGCGCGAGCTCGAGCTGCACCAGGAAGCGGGCTTCCACACTTTGAAAGTCATTCAACACGCGACGGGGAACAACGCGCGGATACTGGGGCAAGAAGATAAACTCGGACGCGTGCGCGCTGGTTGGCTTGCGGATTTGATCGTGGTGAACGGAAACCCGCTCGAGAACTTGAAGGTGCTCTATCCGACGGGCGTGGATGAAATTCGCGACGGGAAGACGGTGCACACCGGCGGCGTTGAGTGGACGATCAAGGACGGGATCCCTTATCACGGGCCTACGCTGATGAGAGAGCTCAAGGAGATGGTCTCGAAGGCTCGCGCGGAGAGGGCGGCCAAGGCAGCGCGCCAATAACCTGGTCCCCTCTCCGTCGCGGTCCCTTCATTTCTTGTCGGCTTGACCAGAAAATCTTGCGACTCCACCAGCGGCGCTTCGCGCAATTTGCTTCACCGGGTCGACGCGTTTGTATCTTTCCTCGCCTTGCGGTCCGACCTTGGATTTTAGAATCAGGAATCCATCCTCGAA
>DATMCM010000492.1:0-21075 GCA_035558335.1 Blastocatellia bacterium | reverse complement strand
CCGGTCCCGGCGAATGGAGCGCTGTTCATCGCGAATCGCAATCAGCTCTATGCCATAGCCGAGAAAAACAGCACGTTGCGTAGCACGCCTTCAGGCGGAAGTTTGTAATAACGGACGAAGCATCACTCTTGAGGACTTACTCCCAACTTCCGACCGAAGGAGGTACTACGAACTCCCACAATGGAGTCTTTTGACTTACAAAGCCGCACACGTTTGATATTCGGCGACGGGTCGTTTGCGCGGCTCGGCGCTTTGGCAAACGAGCTTGGCTTCGCGAGAACGCTGCTGGTTGCCGACAAAGGAATTCTTGCTTGCGGCTACGTTGAAAAAGCGACGACGCTCCTCTCCGACTCCGGAATTACTGTCTTCACATTTCACGATTTCGATTCGAATCCAAACACAACGATGGTAGAAGCGGGTCGAGACTTTGCTGCATCGCTCGACATAGATTCGCTGATTGGGCTTGGCGGCGGCAGTTCGATGGACGTGGCCAAGGGGATAAACTTTCTGCTGACCAGCGGCGGAGCTATGCAGGACTACTGGGGATACGGGAAGATTCGAGAGTCAATGCTGCCGATGATTGGCGTCCCGACAACCGCGGGCACCGGAAGTGAGGCTCAGTCGTACGCCCTGATCTCTGACGCCGAGACGCACGTCAAAATGGCTTGCGGTGATCCGGGCGCCGCTTTCAAGATCGCGATCCTTGATCCGCGGCTTACCGTCTCACAACCAGCCGCAGTAACCGCGACTGCCGGTTTTGACGCGATCTCGCATTGCGTAGAAACCTACGTCACGACGAAACGCAACGCCGCGTCGGAAGTTTTCTCGCTCGAAGGATGGCGGTTGCTTGAAGCTCACTACGAAAGGGTCATCCGTCGGCCAGACGACATAGAAGCGCGGGCTGCGATGCAGCTCGGCGCCTACTGGGCGGGGCTGGCGATTGAAAACTCGATGCTTGGCGCGGCGCACGCGTGCGCGAACCCGCTGACTGCCAGTTATGATACAGAGCACGGCGTTGCGATCGGGTTGATGCTGCCGCACGTGGTTCGCTGGAACGGCTCGGTGGCTGGTGAACGCTACCGTCGGCTGCTAACCCATGGTTCGGCATCTCCGGATCGGAGCGATCCAGCAGAGGCTCTCGCATTGCGCCTTGAAGAGCTCCGGGCTATTGGGGGATTGCCTCGAGGCTTGAAGGCTGCTGGCGTACCCGCAGCCGATCTGGAACGGCTCGCCGAACAGGCCGCCACTCAATGGACTGGCCAGTTCAACCCGCGACCGTTCACTGCTTCCGGGGCGCTGACGCTGTACAAACGAGCGTACGCAATGTGATTGACAATCACCGGTTTGTCCCGCATTTATGCGGAAGTTTGTAAGGCTTGGACGGTTGCAACGTGTCGGTACGAACTTCCGCCTAAAAGGCGGTACTACGAACTATTAGTACCAACTGCTCCCAGGAGGACGATTCGATTTGCGAAAGCGAGCTATCCGAAAGATTCTATTCAGACTTCTTCTGCCGGTTTGCATTCTGCTTTTGGTCTCATCATCGAAGTCACAGCTTCCGCCGGAAACATGGAGTCAGTTCAGGGGAGGCCGCCAGTTGCTGGGCGTCTCAGTCTCAAATGTGCCTAGAGACTTGAGGCTGCTATGGACTTACGAAGCGGGCGAGACGATCGAGTCGTCGGCTGCGATAGTCGATGGCGTTGTCTATGTTGGTTCGCAATCGGGCGAGCTTGCGGCGTTGAACCTGTCGAACGGATCGGTGAAGTGGAAATATCGGGCAACCGGACCAATAGGCGAATCGTCCCCATGCGTCGCCAACGGCGTCGTCTACATCGGCGATCTGAACGGAACTCTTCATGCAGTCGGCGCGCGCGACGGCCGGGCTATCTGGACGTTCAAGACGCAAGCAGAAATCAAATCTTCACCGGTCGTGGTCGGCGACAAGGTTCTGATTGGCTCGTATGACGAGCATCTCTATTGCATCAGTGCTTCGAACGGTGCGCAGGTTTGGAAATTCCAGACCGGCGGTCCGGTACATTCCACCGCGGGCGTGGCTAATGGCATGGCTCACATCGCCGGCTGCGACGAAACGTTTCGGGCAATCCGAATCGCCGACGGCAAGGAAGTCTTCCACGTAGCGTCGGGCGCTTACACCGGAGCGTCGCCGGCGATTGCCGCTCAAAAGGCATTCTACGGGACGTTCAACAACGAGGTTCTTGCAGTCAACCTTACCACGCATCGAGTCAGTTGGCGCTATCGCAATCGCCAGCGTCAATTTCCGTACTACTCATCGGCCGGAGTGATCGAGGGAAAAGTCATAGTCGGCGGACGAGACAAGATGGTTCACTGCGTGGACGCGGCTACCGGCAAAGAGCTTTGGACTTTCATGACGCGAGCTCGCGTCGAGTCGTCACCCGCGCTTGCAGACGGAAGAGTGTTCATCGGGTCTAATGATGGGAAGTTCTACGTTTTGGACTACAAGACCGGAGCGAAGGTATGGGAGTTCAACGCCGGCGCCCCGCTGTCGGCATCTCCAGCGATTGCTTCAGGACGTGTGGTGATCGGATCGGAAGATGGAAGGCTGTATTGCTTTGGGCAGTGACGCGTCTTTGCGGGACTTTGCGCCTTTGCGAGGAATCGGTTTCACGCAAAGACGCAAAGATTCGCAAAGACGGGAAGGTGACATCGGAACAAACCGAACAACACCTATTCGGGCAGTTCTTCCTGCTTCGGTTCCGGCAGCCAGAAGCTCGCAACTAATCCAATCGCATAAACCAGAAATGCAACGGCGGCGGCTCCGTATGCAAGATGAGCTGCTGGAGTACTGCCGGGCATCATAGCGGCGAACTGCGTCGTCAACAGCGCCGCCGAAGTTCCGACCATCCTGCCCCCAACGTTAGCCGCAAAACTCTCACCCGTTCCTCGAAGGTGTGTTGGATACACCCGCGGGAGGTAGTTTCCCCAAAAGCTTAGTTGCGCCACCGTAAATAGACCCGCGAAGAAGATCCCCCACTTAAGCAGCGCCAGATCGTGCACGGCAGGATACAGAAACACCAGCGGAACGATAAACAGACCCGGAATCTGAAACGCGCGCAACAACTTGCGGCGCGACACGATGCGAATAGCCAGAAACGCCAGCAGGAACCGACCAAACAACCCGCCAAGCTCTTGGAGCGTTTGAACGCCGGCAACGGTCGACTGCACGATCTTCTGGCGCTCGGGAGGCGTCAAGGTGGCGTCTACCTGAACCAGCGCGGGCACGATCTGAGGAAGCTGCTGAATCGCGCCGAACGCCGCTCCGAGGCTGCAAGCAAAGATCAATGCGCTGACCAGAGTCGTCCGCCGATACTCCGGTCTGAAGATCTCGGCAAGGCTTGGACGCTTGAGCGTTCCCGCTGACTTCTTTTGTTGCCAGACCGGCGATTCGGGAAGGAAGGGTCGAATCACGATCAGCGGGATCGCGGGAATCAATCCGGAGATCAGGAGGTATCGCCAAGTGTCATGACCGCCATGTATTGACGGCAGCGAGCCTGCGATCTTAGCAATCAAAAGCGCCGTTAGACTGACCATAAACCCGCCGAGTGAGGAGAAGGCTTGTGTGTAACCGATTACAGTCTCGCGCCGTTTCGGATCGGGAAAGAGCTCGGCTAGCCAAGCCACCGCGGCGACGAATTCGACGCAGACGCCGATGAACGTCGTAGTCCGCAGCACGAGCAGCATCGGCAGCGACGTCGCAAACCCGGCGCCGAGCGCCGAGAACGCGTACAACAAGATGCTCCAGGTCAGAATCCTTCGGCGCCCCAGACGGTCAGTGAGGTAGCCTCCAAGCAGACCAAATATCCCGCCGCACACCGCCGGCACGTAGAACATAAGGTCACGCCAACGGGTGAACTCCGGCGTGCCGAACGTCAACCCTCCGAGTTGTTCGAGCGCCGGCCGCAGGATGAGCGGCAGCATCAGCAGTTCGTAGGTATCAAAGGCAAATCCAATGATGGCGATGATGCAGATAAGCCATTGAATGCGCGTGAGGCGTGGAGGGGTTTCAGTCCCGGGCGTTGAAGTCATAATGGGCTAGCATTCTTTGTGAAGTCGCGTTGAACGTCAAGATGAGGCGCTGTTTGTTTGATTCTCAGCGGCGTCCCAGCGTCTCCGCGGCTCTGCGGTTAGAGACCACCGAACCTCTCTTAGTCGCAAACTCGCCGAGAGCCCGAGGCTACTCCGAGAAGACGAGGGCCCCTTTCTCACCTTCAGAAATAACGACTGATCGTCTCGTTCGCCGGCTTGGCTGAAACCAACGACACCACAATCAACAACACTCCCGAAATGATGGTCATAGGCACTACCGGCATCAATCCAAACACCGCGGTCCCGCCCGGCGTTCGCGAGAGCACCTCGATGCCGCCGACCGACCAGGTCACCACCGGAGGACCCGGCGCTGGAGCGGGAACCAGGTACTGAAACAAAGCAACAGCTGCCACCGCAACCGCCGCCCAGACTGTGCTCGCCAGAGCTCCCCACTTTGTGCTCTTCTTCCAGAACAGCGCCGCGACAAGAAGCGGCGACAGCGCCGCATAGCCCGAGAAGGCGTATTGGACGGCTAGATCGAAGATGTTCTGCGGAGCTTGAAGCGCCACCGCGTAAGCGAAGACCGTTATCAGAATGATGAACAGTCGCCCGGTGTGGACCTGCGCCGCTTCGCCAAACCGCTTCTTACCGCCGTAGAAGGCGAAGACGTCCTCGGTGAACATCGTAGACAACGCAAGAATCTGAGAATCGCTGGCCATCACTGCAGCCATAATCCCCGCGCCCAACAGCCCAGCAAGCCAGACCGGAGCATATCGATCCAACAGCAACAACAACACATCGTCCGCAACTGTCTTGTCGCGCAACGCGTCGCGCTCATCAGGCGTGAGGCTCGGACCCTCGACTGCAAGCGCCCGGCGCGCTTCGATCTTCTGTTGGATCTGAGGCACGTCGGTCATTCGATTGGCCATCACACCCAGAAACACGCACGGCAGCCAGAGTGCCAGCATGCAAATCGGATAGAGGACCACTGTCCTTTTGAACTGATTCATCTTGCGCGCGGTCAGACAGAAGATCGTAATGTGAGGGAACGCAATCGATGACAGCGGAATAAAAGTGTAGCTGAAGAAAAAGAGAGGTGAGACGCGCTCGCGAGTCAGCAGCGGCGCGGTCCCGGGCGATCCAAGCAGCGCCTCGGCGGACTGCTTGAATCCTCCCATCCCAACGCCAATCACTATCAACGCGATGGCGCCGAAGCACAAAAACAGAGAGGTCTGGAAAGTATTCACCCAGGCCGTCCCGCGCATTCCGCCGAAGAAGACGTAAGACATCACCACCATCGCAACCACCGCGCCGCCGATCCAGTATGGGACCCTGCCGCCGCTAATCGCGCTAAGCGCAGTCCCGCCGCCCATCACTCCGATGATGATGTACGGAATGAGGAACGCCGCCTGAACTACGAAGATGACGGTGCCGATGTGACTGCATTCCCAGCGGTCGCGAAACATCTGCACAGGCGTGATGAAGCCATGCTTCTTGCCGAGCGCCCAGACTCGAGTGCCGATAAAGAACAGGGACAGAGGAATGATCAACGCCGAAGATGAAGCCATCAATCCGTACGTTACGATCCCGTTGTTGAACGCGTGACCCGACGAGCCCAGGATCGCGAACGCGGTCATGTTCGTCCCAAACAGCGAGAGCAAAAACACGTAAGGTCCAAGAGATCGTCCAGCCAGGAAGTAGTCTTCGGCCTCTTCTCGATGGTCCGACTTTCTGGACGCAAAGATACCTATGTAAAGAACTACCGCGAGATACGCGCAAACGAAGATTGTCGGGATCACTTGGTCCGGCCCCCCTTGTCGGGAGGGAGAGACGGCGAGGAGGAGACGGGGGGAAGCGCGGACGCGTTGCCACCTTGCCCACTCTCCCCGTCGCTCACTCGCTCTTCCAGCTCAGACGGCCACGCGTGCTTTACCAACATCCACAGAACAAGCGCCGTGGCGACGGTGTAGCAAGCGTGATAGAAGAGCCCGATGGGTAGGAAACCGAAGACGAGCGGGCGTGCCTCGCGCCAGAACCAGAAATCCTGATGCAGAACATAAAGAGCACCAACAATGATCAGCAGCAGTGCTCGCTTCATTCGAACTTGGTCGCAACCATTGGCAAAATGCCTGCGTACTATGGCACAGCGGCGAGGAAAATTGCAACGGCCCCAACCGGTTGCTACAATGAATAGCGACCAGAATGGCAAACAACAGAAATGATGACGAACACACCCGAAACCAAGACCGAGGTCGGTAATTATTTTGTCTCAAACTATCCGCCGTTTTCGCTGTGGCAAGCCGAATACATCCCGGAAGTCATTAACGCGCTAAATGAACCGCCGCGTACCGAGGACCCGCTTGGTCTCTATCTGCATATCCCCTTCTGCCGCAAGCGGTGCAAATTCTGTTACTTCAAAGTCTACACGGACAAGAACGCCTCCGAGATCGAGCGCTACCTCGACGCGCTTATCAAGGAGAATGAAATCTACAGCCGCAGCCGCGCCTTCCAGGGCAGGCAGCTTCGGTTTGCCTACTTCGGCGGCGGCACACCGTCCTACATCAGCGAAAGACAGCTCCATTACCTGGTCGAGGGGCTCAACCGGCATGTGAGTTGGGAGAATGCGGAGGAGGTCACGTTCGAATGCGAACCTGGCACGCTGCGAAAGTCGAAGCTGGAAACGCTGAAGGAAATCGGCGTCACGCGGTTGAGCCTGGGCGTTGAACATTTCGACGATGACATTCTCGAAGCAAACGGTCGCGCCCATCTTTCGCCCGAGATTTATCAAGCCTACGAGTGGGCTCGCCAGGTCGACTTTCCGCAGATCAACATCGATCTTATCGCCGGTATGATGGGCGAATCGGAAGACAAGTGGCGAGAGACGGTCCGCCGCACGATTGAACTCGACCCCGATTCCGTGACGATCTACCAGATGGAGCTGCCCTACAACACCGTCATCTCGCAGGAAATGATCCAGAAGGGACTCGATTCCCCGATCGCCGATTGGCCGACAAAGCGACGATGGGTCGACTACGCGTTCGAGCAGTTCCAGGAGCGCGGGTATCGAATCGCGAGTGCCTACACTGTGGCGACTACGAAGAAGCCTTGCAGGTTTATCTACACAGATGCGTTGTGGCACGGCGGAGACATGATCGGGCTCGGCGTGTCATCGTTCTCACACTTCGGCGGTGTACACTTCCAGAACGCGCATAGCTTCGAGGAATACGTCGGCCTGTTGGACGCAGATCGACTGCCGCTGCTGCGAGCGCTGTCTTTGACTCCGAAACAGAAGCTCATCCGCGAGATGGTTTTGCAGCTCAAGACTGGCGCGCTTGACACCGCGTACTTTCGCCGCAAATTCGGGGTCGAGATATGGAACGAGTTTCAACCCGTTTATGAACGGCTTAACCAGGAGAACATGCTCCAGCGCAACAACGGAACGATCGCGCTGACGCGACGCGGGCTCCTGCAAGTGGACCACTTTCTATCTGAGTTTTTTGAACCCGAGTTGAAGACTTTTCGGTATGCATGAGCTACTTTCATACGCTTTAACGCGGGAGAAGGGTTTCACGCAAAGACGCAAAGTCGCGCAAAGCCAGCCAGGAAAGACTTCGCGATCTTTGCGGTCCTTGGCGCCTTTGCGTGAAGCCGGAATACAAATCTAAGACGCTAAGGATTGATTCAGGATCAACGTTTGGACTAATTCGTAATGGAAAACAACAAAAGCAATTTCGATGTAATCGTAATGGGCGGCGGCCCGGCTGGAAGCACGGTCGCAAGCATCCTGGCCCGCGAAGGCCGTAGCGTGGCGCTGTTCGAGAAAGAACAGTTCCCACGCCATCATATCGGCGAATCGCTGATGACCGATACTTTTTGGACCTTCCAGCGGATGGGCTTTCTGGATAAGCTCAAGCAGAGCAAGTTCGTCAGCAAATACAGCGTCCAATTCGCAAACGCGGCTGGAAGAGAGTCTCGTCCTTTTTACTTCTTCGAGGCAAACCATCACGAGAGCGCGGTCACCTGGCAGGTTACTCGCGCGGTGTTCGATCAGATGCTGATCGAACACGCCGAGGAACAAGGCGCGACGGTTTACCAGAAAACCCCTGTCAAGCGGGTGATCTTCGAGGCAGGCCGCGCGTGTGGCGTCGAAGCGCAGATGCAGGACGGCTCAGTGCGCCGGTTTAACGCGCAGGTGGTCGTGGACGCGACGGGCCAGAGCGCGATGCTCTCAAACAAGTTTCAGTGGCGCGTCCGGGATCCAAAGCTTAGAAAGGCCGTGCTCTATTCCTACTTCAAGGGCGCTCATCGCGAGCCGGATCTGAACGGCGGGGCAACGCTGGTGCTTCGCACTCAACCTGGAAGCGGCGGTTGGTTCTGGTACATCCCGCTCGAGGACGACATCACCAGCGTCGGCATCGTCGCCGATCCCGATTACCTGGTCAAGGACCGCGGCAAAGACCTGGCAAAGATCTTCCACGAGGAGATCGAGAGATGTGAATCCTGCCGCAAGCGCGTGGAGGGCGCCGAGCGCGTCGACAAGATCTATTCGATCCTCGACTATTCCTACCGCTCGAAGCAGTGCTCCGGTGACGGCTTCATACTTATCGGAGACGCCTACGGCTTTCTCGATCCGATTTATTCTTCAGGTGTTTTGTTGGCGCTCAAAATGGCCGACCTGGCTGCTGACGCGATCCACGATGCATTCAAGAACAACGACTTCTCGGGCGAGCGGCTGGGTCAGTTTCAATCCAAGCTGGATAACGGCATCGAATCCATGCGCAAGCTGGTGCACGCCTTCTACAGCGACGGGTTCAGCTTCGCGAAGTTCCTTCAGAAGTATCCGGAGCAGCGAGTCAATATCATCAACCTCTTGATCGGCGATGTTTTCAGGGAAGGTGTGGACCAGGTCTACGGGCCGATGTCGGAATTTGCCGAGATTCCCCCGCCGCTCTATGAGGAGTTTCTCACCCCTGACGGCGGCGCCGACCCATCAGTGGAGCCCGACCCGGGGCAGGTGCTTTCCGCGAAGTACCTGTATTTCGACGATCGCGTGCCTACACTGAAATCGACCGAGTCTTGAACGAGCCTCATTCCCCGCGTCTATGGCCGGCTTCAAGCTGTTAGTCCTACAAATCGGGACGATTCTGATTGTCGCCCGCCTTGTCGGCTGGGTATTCCGCAAGGTCCATCAACCGCGCGTTGTCGGTGAGATGGTCGCTGGGATTCTGTTGGGACCTTCGCTGTTGGGTTGGCTGGCTCCCGGAATCTCTTCGGAACTTTTCCCGCCTGCGAGTCTCGGACACTTGAATTCAGTAAGCCAGATAGGGCTGCTGCTCTTCATGTTCCTGGTCGGCCTGGAACTCGACCTTACGCACCTGCGAGAACTTGGCCGGGCAGCTGTGATGACCAGCCAGGTCAGCATAGTCGCGCCCTTTGTTCTGGGCTTTCTGTTTGCGATTTTTCTTTATCCAAGATTATCCGACCAAACCGTCGGCGTGACCGGCTTCGCTCTGTTTATGGGGGCAGCCATGAGCGTGACGGCTTTCCCGGTTCTGGCTCGAATCCTGCTCGAACGTAATATGCTTCGCACAAGGATAGGATCGGTAGCGATCACCTGCGCCGCCGTCGACGACGTCACTGCATGGTGCATCCTGGCCGGGATAACGGTTATCGTTCGTTCTTCCGCTCTGGAGCTTCCCGCCTGGTTCACCTTCAGCGGGCTCGTGGCGTTTGTTCTTGTGATGTTATTCGGTGTCAGGCGAGCTCTGCGGAAGCTCGTTCCCCTTTATCGCAAACATGGCAGTCTGACGCAGGATCTGGTCGCGATAATTCTGCTGGTTGTGTTGGCTTCAGGTTGGATAACAGAATCTCTGGGAGTTCACGCGCTGTTTGGCGCCTTTCTGGCCGGGGTGGTGATGCCCAGACACCCGGAGCTATCGCGAGAGCTGTCGCAAAAACTCGAAGCACTCGTAGTGGTGCTGCTGCTCCCTATCTACTTTGCGCTAACCGGGCTTCGATCCAGTTTTTTCCTGATCGCCGGCTCCAGCATGTGGCTTTATTGTGGCGTGATCATCGCGCTGGCGGTCATAGGAAAGCTGGGCGGCTCGCTTGCGTCGGCTCGAATGAATGGGATGTCGTGGCGCGAGGCTGCAGCCGTTGGCGTTCTGATGAACACTCGTGGACTTGTTGAATTAGTCATCCTCAACATCGGTCTCGATCTCGGGATTCTCTCTCCCGCACTATTCTCGATGATGGTGCTAATGGCCCTGGTCACTACGTTGATGACCACTCCGTTGTTGGCAGCGATTTATCCGAAAGGCATTCCCGACTCGATGAAGTCCGAGGCGGCCGCTGTTTCGCAATGACCTGTGGGGGCGTCCCTCCGTGGGCGCCCCTCGTTACGCCGGAACGCTTCCGCGATCTGGAAGAGGGGCGCGCACGGAGGGACGCCCCTACAGGTTAGCCTTTCCGTAGCGCGTCAGTACGTGACTCGCTTTTCTTTTTTGTTCCCCATCAACTAGAATCCACCGCGCAGTATCATCGAAGTCGCATTAGGTTTCAGCAAGTTTCGCACAGGCCTCTATGTCCAAAATCGCACACATCTTCTTCGCATTGTTCCTCGCATTGTTTTCCCTGCCGCCTGTGATGGCAGAAGACTGGTCGCAGTTTCGCGGACCTAACGGCACCGGAGTTTCTGCGACCACCGGACTACCAACCGAGTTCGGGCCGGACAAGAACGTCTTTTGGAAGACGCCGCTTCCGCCCGGGCACTCGTCGCCAGTTCTTACGCACAACCGCATCTTTATAACCGCTCACACCGCCGAGAAACAGCACTACAAACTGCTTGTCATCTGCCTCGACCGCGCGACTGGCAAGCTTCTCTGGCAACGCGAGGTGCCGCGCACGAAAGTTGGACGCTTGCAAAACGTCAATGGACCCGCGTCGCCCAGCCCGGTCACCGACGGCGAGAACGTCTTCGTCTTCTTTCAGGAATTCGGTCTGGTCTCGTACGACACCGCGGGCAAGGAGCGTTGGAAGCTTCGACTTGGGCCCTTCAACATGTTCTACGGGTTTGGAGCCTCGCCCATCGTTGTTGACGGCAAGGTGATCCTGCCCGTAGACCAGGACAATCCAAACTCATTCCTGATCGCGGTCGACAAGGACACCGGCCGCCTCCGATGGAAAGTCGAGCGCCCCGAAGTCATCTCGGGTTACTCGACGCCGATCATCTATCAGCCCAGGCAAGGCGCGAATCAGATCATCATCCCTGAGTCATTTCAGCTTTCGGCTTACTCGGTTGAAGACGGCAAACGGGTCTGGTGGGTTCGCGGGCTCGCTTGCGAGATGAAATCGATTGCCAGCCACGACGATGAATACCTGTACGTCAACGGCTGGGGTTTTCCGCAGAATCAGCCCGGGCAACAGGTGAAGACGATCTCGTTCGCCGAAGGCCTGGCGAAATATGACGTCAACCATGACGGGCTGATCTCGAAATCAGAAGTCACCGGCGACGGGCCAATGGACAAGCTGCTCAACGGAGCATTCGAGGCCTTCGATACCGATCGGGACGAGAAGCTCAACGAAAAAGACTGGGGCATCTTCCGCGCGATGTTGGCGGCTGAAAATGGATTGCTCGCGATCAAGCTCGGGGGTCAAGGCGATCAGACCTCAACCGCGATTCGATGGCGCTACCAGAAGCCTGTTCCTCAAGTGCCTTCGACGCTGCTCTACAAAGGCGTGCTGTACATGGTCAACGACGGCGGAGTGCTGATCTCTTTTGATCCGGCTACGGGCAACGTGATCAAGCAGGGCCGCTTGCAAGGCGCGATCGACAAGTACTTCTCTTCCCCGGTAGCCGCCGACGACAAAGTCTTTCTTATCGGCGAAGGGGGCGCGGTGTCCGTACTGAAAGCTGCGGGCGAGTGGGAGATCCTCAAGGTAAACCAGCTTGACGATGAGTGCTTCGCGACGCCGGCGATCGCGGACGGACGGATCTATATTCGAACGCGAAGCGCGCTTTACTGTTTTGGCCGCAAGGGCCCTTAGCGATGTTGGCGGGACTTGGCGTCTTTGCGTGAAACCTGAATCCCGGTTCGCGCAAAGACGCAAAGAACCGCCAGGACGCCAGGAACAAAAGGAAGAGTCCATGAGTGAAACCAGGAAGGAGCGAAACAAATCTATGATCTGGGTGATGTTCGCATTAGGCGCGGCGCTGTCGTGGGGATTGTACGGGCCCATTCTTCATAAAGGACAAACCGAGCTTGGCAATCCGTTCCGCGCCCTGCTTTGCGTGGGAGTAGCGTACTTCCTGATCGGAGTGCTCGTTCCGGTGATCGCTTTGGGAGCGCAGGGTGGCTTGAAGGATTTCAACAGCGGAGGCATCACCTGGGCGACGCTGGGGGGAGCGCTTGGCGCGGCAGGTGCGCTCTGCATCATCTACGCTTTCAAGAGCGGAGGCATTCCTACCTACGTAATGCCGTTGGTGTTTGGCGGCGCTCCGATAATAAACGTGTTGTACTCGATGTGGCAGCACCCGCCAAAGACGGCTCCCAATCCGCTGATCTATCTCGGCATGATACTCGTCGCGGTAGGCGCGGGACTCGTGCTGTACTTCAAGCCCCAGGGGTAGGCGCCGGCTTCCAGTAGCGGAATGCCAACTTCGAATTGAGCGACATCAAGTGGCCGAATCAACCTGGCAGTTCGAATATTCGGTTGAAACCGACGCGAGTCTGCGTTTCGCCTGGGATTATTGGACCAATGTCGCCAACTGGGACGATGCCGGTGTTGAGTTTGAGATCGATGGGCCTTTCGCTCCGGGTTCTCGATTGACCAGTAAGTCACCCGGGCAGCAGGCCTGGCACTCGGTGATTCGCGCGGTTGAACTCGAGAGCGCAGCAAGTATCGAATTACAGCTTGATGACGCGGTCTTGCGCTTTGACTGGCGATTCGACGAACTGTCCCCTCGCCGAACAAGGATCACGCAGCGGCTTACACTCGAAGGGGAGAATGGTCCAGCGTACACCGACAACGTCGTTATCTTTGAGTCAACTGCTCCGGATGGGATGAAGAGGCTTGCGAGAGTTTTGGAACGCGCCGAAGCCCAGAGCCTTGAGGCAGCCTTGCACAAAAAGTGAGCTCCGTGGGAGCGAAATGTTTGTAGACGCGATGTTGAGATTAGAAACAAGTTCCGTAGGAGCGTTATATCTCGACATTTCGCTCCTGGCGGAGCTTGGAACCAGCTTCAGCAATCGATCTACAGACATTCCGTCTCTACGGGACTACTTCTTCCGACTTTTTGTGCAGAAGCCTCTTGAGGGTTAGCTCGCCCGATTTGACGGGCCCTGAAGCCAACCTGCATGACCGAGTTGTCCGGTACGGTTTGACTAACTGGTTGGACCGATCGCGGAGATCAAAACTCGAGGAAACAAGAAAACTACCGAGCATGTCAAACCAGGCACTAACCGCAAGACGACTGCTGAATCATCAGAGCATTGGCGTGCTGTCCACACACTCGATCGATGTCGAAGGATACCCCTTCGGTTCGATAGCACCATACGCTCTCGATTATGACGGCGAGCCAGCCATTCTTATCAGCGACATCGCTCAACACACTCGCAATATCAAACAGAATAACAGGGCCTCTCTGACCGTCTTTGATCCCCGCGCCGATGACCCGCAGGCCGGCAGCCGCCTCACGTGGATCGGAGATGCTGAGCCAATCGATCCCAGCGAAAGGGATTTGCGGGATCGCTACCTTCGTTATTTCCCTTCGGCGGAGTCATACTTCGAGACCCATGATTTTTCTTTTTATCGGATTCGATTGAAAAGAGCGCGCTTTATCGGAGGCTTTGGACAGATCTTCTGGATCGAGCCGGCCTCGATGCTTATCGAGAACCCCTTCCGCAAAACCGAGCGGGCGATCGTCGACCACATGAATCGAGATCACCAGAAAGCATTGCTTCATTACTGCAAAGTACTGCGAGGACTCGAAGTCGATACCGTAGAAATGACCGGGATCGATAGCGAAGGATTCGACATGCTAGCCGACAAACGTAAGGTGAGAATAGATTTCGACTCGCCCATCCACACATCTGAAGAAGCTCGAGCAATATTGGTAAAGCTAGCAAGGATCCAATAACCTAAACTGCGTCCGCAACGTCTGGTGGTTGCTGGTATTCACTTCCTGCTTCACTTCCTGCTTCAAAACGGCAATTGCCGGGTAAACTCCCAAGCAGTGCACATAAGGGTTGACCGACATCTCATTTCCGTGAGTGCAGGCACTCCGCCGCGGGTCCAAACCACCTCGTAGAGGTGGAATGTTTGTAGGAGCACATCGGCGTCGATTACCGCACCCCAGCGGGGTGCTATGTCGGTCTCTCGCTGCCCCTTAGATGAAAGGCGACGCAGCACATTGCACCCCCCTGGTCACACCTTCAATCACACGTTCCTCCTCAACAGCTTTCGCCGCCTGAGCGACTTGCTCCTCGTCAGGTTTGCGGGAGAGGCCTTGCAAGCTTCGCCTGAGCAATCGCGCCGCGGAACTCAGCGCGCTCTTCGATTGACTGAACGTCAATCTCACCGCTCGCTCTACCGGGCCAGTCCCCACCTCGCGCAACACCGCGTCTATTGCTGCGCGCACGTCAGCAGTCGCGTGTTGATCGGGGAACCCGCCCTCTCGGAGCGCGTACTCCAGCAGGTATCCCTGATGATAAGTCCGGCTCACCGTATCGGCTGCGCGCTTCCACTCCAAAAAGAAGAACAGCTTCCTGAAAATCAGCTTGAATGGAAGCAGGAAGGCTCCGCCCACACAACCGAAGCAGCCGCCATTAGCATCGTCGGCCAGAACGCGAACATCCTGTTCACTAAGTGCGCGTCGATACGACTCGGCGAGTTGCCTGACAAGCCGGCGCTGAAAATAGCTTCGAGCCAGATCGTCCAGGATCGGAATAGGAATGAGCGGAGTCAGCCCGGTGAGGACTGCATGCGTGATGATCAGCCGTTGATTGCCGCTCTCGCGCATTCTTTACAAGCTGTCATTTCTTGCCGTACTTCGCGATGTAAGCCTTGGCGAACTCGACGAGGTGGGGCGCTTCACGGAGCCCGATTTTTTGCGCCTCTTCCTCCGCTGCCTCCACGGTCCAACCGTCACGAAGGACTCGTCTGATCATCCAGAAGGCGCCGACTCGAATCGCCGCCGTGCAGTGGATGAAGATCGGGCGATTCTTTGGATCGTCGGTTATCTTGAGGAACTCAGTGGCCTGTTCGTCCTTCGGGTCCCTGTACACGACCGGGATGTTGAAGTACTTGAGCCCGAGTTCTTTCGCCTTCGCTTCTTCGTCTGCGGCGCGGTGCTCGCTCGGCTGTCTGAGATTGAGGATCGACTTCACCCCTTCCGCCTTCAGCTTTTCCAGAGCCTCGAGCTTCGGCTGGCCGCCGGTGCAAAACTGATCGCTCACCAGCGTGAAGTGAAAGATGGCCGTCTGCTCCGGTTGAATCTGAGCATACGCCGCAAGCGCGCAGAGTGCTGCTATCAGAATGACGCCTAGTTGCCTCATGGTCTCTCTCCCATCAGCTATATCTTGATATAGGACTTGCTACAAAACCCCGAACATGGCGCAAGAGGTTACCTGCAGAACATTCGATGGTGTAGCACGCTCGTGGTCGGGAAGGGTGGCTTGCCCCCGCTCGGCCAAAACGCCTAACAAGAACGGCGTGGGAAGCCACCGTTCCCGACCACAAGCATGCTACTGGGTTCTGGTCTTACTCTCTAAGCCTTCGAAGCCCCGCCTTTCGTGATCCGATAGAGCTTCGTTGCCGTGCGGATGATCAAGCTTCCTCGCGCGATTGCCGGCGTAGCCATGCACATCTCGTCCAGCGAGTTCTTCCCTATCAGCTTGTAGTCCTTGCCCGCCTGAATCACAAACGTGTCGCCGTCTTCACTAAGGCAAAATATCTTGCCATTGTAAGCCCAGGGCGACGAGGTGAACGCGTTTACGCCTGGATCGATTCGCGCTTTCGGGTAAACCTCCGCGCCGGTCTTCGCATCGTGACAGGTGAAAAAACCGCGATCGAAAAGCGTGTAGTAGTAGTCACCATAGACGAGCGGCGACGGGTTATAAGGCCCCGCTTGCGGCTGGTACCAGGCGATGAAGTTGTTGCTCTGTTCTCCCGGCTTGAGAGAAATGTCGCCCGAAGCCCCTGGCTTAATCGCATAAACCGGGCGAAGCTGATCGCCTACGTAACCCGAGGCAATGTAAACCAACCCGTGTCGCGAAAACGGAGTCGGTATCGCAATCGAAGACATCCCGCTGAACTCCCACAGCGTCTTGCCGTTCAGGTCGTAGGAGCGGACCTTCTTCGTCCCAGGCGTGATGATCTCCGTCCTTGTCCCGTTCTCCCACACGTAAGGCGTCGCCCAGTTTGTGCCCTGCTCTCTTTCGACTCGCCAGACCTGTGCGCCGGTTTTTTTGTTCAAAGCGATCATGAACGACTCGGTGTCGTTGTCGTTCACGACGTAGAGTCTGTCCTTGTACAGTACCGGCGACGCGGCGGTACCCCATCCATAACGGGTCGCGAACGGCCCCCATTTTTTCGACCAGAGCGGCTTGCCGTTCATATCGAAACAGAACAGACCCACATTGCCGAAGTAGGCATAAACGCGCTCGCCGTCGGTCACCGGAGTCTCGGAAGCATAGCTGTTCTTCAAGTGGCGCGGGTTTTCGGGCGGGCCCTTTTTCACCTCTTGCTCCCAGCGAATCTTGCCGGTTTTGAAATCGACGCAGTAGACCATCCAGCGATGAACATCGGTGGCCGGTTTCCGCTCGCCGCCGAAGTAGAGTCCCTTTTTGGGCTTCTCTCCTTCCACCGAGCTGATGACCGAGGTTACAAAAATGCTGTCGCCCCAAACGGCAGGCGAGCTCCATCCGGTCCCCGGAATCTCGGTCTTCCACGCGACGTTCTCGGTGGTGCTCCAGGTGTCGGGCAGGCTGTTATCTTCGGCGACTCCGAGCGAGCCGGGCCCGCGAAACTGCGGCCAGTTGCTCTGAGCCACGGCCGCGGTGAGCAGCAAGCCGTTAAGAACGATTGTTGCGATCGCTTTCTTGATCATAAGGCCTCCGCGAGAGATTTCATTGTGAATTGAAAGTTTGTAGTTCGAGCGTTAACTTGCTCAATCTCCTCAATGCAACCTGATGTTGAACCCTAAACTAGCAGTCAAGATGATGGACCTGTACGGGCGTCCCTCCTTAGGAACCATCCCCGTAAGCTGTTGATTTCATTAGACAGCTTACGGGAAGGGTTTCTACAGCGGCATTGGCTCGCAAAACGAGCTTGGTTGCTCCGTGGGCGCCCCTCCTCACACAGGACCAAGGTCGCTACCCGGGGCGCGCTCTCTGGTTCTGTGTGAGGAGGGGCGCCCACGGAGGGACGCCCATACAGGGTGTTCATCAAATCGCTCTGACAGACTGCTAGTGCGAAACGCGTTTGCCTATGCAGTAAAGGTACTGGGCAGTGCGCAAAAATATTTGGCCATCGGAGATAGCCGGAGAACTAAGCGTGTAATCGTTTAGATTGTTCTCCGCTATGACCTCAAACTTGGGCCCGGCCCTGAGCACTGTCGTGAGCCCTTCTTCGTTAGTGACATAAAGCTTGCTGTCGGCCAGTACCGGAGACGAACTGTAAGTCGCTGATTTGATACGCTGCGGTCCCCAGATCTCCTGACCCGTCTTGGCATCGAGGCACCACATGACTCCGCGATCATCGACGACGTAGAAATACTTCCCGTCGGTCACCGGAGTCGGCACATCGGGCCCGTGGTCGAAGGCCCACAGTCTGTTTGATTGCGTAACGTCGCCGCGCCCGCCGGTTTTGATGGCCAGCAGCGGCTTCACTCGCGTGGGCGCGTACACTATGCCTTCGTAGACAACCGGAGAAGCGACGATCCGATAATTCGGATGGTTCTCGGGGTTGAGCCCGTTCGCGCGCCACAACTCCTTACCTGTTGCCGGGTCGTGCCCGGTCACGCAGTCACCCCCGGTGATGACTATCTCGACGTTGTTGCCCTGTCTCGCGAGCGCGGGCGTTGTGTAAGAGTCGGGCGATTCCATAATCGCTTTTGTAGGCCGCTCCACTTTCCAGACGGTCTTTCCGGTTTTTTTGTCGACGCGCAAGAGGTAGGACGGATCGTCTGTTCTCATTCCGTGGAGCACCTGAACAAACAACCCGTCTTCATACAACAACGGCGAAGAGGCATAGCCCCAATTCAGACCGAAGCGTCCATAGTCCTTCTGAATGTCGCGCGCCCATTGCTCGTTGCCGTTGAAGTCGAATGCCTTCAGCACCCCGGTCCCAGTCATCACCCACACTTTTTTGCCGTCGGTGACCGGCGAGGGCGACGACATGTTCTGCTTGCGCATCTTGGTATTGCCGCTTCCGAGAAGCTTCTTCCACACCGCCTCGCCTTTTGTGCGATCCACACACCACAAGTAGAGGTCGTTCCCTTCAGCGACGTTCAGGAAGATCCGTTCGCCCCAGATGACCGGCGTGGCACCGGTCCAGCTTGGCATGGCGAGCTTCCAGGTGACGTTCTCCTCAGTACCCCAGCGAGTAGGCAGATTCTTCTCGCCGCTTGTGCCGTTGAGAAGCGGCCCCCTCCATTGCGGCCAGTTGTCGGCCAGAGAGGCGTTGCCCGCGAGGACCATGAAAGTCACAGCGATGAGCGTCCTTTTCTGCAAATTAGTCCTCCGGGGAACCAAGAGTGATTGCCTATGTTAGTTCATGCGTGGGCAAATTTGAAAGCTACTCCAGACTCAAGAGCGCGAGGTTCGAAGCGTCCTTGATCAGTATTCGATTCCCGATAAGCACGGGTGACGCCCACGTTGGACTATCTGCCACCGAATACTTTTTCAACACTTCGAATTGGTTCGGGTCGGCGCGCGCCACAATCAGTTCTGCTGCGTCGGTCAGCAGGAGCAGGATCTGTCCGGCGGCGACTATTGCCGCGTTGTCGCCCTCGCGGCCATTACTGCTCCATAACGTCTTGCCAGTCCGCGCATCGAGACAGAAGAACTGGCCCTTGCGCTTGTGCGAGAGTCCGAACAAGTAGTCGCCGCTCACCACCGGCGAGTTCATGTACATCGAGACCTCCGGATTTTGCCAGACCTGTTCCGTTTCCCATTTTGCTCCCCGTTTGACTACTCTGATCGTGGTCGTTCCCTTGTCCAGGCCGGAGAAGATCAACGTCTGCTTGTACACGACCGGCGACACGATGTTCTGAACGTATTCGGTCTCGAACGGAATTCGCCAGAGCAGCTCACCACTTGCGACAGAAAAGCCCGCTACGGACTTCTGCGTTTGAGTGACAAGCTGACTGATACCATTCGTCTCGAAGACTATCGGCGAAGCGTAGCCCGGGCCGTCTCCCGTCCAGCTCCATTTCACTTCTCCGGTTTCGGCATCGAATGCGCTGAGCGCGCCCGCGTCGTTACCGCCAACGTGCACGATCACAAGTCCGTTGCCGACAATCGGCGACGTCGCCGCGCCGTATAATGGTGACGTCGCTTTGAACTGTTTGGAAAACTCTTTCCGCCATCTGACCTTGCCGGTACCGGCGTCGTAGCAGGAAAGAATGCCGCTGATCCCGAAGGTGTACAGATTGTTGTTGTAAACCACGGGTGTTGACTTGGGACCCTTGCCGTGAGAGACCGCGGCCGGGTTCATCATGTAAGGAGTTGGATAACTGTCGCGCCAAACCAGCTTTCCTGTTTCGAGATCAAAACAAGACGCGACTTCATTCTCTCCCTGCCGCGAGAGAAGATAGACCCGGCGGCCAACTACGACTGGAGAGGAGTGCCCGATTCCAACCGGCGCTTTCCATAATATTTTGAGCTTGTCGGGCCAGACCTTCGGAGGCGTGAATGATGCTACGACTGCGTCGCGGTTGGGTCCCCGCCACTGTGGCCAGTCTTGTGCTAACAAAACCTGACTTATCAGCGTGAACACGAAGGAGATAAGCAATGCGGATTTCAACGCGGCTTTCATGAAAACAACGTTCGTCATACTGAGCTCCAACTAGTCCCGGAGGGACGAAATGTTTGTAAGTCGATTCTGAAGCCCGCCCAAGCTCCGTAGGAGCGAAATGTTGAGACATCTCGCTGCTTGCAGCTCAAGGCGCGGGCTCGCCGGGGTACTACAAACATACCGCTCCTACGGAGCTTGCAGCTGTAACTCGTGCGTTGCCTACAAACATCGCGCTCCTACGGAGCTCCGACCGCAGATCCCCACTCTACTCCGAGCGAAGCGACGGGAGCAACGGCGTGCGCAGCGCCGCTACCGTCGCAGCTACTGAAGCAAGCAGTCCCGTCACAAACACAATCAACAGCAATACTAAAGAGAGCGCGGGCACGTGACCGCCTCTTGAAAAGAAAGCAGGACCAATCGCGACCAGCGCTGCGAGCGCCCCGGTCACCAGCCCGCAGAATACAAGAAACGCGTTCTCGCTTATGATCATCAACGCGAAGTGCCGGGAGTTGTATCCTATAGCCCTGAGCAACGCCAGCTCCCTTCTCCGCTCCAGAACATTTCTCAGCAAGACCGTAGCAAGCCCTAACGTACCCAGCACGAGCCCGAGCCCTCCAAGCGTTTGAAAAGTCGAGAGGTAGGTGTTCTCGACCCGATGAAAACTCGCAAGCCGCTCTGCAGTCGGCATGATGTCGAAGCCAAAGTCTGAAAGCTGCTCTTCAAGAACGCCGGTGGCCACGGAAGAGGCTTCCGGAGCCACATCCAACAAAAAGAAGCTGTAGCCGCCTCTGTCCGGAAACAGCCTCAAAAAGTTCGAATCACTGATTAACAACTCGCTCTGGAAGATGCTGTCGGCCAACGCGGCAACCAGGCGCAGCCGCACCGGATCGCCGCCTGACTGATTCACAATGATCTCATCCCCCAGCTTCCGATGAAGCACGTAGGTCATCGAATTCGCATCGGCGATGACCGGCACCGCGCCATCGGGCTCTT
>DATMCM010000491.1:0-3204 GCA_035558335.1 Blastocatellia bacterium | reverse complement strand
GAAATCTGGTGTTCCATTTGCAAATGGGGCCCCGAACCTGACGGTAGATGTGCCGGCGCTGACAAAGCTTGCCGTGGATCAGGGTGTGCCGGTTTGCGGAAAGGACTTCAAGACCGGGCAAACTCTGATGAAGACGATGATAGCGCCGGGACTAAAGTCGCGCTTGCTTGGTTTGCACGGCTGGTTCTCGACTAACATTCTCGGCAACCGCGACGGCGAGGTGCTCGACGATCCCGAGTCGTTCAAGACAAAGGAAGAATCGAAGCTCTCAGTGTTGGAATACATCCTTCAACCGGACGTCTACCCCGCGCTCTACAAGGATTTCAGTCACATCGTTCGGATCAACTACTATCCGCCGCGCGGCGACAACAAAGAAGGATGGGACAACATCGACATCTTTGGCTGGCTTGGCTACCCGATGCAGATCAAGATCGATTTTCTTTGCCGCGACTCGATCCTTGCCGCGCCGATCGTGTTGGACCTGGCTTTGTTCATGGATTTGGCGAAGCGTGCGGGGATGAAGGGAATTCAGGAGTGGCTGTCGTTCTACTTCAAGAGCCCGATGACAGCGCCTGAGTTGTATCCGGAGCATGACCTGTTTATTCAGTTGATGAAGCTGAAGAACACGCTTCGTCATCTGAAGGGCGAGGAGTTGATCACGCACCTGGGGCTTGAGTATTACGATTGAAAGTCGTTTTAGGCTGGATCGATGGCCGACGAGCGCTGGGGCTTGTCGGCCATCATCTATTCATGACTATGCTGGGCCTACGCCGTTTGCGGCTCTCGCTTGCTTCGATGTGCCACAGCAACCGCGACGCCACCAAATAGTGAACCTACGATGATCGTGAACACTATCCAAAACAGCATCTGAGGAACGAAGGCTATCTGGAAATACGTCGACCAGAAAGGCGTGTCCGCCGGGAAGCCTGGTGGAAGAACGTCGTAATGTGTTCCCCAGCCGCCGCGGATCGCGAAATACATCAGGATCACTACCGGAATTCTTGCTGCATACCCGTAAGCAATCAGCACTTTCCAAAGGGCGGGCCAGGCAAAAAACGGGATAACGCCGCCGGCTGCAGTGAGCAAGAGCCCAATGGCCAGTTTGCCCGGGAACTCGGCCTTCAGACCAAATCCGATGTAGCCGCCTGCGAAGGTAACCGCCAATCCCAGAAGCGCATAGCCTATTGTCTTGGCGGCGCTGGCGGGTCCCTGCCCCGCCGAGGACAACTTCAAAGCGAAGTAAACTCCTAGGATCGGGACAAGCCAGGTGATGCCGATGATCGAGCCTCCTCCTCCGGCCTTCGGGTTGAACAGCGAGGTTGGCCAATGTTTGAGTTCGCCGACTAGCCTCAGAATCGTTATCGCAAGCGTGATCACCGCCGGGATGAAGATCAACTGCCAAATGCTCACGTTTGGGTTCGCTTTCTCTGCCATAGGTGGTTCTCCTTGTGAAAAGAGTTGGGGGCCAGCTTGTGGGCCGGCAGAGCATTTCAAGATTCCTATTCGGCTCGTTTGGTTCGTCGCGATCGCATGCGCGAGCGCGCCAAAGCAAGCTTGCCGACTATCGTATATCACAGCCCGAAGGGGCAAACAAAGCGCTTACCTCCCTCGCAGAGTATGTTTCTTGCACCCGAAAACAAGCGGGTGCTACTATCGAGCCTTCCGTGAAGCAAGCCCGTCGTTTTTTCGAAAGGTGGGGTTTGGAGTTATACGGGGGAAGCAACAGATGAGGGCAACACGCAGGGCTAAGATCACAGCGCTCGGACGCTATGTGCCTCCGAAGGTCGTGACTAATCATGACCTCGCGAAGCGGGTCGACACCAATCACGACTGGATTGTTGAGCGCACCGGAATTCTGGAGCGCCATATGGTCGAGCCCGGCACGCCTACATCGGAGCTCGCTGCAAAAGCGGTAGGCGACTTGCTTCAGAATCGCGGCATCGAAGCCGATGAGATCGAGTTGATCATCCTCGCCACGGTTACCCCGGATATGTTCTTCCCTGCAACCGCATGTGTCGTTCAGAATAAGGTAAGGGCAAGTCGAGCCTGGGGATTCGATCTCTCTGCCGCTTGCTCTGGGTTTCCCTATGCGCTGAGCGTCGGCGCGCAATTCATCGAATCTGGAAGACACGATAAAGTAGTGGTCATCGGGGCCGATGTGATGTCGAGCATCATCAATTTTGAAGACCGCTCAACCTGCGTGCTGTTCGGCGATGGCGCTGGCGCGGTGCTGCTCGAACCTAGCGAAGATGAGAATCTCGGCATACTCGATTTCTTGCACGAAGTCGATGGCGCGGGCGGGCAGTATCTTCGAATGCCCGGCGGCGGAAGCTTGAATCCTTCATCGCACGAGACCGTCGAGAAGAAGATGCATTACGTACATCAAGAAGGACAACCAGTCTTCAAGTACGCCGTCCGCAAGATGGGCGAGATCAGTCGCGGGATCCTTCAGCGCAACGGACTCGAAGGCAAGGATGTGGACTTGTTTATCGCCCATCAAGCGAACCTTCGTATCATTAACGCTGCTGCTGAAAAGCTCGGTCTGGACGATGCGAAGGTGGTCAAGAACATTCACAAGTTCGGAAACACTACCGCCGCGACGATCCCGCTTGCGATCGGAGATGCGCTCGACGATGGCAGACTGAAGAAGGGACAACTCGTCGTGTTCGCGGCGGTAGGCGCCGGCTACACGGTTGGATCTGTGCTGTGTCGATGGGCTTACTAGAGAGGGAGCGGACAGGCTCGCGGCTGGGTATCTAGTAGGCGATCACGCCTTCGCCGTTTGTGGGCGGCTTGGCTCCGGCCGCTTCCTGAACTATCTTCACACCTACGCTTGCTCCAATCCTTGTCGCCCCGGCTCGAATCATCTCCTGCGCCTGCTTGAGATCCCGAACGCCTCCTGACGCTTTTACTCCCATCTCACCGCCGACGACTCGGCGCATCAGCGCGATGTCCGCGACCGTTGCGCCGCCCTTGCTGAAGCCGGTTGATGTCTTGACGAAATCCGCTCCGGCTTGTTTCGCCAGAAGGCATCCTCGCACTTTCTCTTCTTCCGTGAGCAGTCCAGTCTCCAGGATTACCTTGCAAATGTAATCGACTTCGTGTGCCACATCGACTACGCCCGCGATATCGCGCGCCACCAGCTCGTCATCGGCCGACTTCAAGCCTCCGACGTTGATAACCATGTCCAGCTCGCTCGCCCCA
>DATMCM010000490.1:0-13143 GCA_035558335.1 Blastocatellia bacterium | reverse complement strand
CGTAATGCAGTTGATCGCGGAGACCTATGACTTGATGAGCCGAGGTCTTGGTATGAGCGACGTCGCCATACAGGAGGTCTACTCTCAATGGAATGCTTCGGAGGTTGGCTCACACTTGCTCGAAATAATCGCGCGCCGCCTCCGGAACAATAGCGAGGGGATGGGCGCGACCTTGTTCGAGTTAGTGGCCGATGAGACGGCGCCGAATGGAAGCGGCAGTTGGGCTTCACTCGAGGCGAGAGATCTGGATGTGCCGACTCCTACAATTGACATCGCCGTGGCGATGCAAATGCTCTCGAGCCTCAAAGAGGGCAGGTTGGCATTGCGCCGGCTGCTCGGCCGCCGGCCCATTCATTATGCCGGCAAGCGCGGCGTCTTGATCGACCAAATAAAGCGTGCGCTTTGCGCAGGCATGGTTGTCACCTTTGCTCAAGGCCTGGCTCTGTTAAGGGCCGGTTCCGAAGTCTACGAGTACGATCTCGCGCTCGATGATGTGGTGCGCATCTGGAGTGGAGGCTCGATCCTTCGCTCCCGGATGCTGAACGACATTTATGAGGCGTTTTATGTCCAGCCAACCTTGCCCAATCTGCTGTCGGATTGGCAATTCGCCCATCTGGTGGCCACCCGACGCGAGGACTTGCGGGCCGCGGTCTTGTTAGCTGTCGAGCAAGACATTCCGGCGCCCGCCTTGACCGCAAGCCTCGCGTATGACGCTCATCGAGAACTCAAGGCTGGCGATCTGCCAAGCAGGAGAACACCGATACAGGCGATCGCTTCGTCGGGCAAGCAAACTCAAGAAGCGAGGAGAACCGTTGTGACGCCATGAATCTGAACATCCTTCGTGAATGCAAACAATCGGGACGCGTTTTTTGCGGCTGTCACCAAAGTCAGATCCCCTGCGACGGCGGTGTCCTGTTGTATTGCACTCGCCCCGGAAAGTCAGTCCAAAGGGTCGCCGCAAAAGACCGGTAATTCATTAGCTTCGATAACCTGGCGGCCCAGTCGATTGGGTCTGCAATTTGCTTTTGACTAGCTGGACGTTGCGCAATGAATACGGAGACTTCAACTCTGGACCCGGAAGAGGCGGAACTGGAGCGGTCGCTTCAAGACGGCTCTCATAAATCGAGAACAATGAGCCGACGGTGGCTCTGGCTGCTGGTTATATCTGTACTGGGCGTTTCGGTGTGGCTCGTCGTGAGATGGCAGACCCAATCCGCTGCGTCAGCTAAGCAATCGAAAGAAGCCGTCCCGCCCGGTGTTCCGGTCAATGTGGTGCCCGCCAAGAAAGGCGATATTCCGTTGTACCTTAACGGCCTCGGCTCTGTGACTTCATTCAACACAGTAACGGTCAGAAGTCGAATAGACGGTCAACTCGTCCAAGTTGCTTTTCAGGAAGGCCAATTCGTTAAGCAAGGCGAGCTGTTGGCCCAAATCGACTCGAGGCCTTTTGAGGTGCAGCTCACTCAGGCTCAGGGACAACTGGCTCGCGACCAGGCTCAGTTAGGCAACGCCAATCTTGACCTTCAGAGGTACAAGACGCTCGCGGCCGACGGTGTAATCACTCAACAGCAGGCCGATACACAAGCCGCAACTGTCCGGCAGTTCGAAGGGGTCATAACGGCGGACCAGGCCGGGATCGACAACGCCAGGCTTCAAATATCATACTGCCGCATTGCGGCGCCGATCAGCGGGCGAATCGGATTGCGACTGGTTGATGTCGGGAACATGATTCACGCCGCCGACCCAAATGGTCTGGTTGTTATCACGCAAGTCGAGCCCATCGCGGTTCTGTTCACCATCCCCGAAGACAGCTTGAGCGAGGTTCTCAAGAAGCTGCGAGCGGGCGAACACCTGCCCGTGGAAGCGTACGACCGTAGCGGACAAACCAGGATTGCGGCCGGTCGCCTGGAGACCGTCGACAATCAGATCGATCCGACTACCGGGACTACCCGCCTTAAAGCTGTGTTCGACAACAAAGACAACACACTCTTTCCCAACCAGTTTGTTAACGTGCGGCTGCTGGTCGAGAGCAAAAAGGACAGGATTCTGATTCCAGCCGTCGCAATCCAGCGCGGCCCGCAAGGTACGTTCGTTTATGTTGTGAAGGAAGACCAGACGGCGGATGTGAGACCGATCCAGGCGGGAACGATCGAAGGGAATGAGGCTTCGATCGAAAGCGGTATCTCCGAGGGCGAGCTGGTTGTTGTCGACGGCGTTGACAAGCTTCGCGCCGGCAGCAAGGTCCGACTCGGGGTCGGGGCCGAGTAATGAACCCGTCACGCACTTTTATCACGCGGCCTGTCGCGACGTCGTTGCTTATGGCAGCTATTCTGCTTGCCGGGATTGTTGCCTATCGTCAGCTCGCGGTCTCGGCGTTGCCGCAGGTAGATTATCCTACGATTCAAATCCTCACTTTCTATCCCGGCGCAAGTCCTGATGTCATCGCTTCTTCGGTCACTGCTCCGCTCGAACGTCAGTTTGGACAGATGCCCGGTCTGAACCAGATGACGTCTTCGAGTTCGTTTGGCAGCTCGCTTATCACTCTTCAGTTCACGCTGGACCTGAGCCTCGACGTCGCCGAACAGGAAGTCCAGGCAGCGATCAACGGCGCGGGCACGTTTCTCCCACGCGACCTTCCGAATCCGCCGGTCTACAGCAAGACGAACCCCGCGGACGCGCCGATTCTGACGCTTGCGCTGACCTCCGATACGCTGCCGCTGCCAAAGGTCCAGGACCTCGCCGATACCAGGCTCGCTCAAAAGATCTCGCAACTGCCCGGGGTGGGACTGGTCAGCATAAGCGGCGGACAAAAACCAGCAGTGCGAATTCAAGCCAACCCCACTACGTTGGCCGCTTATGGATTGAGCCTCGAAGATATGCGCACGGCGATCGCATCCGCTAACGTAAACCAGGCGAAAGGAAACTTCGACGGCCCAAAGCAGGCCTACACAATCGGCGCAAACGATCAACTTGTCTCCAGCGATGACTATCGAGGATTGATCGTGGCTTATCGAAACGGCGGGCCGGTAAGGCTTACGGACATCGCCGCGGTGATCGACGACGTCGAAAACGTCAAGCAAGCGGCCTGGATCAACGACCAGCCGGCGGTGATCCTCAATATTCAGCGGCAGCCCGGCGCAAACATAATCAGCGTCGTTGACCGGATCAAGAAACTGCTGCCTCAACTCAAAGCCTCGCTTCCGTCATCGGTCGATGTCGCGATCGTGACCGATCGAACGACTACCATTCGTGCGTCAGTCGAGGATGTGCAGTTCTCGTTGATGCTCACCGTTGCGCTTGTCGTGATGGTGATCTTTCTGTTTCTGCGAACCCTGTCGGCGACGATCATTCCGAGCGTCGCAGTCCCGTTGTCGCTGGTCGGCACCTTCGCCGTGATGTATTTGCTCGGATACAGCTTGAACAACCTCACGCTGATGGCATTGACGATATCGACCGGATTCGTGGTGGATGACGCAATCGTGATGATCGAGAACATCGCTCGTTACATCGAAGAAGGCGAGTCGCCGCTCCAGGCCGCGCTGAAAGGCGCCGAACAAATCGGCTTCACCATCATCTCGCTTACGGTTTCGTTGATTGCAGTGTTGATCCCGCTCTTGTTTATGGGGGACATCGTTGGAAGGCTGTTCCGCGAGTTCGCGGTCACTCTGAGCGTGACGATACTCGTATCGGCGATAGTCTCGCTGACGCTGACGCCGATGATGTGCGCCAGGCTGCTGCGACACAAACCCCCGAGCGAACAAGGCCGGTTCTATCGGTGGTCGGAGGCAGCCTTCGATTGGGTCATTGCGCGCTACGGCTGGACTCTGCGATGGGTGCTCAGGCATCAAAAGACGACGCTCGCGGTTGCGACGGCTACACTGGTCACGACAATACTGCTTTACGTCGTCGCGCCAAAAGGATTCTTTCCGGTTCAGGATACCGGCGTGATCATTGGCGTCTCCGAAGCGCCGCAAACGATCTCGTTCGCCGGACTTGCAGACCGGCAGCGGCAACTGGCGCGGGTAGTCCTTCAGGATCCGGCGGTCGACAGCCTCTCCTCATTCATCGGCGTCGACGGCGTCAACACCACCGTCAACAGCGGCCGTATTCAAATCAACTTGAAGCCGCTCGCCGAGCGCAAGATCGACGCCAGCGACGTTATTCGCCGGCTACAGCCGGAGCTCGCAAAGGTTCAAGGCATCACGCTTTTTATGCAGCCGGTCCAGGACCTTACAGTCGAGGACCGCATCAGCCGCACCCAATTCCAGTACAGTCTCGAAGACGCCAGCGCCGAGGAGCTAAACACCTGGTCGCCCAGACTCGTCGAGAAGCTCCAGACGCTTCCTCAACTTCGCGACGTTGCAAGCGATCAGCAGAACGCCGGACTGCAAGCTTCGCTGGTGATCGATCGAAATACTGCATCCCGCCTTGGCATCACCTCTCAAGCGATCGACGATACCCTTTACGACGCGTTTGGTCAGCGGCAGGTGTCAACGATCTTCACTCAGTTGAACCAGTATCATGTGGTGATGGAGGTGACGCCGAACCTCCAGCTGGACCCGGGCTCGTTGAAGGATATTTATGTCAAGCCGGCGATCGATCCACCGCAGGCAGCGAACGCCCAGAGCTCGGCGATCACAGCTCAACCGTCAGCAAGCGGGGCCCAGACCTCAGCGACTGATGCACAACCGTCGTCACTCAACACACAGCCTTCGCCGACGAGCGGTCAAGTCCCGCTCAGCGCCTTCACTCATTTCGAGACGCGTGCGACTCCGCTTGCGATCAACCACCAGGGTCAGTTTCCGGCGGTCACGCTTTCGTTCAATCTTGCGCCGGGGTTTGCGCTTGGCGACGCGGTGAAGGCGATCGAACAGGCGAAACAAGACATCGCTATGCCGGCTTCCATACAGGCGAGCTTTCAGGGAACGGCCGAAGCTTTTCGCGCTTCGCTGACCAACGAGCCGTTATTGATCCTCGCGGCAATCGTCACCGTCTACATCGTGTTGGGCGTGCTTTACGAGAGCTACATCCATCCGATTACGATTCTGTCCACTTTGCCATCGGCTGGTGTAGGCGCAATTCTCGCCTTGTTGTTGTGTCGAACCGAGCTCGACGTTATTGCGCTAATCGGAATCATCCTGCTCATCGGCATCGTGAAGAAGAACGCGATTATGATGATCGACTTCGCGCTCGAGGCGGAGCGCGAGGGCGGCAAGCAACCGGAGGAAGCCATCTACGAAGCGTGCCTGTTGCGCTTCCGGCCGATCATGATGACGACTATGGCTGCGCTGCTGGGAGGATTGCCGCTCGCGTTGGGAACCGGAGTCGGATCTGAGTTGAGAAGGCCGCTGGGCATCACGATCGTCGGCGGCTTGTTGTTGAGCCAACTTCTCACACTTTACACAACGCCTGTTATTTACCTTGCGTTCGACAGGCTGGCCCAGCGTCTTACGCGCTCGCGGGTAAGCGGTCGAACTCAGGATCGGCGAGACATGCTGACCGCGGATTAGTCAATGAACATCTCCGCGCCTTTCATAAAGCGGCCAGTCGGCACGTCGCTGCTGACCATCGCGTTGGCGCTTGCGGGCATCATCGCGTTTTTCCTTTTGCCGGTCTCGCCGCTGCCCCAGGTCGATTTTCCGACGATATCGGTTTCGGCGAATCTCCCCGGCGCAAGCCCGGAGACGATGGCTTCGTCGGTCGCGACTCCGTTGGAGCGACAGTTCGGACGGATAGCCGGAATCACCCAGATGACCTCGACCAATTATCTGGGCGCCACCAACATCGTGCTTCAGTTTGATCTGAACCGAGACATAAACGGCGCCGCTCGCGACGTTCAGGGCGCAATAAACGCAGCCCGCGGTCAACTGCCCGCGAATCTTCCGAACAACCCTTCTTATCGAAAGGTCAATCCATCCGATGCGCCGGTGATGCTGATGTCGCTCACATCGGACACGATTGAGATCAGCAAACTCTATGACCTTGCGTCTTCTGTGCTTCAGCAAAAGATCGCTCAGGTTAAGGGCGTCGGACAGGTCGTCGTCGGAGGCAGTTCCTTGCCGGCCGTTCGCGTTGAACTCAATCCCCAGGCGGTGAACAAGTATGGAGTTGGTTGGAACCAGCTCCGCACCGTCCTCAACTCCGCGAACGCAAACAGCCCGAAGGGCAGGCTGGAAAACGAATCCACCGCGTGGGAGATTCACGCGACAGACCAGCTACTGACCGCCGATCAGTATCGCCCGCTGATAGTCGCCTATCGGGACGGCGCACCTATTCGGCTTTCCGATGTCGCCGATGTTCAGGACTCGGTCGAGGACCTGCGTGGGGGCGGTCTGGCGAACGGCAAGCGGGCCGTGTTGATCATCATCTTCAGACAACCCGGAGCAAACATCATCGAAACTGTCGACCGCGTTCGTGATTTGATACCTCAGTTGCAAGCCTCAATCTCGCCGGCCATCAACGTCGATGTTATCAACGATCGCACTACCACGATCCGCGCCTCGGTCCACGATGTCGAACTCACGCTGATGATCTCGATTGCGCTGGTGGTGTTGGTAGTCTTCGTGTTTCTGCGTAACTTCTGGGCGACGATGATCCCGAGCGTGGCGGTCCCGCTCTCGCTGTTGGGCACGTTTGGCGCGATGTACCTGCTGGGCTACACGATCGACAACCTGTCCCTGATGGCACTCACGATCTCGACTGGCTTCGTTGTTGACGACGCGATTGTGGTTATCGAGAACATCACCCGGTATCTGGAGCAAGGCATGCGTCCGTTTCAAGCCGCTCTGCGGGGCGCCAGGCAGATCGGCTTCACCGTGCTATCGATGAGCACTTCGCTGGTGGCCGTGTTTATCCCGATCCTGCTGATGAGCGGCATCGTAGGCCGCTTGTTCCGAGAGTTCGCCGTGACGCTGTCGGTTGCTATCGGTGTATCTCTCATTGTTTCACTGACAACGACGCCGATGATGTGCGCAACGTTTCTCAAGTCAGAAGCCGGACGCAAGCACGGACGCCTTTATCGAGCGAGTGAGCAAGTATTCAACTTGATTCTACGCACGTACGGGACGGCGCTTGGCTGGGTGCTGAGGCATCCAGCTCCTGTGCTCGGCGTAGCGCTTCTGACTGTCTGCGTAAATATCTATCTTTACGTGATCGTGCCAAAAGGTTTCTTTCCCGAACAGGACACCGGCCGGCTGACGGGCTCGATCCAGGCCGCGCAGGACATCTCGTTTCAGTCGATGCGACAAAAGCTCTCAGACGTAGTCAACATCATCATGTCGGACCCGGCGGTTGATACAGTTGGCGCGTTCACCGGCGGGTCGGGTTCGACGACAAACACAGCGCGAATGTTTATCTCGCTAAAGCCGCTGGATCAGCGAAGGGTCAGCGCAAACCAGGTGATTGCCCGTTTGCGAGGAAAGCTCTCCTCCGAGCCCGGCGCGAGCACGTTTCTCCGCGGAGTTCAGGACATCAATGTGGGAGGGCGAACCGCGAATGCGTTGTACCAGTTCACTCTTCAAGGTGATAACCTCGACGACCTCGCAAAATGGGCGCCTCGGCTGCTGGAGCGCATGCGGGGAATCCCTCAACTCACCGACGTCAATATCGATCAGCAGGATCGTGGCCTGGAGGCGTCGCTCACAATCGACCGAGACACTGCATCGCGTCTCGGGATCACAACACAAATGATCGACGAGACGCTTTACGATGCCTTCGGCCAGCGTCCGGTTTCGACGATGTACCGGCAACTGAATCAGTACCACGTGGTGATGGAAGTCGCTCCACAATTCTGGCAAAGTCCAGACACATTGAAGGACATCTACGTGCGGTCATCGAACGGCGCGCAGGTTCCACTCAGTGCATTCGCTCGCTTTGAGCGGACAACCACCACGCTTGCGGTCAATCACCAGGGGCAGTTTCCGGCAGTCACGATCTCGTTCAACCTTGCAGGAGGGGTTTCGCTCGGAGACGCAGTCCAGGCTATCGAAACCGCGAAACAAGAGATCGGCCTTCCTGCGTCGATTCAGGCCGGCTTCCAGGGCACGGCTCAGGCGTTCCAGCAGTCGCTGGCAAACATGCCGCTGCTGATTCTGGCTGCGTTGGTCACCGTCTACATAGTGCTTGGGATTCTCTACGAGAGCTACGTCCATCCGTTGACCATTCTGTCGACTCTGCCATCCGCAGGAGTGGGCGCGATAGTAGCTTTGCTGCTCTGCGGCACTGAGCTTACTGTCATCGCCCTGATCGGAATCCTGCTGCTGATCGGAATCGTGAAGAAGAATGCGATTATGATGATCGACTTTGCGCTCGAGGCCCAGCGCGAGGAAGGCAAAGAGCCTGGAGAAGCAATCTACGAAGCGTGCCTGCTTCGATTCCGGCCGATCATGATGACGACGATGGCGGCGCTGTTGGGCGGCTTGCCGTTGGCACTGGGTGGGGGCACGGGATCCGAGTTAAGACGCCCGCTTGGGATCGCCATAGTCGGCGGACTGATCGTGAGTCAAGTGCTGACGCTGTTCACGACTCCTGTCATCTATCTCTATATGGACCGCCTTCGGCAGTGGTTAAGAGGATCACGCGGGGGGAAGCGAAATCCGATGAGCGCATCCACAGACCTGATTGACTCGAAAATCTGATTCGAGATGGAAAACATGATAAGGAAGCTAAAGTCAGGCAAGTATCGACTCTATTCGCGCAAGAAAGACGCCAAGACAAACAAACGAAAGAATCTAGGTACGTTCGATACTCGTGAACAAGCCGAAAAGCACGAGCGCGCCGTTCAGTATTTCAAACGCAAGCGCTGAGGGCTCAACTCGAGGAGCGACACTCAGGGCTTCTGAACGGTTGAAAAGGCTAGATGACAACAAGACCCCCGATAATCCCACCAACTGCGTTGGTGGGATTAACCGGCAATCGTTTTGGGAATACAAAAAAGCGAACAGGGGCCAACGCTTAGCCCCTGTTCGCTCTGCTTACTCGATCAAGATTCGACGGCCTTACCAGCCCCGATAGCCCGCGTACTGCCGATAACCGGCATCGTAGCCTCGACGGAATCCGTCACGGTATGCGCTGTTCCCGGATCTGTAGTGGCTGGAGTTGTTCGGGTTAAAGGACCGGCGATCGCTTGCGTCTTCCTGACCGCGATCCAATCCATCCCGATAGCCCCTCTGCACTTCGCCGTTGTTGTAGCCGCCACCGTAGTAGCCGCCGTTGTTGTATCCGCCGCCGTAGTAGCCTCCGCTATATCCGCCGCCGTAGTAGCCCCCATTTGGATAGACTCGGGGGTACACTCGCGGATAGACCCGCGGCGTAACAATCACAGTACGGTCGCGGTTTCGATCCCAGTTGCGATCCCAGTTTCGACCGTTAGCGCGGTTCCGATCCCAGTTTCCGTCGGTCCGACGATCCGAACTGCGGTCACGATTCCATTGACGATCGCGGCCCCGGTCCTGAGCCTGGGCCGTCGAAGCCGTGACCATTCCGATGCCGAACAGAAGCATCAAACCTAGAGCCGTTCCTACAATTGCGTTTTTCAAACGAATTAACCTCATTTCCGAGTCCCTCCCTATTCCTTAGCCCCCTCCCCAATCCATCCGCTTAGTTAGACTACTTTCTCAACCCAAAAGGTGGCCTGACCGGTTTAGTGACGAGTTTCTTGTGACTCCGAGCGTCCCGATCCTTGATCCGGGAACCATATCCACTGCCTGGAACCGGCGTCTCATCTGCAACGTAAATGTTGCGACTGGTGAAAACGATAGCCTTTCTGGTATAGATGAAAACCATGAAAATACGGCCCATCAACATGCTAATCCTTTGGCTGGCTGTAGTCGTGACCCAGTTCCCCGCTGATGGCCAAACGCACCGAGGGTCCATTCGCGGGACTCTCTCGGACGGCACGGGCAAGCCGCTTTCGAGCGCCCCGATCAAGCTGACCCAGGCCGACACCAACGAATCGCGAGTGGTGAGAACCGACGACATCGGCGAGTACACGGTCTCGGCGCTCCCACCGGGGCCTTACCGGATCGAAGTCGAGCAGGCCGGCTTTAAGAAGTACTCGCGGCTTGTGACGCTTCAAGTGAACCAGGTGTTGAGGCTGGAAATAACCCTCGAGGTGGGCTCCATAAACGAAGAGTTGGTAGTCACCGCGCCGCAAACCGCATTGAAGAAGGATTCGCAGACCATCGGCTCGGTCATCGAGAACCGCCAGATTACGGGTCTGCCGCTGGACGGTCGAAACTTCCTCGAGCTAAGCCTGCTCGTGCCGGGCGCGGTCCCCGCGGCTCCCGGTTCGGCGAGCTCGGTTCGCGGCGACTTCGCCTTCAACGTCAACGGCGCCAGGGAGGATTCTAATAGCTTCATCCTGGATGGGGTTTACAACTTTGATCCGAAGCTCAACTCGGTTGGCGTGACTCCGCCGGTTGATGCGATTCGCGAATTTGAACTGCTGACCAGCAGCTACGACGCGTCGTTTGGCCGAAACGCCGGGGGCCAAGTCAACGTCGTCTTGAAGTCCGGCTCCAATTCGTTCCACGGCGTCGGCTACGAGTTCTTTCGAAATGGAGCGCTCGATGCGCGCAACTTCTTCGCTCCCTCTGACCAGGAAGCGCCTAAGTACCAGCGTAACCAGTTTGGTTTTGCCTTAGGCGGTCCGATAATCAAGAACAGAACGTTCTTCTTTGCTGATTACGAGGGCGAACGCGTTCGCGAAGGAATTACGCGAGTCACAAATGTGCCGACTCTCGCCGAGCGCAACGGCGACTTCTCAGAGAGTCTGTTCGCCGCGCCGATCAATCCGTTCACCCAGCAGCCGTTTTCCGGAAACATGATCCCCGACTTTTTGATCAGCCCGATAGGCAAGGCGATCGCGGCGTTGTATCCGGCGCCCAATCGCAACGTCCCGTTTGCTAACTTCGTTTCATCTCCGACGCTGCGAGACAACAGCAACACCTTCGATGTGCGCCTCAATCACTCGATCTCAAGGTCTTCCGAGTTGACGGCGCGGTACAGCTTTGCCGACCGGGATCTGTTCGAGCCGTTTACTGGCCCAAGCTTCTCCGCCGTTCCCGGCTACGGCGACACCGTGCCGCGAAGGGCTCAGAATTTCATGGTCAGCGAGACTCAAATCTTCTCTCCCGCGCTGGTCAATGAGGCGCGCTTCGCATTCAGCCGCGTTTCCGCCTCGGTGCTTCAGGAGAACATCGGGACGAGCATCAACAAACAAGTTGGGTTGCCGGACCTGGCCACGAACCCGAGAGACCTCGGCTTGAGCTTTATCACCATCACTGGCTTCTCTCCGCTTGGAGATGAATACAACAACCCTCAACAAAGCACGACTGACGTATTTCAAGTGCTTGACGGTGCAAGCTACGCCAGCGGCAAGCATCTGGTGAAGTTCGGATTCGACTTTCGAGCGATTCGGCAGAATGCGTTTCGCGATGTGCAATCCCGCGGGTTCCTGAACTTTTCCAGTCAGTTTCCGTTCACCGGCAATGCGCTTGCCGATCTCCTGCTTGGGTTTCCGGTGAATACCGGAGGGGCGGTGCTGGACAATCCTCAGCACTTGAGGACGGAAAGCTACGGTTTCTATGTCAACGATAGCTTCCGGCTCAAACCCAACTTTACCATCTCAGCCGGGCTGCGTTACGAGTACAACTCGCCGCCGGTTGATGAGTTCGATCGGGCGAATCTCTATGACCCGGCTACACATAGCCTGGTACCGGTCGGCACCAACGGGATTCCGCGGAGCGGCTACGAGGCCGACAGAAACAACTTTGCGCCGCGAGTTGGTTTTGCGTGGACGTTGGGGCCCCGGGGCAACAGCGTGTTGCGGGCGGGTTACGGGATCTACTACGACCAGTCGTCGCTTGCGCCGAGCGAGGGGCTTTACTTCAACCCGCCGTTCTTCGACTTCAACATATTCTTCCCGCTGCCGGGTTTGCCGTTGACGGTCAATGATCCGTTCCCGAGCAACTTCCCGTTTCCTTTGCCTAAGTCGGCCTTCGGGTTTCAGCGAGATTTGCGAACCACGTATTTGCAGCATTGGAATATGAGCTTGCAGCACGAGCTTGGCAGGAGCCGCGTGCTGGAGGTCGCTTATGTCGCGAGCAAGGGGACGAAACTGATTAGCGCGCGCGACATCAATCAACCGAGTCCGAGCCCGCTGTCGCCGAATCTTCGCCCCGTTCCTCAGTTCGACGACATTACCTTCGAAGAGTCGAGCGCGAATTCGAATTACAACAGTCTGCAGGTGAGGTTTCAGCAGCGGCTCGATTTCGGATTGTCGTTGCTATCGTCTTACGTGTGGTCAAAGTCGATTGACAACGCATCAAGCTTTTTTTCGAGCAGCGGCGACCCGAACTTCCCACAGGACAGTTTCAACACGGCTGGCGAGAGAGGGCGTTCGAATTTCGACGTGAGGCACCGCCTTTCGGTGAGCTACGGCTATGACCTTCCGTTTGGAAAAGGTCGCCGGTACGTAGCAGGCGAAGGCGTTTGGCCGGCGATTCTGACCGGCTGGCAGACGTTTGGAATACTGACCTTGCAGACCGGGCGGCCGTTTACGGTAGCGCTGCTTTCAGTGATTGATCAAAGCAACACCGGGCGCTCCACGTTGGGTTTTGGCGCCAACGATCGGCCTAACGTTGTCGGCAACCCCGAGCTTTCACATCGTACGCCGGACCTCTGGTTCAACACCGCGGCGTTTGCGTTCCAGCCTTTTGGCTCGTTCGGCAATGCCGGGCGCAACATACTGGACGGCCCGGGATTTGTGAACTTCAACGGATCGCTGCTCAAGACGACAAAGCTAAAGGAAGGGCTCGATCTGCAGTTCCGCTTCGAGACTTTTAATCTGTTCAACCATCCGAACTTCAACTTGCCGGATAACTTTCTGGGCTCGCCAACCTTCGGGCGGATATTGTCGGCGGGGAGTCCGCGTCATATTCAGTTTGGGTTGAAGCTGTTGTTTTGAGATTGAAACTTTTTTCGTCTCAGGCCGGGTTTGTGGATCCTGGCCGGGATGTTAGTATCCGCGAGGATTCAAACCAAAAGGAGAAGACTATGAAACGAGCGATCACTTTGCTTTCGAGCGTTGCTGTAGTTCTCACGTTGGTTCCAGCGGCTTGGGGCGGCCAATCGAAAGATGGG
>DATMCM010000489.1:0-2688 GCA_035558335.1 Blastocatellia bacterium | reverse complement strand
GCGTTTCCGGGGTGGTGACCCAGACCATCGAAGTCCCCGAACGATTCTTTCTTTCCACACCGGCGATGGCCTCCGAAGGTTGGGCGTTCAGTCTGTCCCAAGACACGAAAGGTAGTCAGAAAACGGCCTACGTAACCCCCTTCGAATTCGATAAAGCGATGGGTACGCTCGCTCCCGCAACCGTAGACTTTATTGGCGATGAAAGCGTCAAGACCGATGCGGGCGAGTTTACCGCGCGCCGCTTCAAACTCACCGTGGCGCAAGCAACCTGTGACTACTGGCTGCACTCAAAACTTGGAATACCTCTTCGAGCACGGGCCTCGACTGGACACGAATACCTGCTGACTTCACTGACTGCTGCTTCCGTGGAAAAATGAGAGAGTCGAAGCAGGTTGTTGACAACGCTGAGCCTGTCGGATAGTTTCCAGCTAAGCGGGCGTAAGGATAGTCCAGATGAGTACAATTGCGCGATTCATAACCGAGGATGAGCTATTGCGAATGCCCGGGGGCGCACGCTACGAACTCATCGAAGGAGAATTGCGCCCGATGTCTCCTACAGGCTACGAACACGGCCGCAGTACCGGCAACTTTGGCGGTATGCTCGGCACGCACGTCCGAACAAACAAGCTCGGAGACGTGCTCGCCGCAGAGACCGGATTTATCATCGCTCGTACCGCAGACGGCCGCCCGACCGTGTTGGCTCCCGACGTCGCATTCGTCGCCAAGGGCCGGATTCCAGCCAATGTTGACACCCGCCGATATCTCGAACTCGCGCCCGACCTTGTCGGCGAAACGCTATCCCCATCGGACACTGCGCGAGAGGTCGAAGAAAAGGTGGCGATGTGGCTGAGTGCGGGAGTCAAGGTCGCTCTCACCTTGGATCCCGCTTCCAGATCTGTAAAGGTCCATCGATCTTCTAACAACATAACTACTCTAAGCAACGAAGACGAACTCGATCTGGACGATCTAGTGCCTGGATTTCGGTGCCGCATCTCAGACATATTCGATTAAGCGTTGCCGTTTTCCCGCTACACCCGCCCGCTAACTTGACAATCCCCGTTACCATCCAGTATTCGATATAGTTCGACTTGAAAACAATTTCTTAGCAGTGCGGCTGCACGAATGGGAACGGAGAGTTTGATGACTGAGAAATACGTATACCTTTTTGCCAACGGAAAATCAGACGGGAACGGCGCGATGAAGGACTTGCTGGGCGGCAAAGGCGCCGGCCTGGCCGAAATGACAAATGCCGAGTTGCCTGTTCCGCCAGGATTCACTATCACAACCGAAGCATGCAATGCCTACTACGCCGAGGGTGGTAAGTTTCCCGCTGGAATGTGGGAACAAACACTGGAAGCTTTGGCGGAGGTCGAGCGGGCAACCGGCAAGAAGTTTGGCGACGCTTCCAACCCGCTGCTCGTCTCGGTGCGATCCGGCGCGAAGTTCTCTATGCCCGGAATGATGGACACGGTTCTGAACCTCGGTCTCAACGATCATACCCTCGAAGGCCTCGCCCGGCTTACTCAGAACAGCCGCTTCGCATACGATGCGTATCGGCGTTTTATTCAGATGTTCGGCAAAATCGTGCTGAACATCGACGGCGAGTTGTTCGAGCACGCGCTCGACGCGGCCAAGCGAAAGGCCAAAGCAGCGCTGGACACGGATCTCACCGCTAAAGATCTGAGAAACCTCTGCAAAGAATTCAAGAAGATCGTCAAGCAGCACACCGGTCTGGCGTTTCCAACCGACCCGCAACGTCAACTCCAGGAAGCAGTGAAAGCCGTTTTTCGTTCGTGGAACGGCGATCGCGCGATAGCATATCGGCGGCGCGAAAAGATTCCAGACGACCTCGGCACAGCGGTCAACATAGTCACGATGGTGTTCGGCAACATGGGCGCGGACTCGGGAACAGGCGTTGCCTTCACTCGCAATCCGGCCACCGGCGAGAAGAAGCTGTTCGGCGACTATCTGGTCAACGCGCAAGGCGAAGACGTCGTCGCCGGCATCCGCACACCCAAGCCCATCGAGCAGTTGAATCAGGACATGCCCGAAGTCTACAAACAATTCGTCCAGGTCGCCGAGAAACTCGAACGTCACTACCAGGACATGCAAGACCTTGAGTTCACGGTAGAGCGCGGCAAGTTGTGGATGCTTCAGACGCGAAACGCCAAACGAACCGGTCCGGCCGCGGTCAAAATCGCCGTCGATATGACCCGCGAAGGCTTGATCGACGAGCGCACGGCAGTGCTTCGCGTCCCGCCCGGCGATCTGGATCAATTGCTTCACAAGACCATCGATCCTAAGGTCGCTCTGCAGGTTCTCGCTCAAGGCATCAACGCAAGCCCGGGCGCCGCGGCAGGCCAGGTCGTGTTCACGCCTCGTGAAGCTGAAGAGTGGGCCGCCGATGGTCATCCGGTCATCCTCGTGCGCCGCGAGACCTCGCCCGAAGACGTGCGGGGCATGGACGCGGCTCAGGGAATACTTACCTCGACCGGCGGACCTACCTCGCACGCCGCGGTGGTCGCGCGCGGTTGGGGCAAACCGTGCATCGTCGGCGCCGGCGAAGTTGACATCAACTACGCGAAGAACGAGTTTGCCGCGAACGGAATTCGCGTTCGGCGGGGCGACTGGATCACGATCGACGGCACGACGGGGCGCGTCATAGCCGGGAGAGCTCCGGTCGTCGAT
>DATMCM010000488.1:0-7165 GCA_035558335.1 Blastocatellia bacterium | reverse complement strand
GCCAAGATTGTGAACTACGACGCCTCGGGAGCGTCCAACCACGTGTTGTTGGTCGCCGACAGCGGTGACAGTAACGAGGAGTTCGATTTTGAATCGTTTAGCCATGATCTCCGAAGCGCGATCCCTCAGAACCTGATCGTCAGCGAAATAGACCGTGGACAAATGGACTCGGCGCGGGCACAGACCGAATTGATGGCGAGTCTCTATCGCGGACAGAAGGTTGTGAATTATGTCGGCCATGGGAACGTCGACCAGTGGCGAGCAAGCTTGCTGACGTCAGCCGACGCAAGAGGGCTTGAAAACTCGGTGCACCTGCCGTTGTTCGTTTCGATGACTTGTCTGAATGGTTACTTCCAGGATGGTGCGGTGGAGAGCCTTGCCGAGTCGCTGCTCAAAGCCGAGCGAGGCGGCGCCATCGCGGTGTGGGCTTCATCGGGGATGACCGGGGCTGTCAGTCAGTCGGTCATGAATCAGGAAATGTTCCGGCTTGTTCTGGACGGATCGATGACGTTGGGCGAAGCCACTTTGAAGGCGAAGGCGACGGTGCTCGACCCCGACTTCCGCCGTACGTGGATATTGTTCGGCGATCCGACGACCAGACTCAGGTGATCGGCAGGGTTATCAATTCAAGGAGACCTCATGAAGACAAGAGAACAGTCCGCACCTCGCGCGAGAAAAGAGGGGTTAGTCGTCCAGGATATGCCTGACGAACTGCTGGTCTATGATCTGGATCGCCACAAAGCACACTGCTTGAACCAGACCGCCGCGTTGGTCTGGAAGCGTTGCGATGGCAAGACGAGCGTCAAGCAAATGGTTCGCCTTTTGGAGAAGGACACCGAGTGTCCGGTCGACGAGGCAGTGGTTTGGCTGGCCTTTGATCAACTCTCGAAGGCAAACCTGCTGCAAGGCCAGACAAGCAAGTGGCCGGGAGCCTCCGGGATCTCCCGCCGAGAGGTGATCCGCCGGGTCGGGCTCGCCGCGGCGGTGTCCTTGCCGATAGTGACGAGCATAGTGGCGCCTAAAGCCGCCGCAGCCATTAACTGTCGAGCGTCCGGACAACCGTGTACGACGAGCGCCCAGTGCTGTTCGGGTGTGTGCACCGGTGGTACCACTTGCGCATAAACATCAGGGGTCGACTCCTAGCTGAGCCCCGCCGAAGACAATCTCCCGGGAGTTGGTCGCGCACTGCTCTATGAAGCGTGGCGCCAACTCCCTCCCGAACTTCAAACCACAAACGAAGACCTCGAAGCCGTAACACCGCAACTTATGGGGAGCGGTTCCTCAGGCCTTGTCTGCCGTCGAATTCAACCAGACCGATCTGCAAACAAGACCCGCAGCCTTTGAGCTCAAACAAGCGTATCGCCTTCAGAGCCTTTACGCAGGGCTGCACGAAATCGAGATTGAACAAGTGATCAAGCTGTTGTGCACCGCCGAAGTAGAGCCGCTTCTCATTAAGGGCCGCGTGATCGCCGATCTTTATCCCGAGCACGCGCTGCGTCCTTACCGAGACATCGACCTGCGCTTCAGCAAGCAACAATATTCATTGGCGCTGACCGGGTTAGATACTCCCGCCGGCAGAGCCTTCAACGTAGACCCTCACGAAGAACTGGACCAGCCCTATGCGGCTTAAGTTTGGACGAGTTGTTTGCGGGCTCCCAGATAAAGAAGGTAGGCAGGATCGCCGTTCGAGTACCCAGTGTTGAACATCACCTGCGAATCCTATGTATACACTTCTTGAAACACGGCGCGTGGCGGCCGCTGCACTTGTGCGATCTTGCGGCAGCGCAGGTGTCGCGTCCGACGACTTTGATTGGGCCGTTGCCTGGGAAGAAACAAACTTATAACTGACTGGGTCGCTTCCACGATCGGACTCGCTCACAAATTGCTTGGAGCGCGGATTTGACACGCCGGTGACACGAGAGCGTTGCGCTTGCCGCGATGGCTGGTTCCGGCAGTGTTGAAACAATGGGAGACGCCCCATCCTCAGGCCAACGAGACGACCGAGCTGATGCTTACGCACCTGCGCAAGCGTTTCGGCGTGATAAGAGCGATGGGAATGCGCTGGCCGAATCCGATTCGAGCTACAGTCTACTTTCGCGCGCCATTCAATGAGCTGCCCGGGCTTCCTTTTCAACTCTCAAACTACGTTTCGCAAGCTGCCAGATTCGTGGCCGGGCTGCCAAAGGCCGATAGGCCAGCACGTTCCGAAACGTAAATCATTATTTGTTTTGTACAAGTTTTGTACATCAAAATTTGTGGTATAAGTACTGCCAGATTTTCGCTCGCAAAGGGGGATGCACAGTGTCGTATCGCGGACTAAGGGCACTTAGACATAGGGATGTCTTCTCACACCAGGCTTTCCGGCTGAGCGCGTTTTGGGAAGTGATTTCTCAAGCGCGGTCTGAACAATCAAAAGGAGCAAACTCATGATGCACGCATTCTATAATCGCGCTCTTAGCGTTGCGGTGGCGACGAGTTTCTGTTTCAGCCTGCTAACGGTGCTAGTGGCGTCCGGGCGCTCCGTAGCATCGAGTTCCGGCCCAAACATCGCCAGCTCGTCGTCCGCGATAGAACCTGCTCTTTCGACTGCGTCGCTGGAACGGACACGGGACGACATGATGAGGCAGATGACGGCACTTAAGCAGGAAATAGGGCGTAAGGGAGAAACGCCGGAGTTGGGTGAGAAGTATGATAGGCTCGCGAACCAGATTCATGAGGTCAGCCGTCAGATAGCCAGGACTGACACGAGCCTCTCCGCTCAACCGTCTGCTCCGACTGCCAACGTGTGCATCTCGAACTCGCTGTCTGCTAGCGACAATACTTTTCAACGGCCAAATCCGCAGGGTACGCCTCAGCCCGTGTGCCCTACCGCGTTCACGCCGCCCGCTTGCCCTGGCACTACGCCGAATGTCCGGTTTGATAATTTTGGATTCAATCTCACGAGCTGCACCACCTTCCCGACTTGTGTGACCATAAGCATGTGCGGTGCCGCCCCCTGTGCGGGAGACATTACTCAAAACATTGACACTCTCATTTATGTATACCGGACGGGTGGAGCGACTGCGGGAACGGGTGCGGTGAATCCGTTCGTTAAGGCTACCCCCTGCCTTAATTTGCTAGGCGGCAATGATGATGGCGCGGGTTGCGGGGCCGGGAACGACGCGCTCCGCTCCTCTTGTACCATCAATCTCGGTCCTGGGCATTTTGTTGTGGTTGTCTGCGCGTTCAGCGATTCGCTTCAAAACACTGGAAACTATCACTTGCTGGTGGATGCTCCTGGCGCCAGTTGCGCGCTTACCGGCGAGCCCACAGCCGTTGAAATGGAATCTTTCACGGCTACTCGCTACGCCGACGAGACGCTTTTGGAATGGCGAACGGGTATGGAGGTGGACAACCTCGGCTTTAACGTTTATCGAGACGAAGGCGGCAAGCGTATTCGCCTCAATTCGAAGACGATCGCCGGCTCGGCCCTCCTCGCCGGACCCGGTGTCAAACTCGGAGCCGGTAACTCTTATGCGTGGTCCGATAATTTGCCCGCAGGCAAGAACTCTCAGTACTGGCTTGAGGATCTGGGCCTCGACGGTCAAAGCACCTGGCACGGCCCGTTTGGCGCGGATCGCTCAGCGCCTGGCGGAGGAGTCCCATCTCCCGGGAAGGGAAAGATATCGATTTTGAGCAAGCTCGGTTCAGATGCCGCGCAACAGAGTCAATCCGGTCCGCCCGCGCGGTCAGCGAAGCCGCCTGAAGTTAACGCCACGAGCCTGTCAGCACAGGCCGGTCTTGCGTCGCATCCCTCCTTGAAGATGGGCGTCAAACAAGAAGGCTGGTACAGAGTCACCCAGCCGGAGCTTGTAGCCGCGGGCCTCGACGCAACGATCCATCCTGCAATGTTGCAGCTCTTCGTTGATGGGAAGGAACAGGCGTTCAGAGTCGTAGGCGAAGAAGACGGGCACTTCGACGCGTCGGACGCGATCGAGTTTTACGGGCTCGGATCAGACAGCGCCTCGACCAACGCTCGGACTTACTGGCTCGTGGCGGGCTCGCAACCCGGACTGCGAATTTCGCAGGCGGCGGGGAAAGGAAAACGAGAAGCGCCGGGAAGCTTCCCGTACACCGTCGAGCGCAGGGACCGCACGATCTACTTCTCAGCACTCAGGAACGGAGAGAAGGAGAATTTCTTTGGAGCGGTCATCGGGCGAGACGCCGCGGACCAATCACTAGACGTGGTGCATCTCGATCGGAGCTCGACCGCGGACGCGACGGTTGAGGTTGCGTTGCAAGGCGTGACGCTGGTATCGCACCGCGTCAGAGTTGACGTGAACGGGAAGTCCGCGGGAGAGCTGAGTTTCGAAGCTCAGACCGAAGGACTGGCCACGATGAAGCTTTCGCGCGGGTCGCTCAAGGAAGGGCAGAATACCGTGACGCTTACGGCGCTGGGGGGCGAAAGCGACATCAGCCTTGCCGACTATGTCCGTATCACCTACCCGCGAACATACACAGCGGATGGGAATGCACTGCGGTTTAATGCGGCGGCTAAGCAGCGGGTTGAAATCGACGGCTTCACAAGCGCGGCGATTCGGGTAATAGATGTGACCGACCCCGACCAGGTAAGTGAGCTGTCGGCCAAAGTGCGCGCGAAGAACGGCGGCTATGCGGTGACTGTGAATACGCCAAAGGGCGGTCGCACTCGCCTGTTGTGGGCGTTCACGGAAGACAGAGTTAGCCGGCCGGACTCGATTGCAGCAGACCGGCCATCCAATCTGCGCGAGCCAGCGCGAGGCGCGGACCTGGTCATCATCAGTCATCGCGACTTTATCGACGGGGTCCAGCCGCTCAAGGCATTGCGCGAGAGCCAGGGCTTTAGCATTGCGGTCGTGGATGTCGAAGACGTTTACGATGAGTTCAACTTCGGCCAGAAGTCGCCGCAAGCCATCAAAGATTTCCTCGCGTTCGCCAGGTCAAGCTGGGAGACAGCGCCGCGCTTCGTCTTGCTGGTTGGTGACGCGAGCCTCGACCCGAAGGGCTATCTCGGCAACGGTGATTCGGACTTCGTGCCGACAAAGCTGATCGACACTGCTCTGATGGAGACTTCGAGCGACGACTGGCTGGCCGACTTCGACGGAGACGGCGCGGCGGACATGGCGATCGGGCGCTTGCCGGTCGACTCTGCGGAAGAGACGGCGAGCATGATCGCGAAGATCGTGGGTTACGACCGCTCAGAGCCGTCTAATCATGTATTGCTGGTGTCCGACAGTAACGAGGACTTTGACTTTGAATCGCTTAGCCGGGAGCTAAGAAACGAAGTTCCTCCAGACGTGATCGTTGGCGAAATCGACCGCGGGCGCATGGATCCAGCGATGGCGCAAACCGAATTGCTTGCGAATCTCTATCGCGGACAAAAGGTGGTGAACTATATCGGCCACGGGAGTGTCAACCAGTGGCGAGGCAATTTGCTGACATCGGATGATGCGCGGGTGCTTGAAAACTCGGCGCACCTGCCGCTGTTCGTGTCGATGACTTGCTTGAATGGTTACTTCCAGGATGCCGCGCTTGAGAGCCTGGCAGAGTCATTGCTAAAGGCCGAGCGCGGCGGCGCCATCGCGGTTTGGGCTTCATCGGGGATGACCGCGCCGACGGGACAATCATCATTGAACCAGCAGGTCTTCCGGCTCATTCTCGACGGAGGATCGATGACCTTGGGCGAGGCCACGTTGAAGGCGAAGGCCACGGTGAACGACAGTGACGTTCGTCGGACGTGGATTCTATTCGGCGATCCGACGACCAGACTCAGGTGATCGGCAGGGCCATTAATTTCAAGGAGACCTCATGAAGACAAGGGAACAATCGGTACCTCGCGCGATAAAAGAGGGACTAGTCGTCCAGGAAATGCCTAACGAACTGCTGGTCTATGATCTGGTTCGCAATAAGGCCCACTGCTTGAATCAGACTGCCGCGTTGGTCTGGAAGCGTTGTGATGGCAAGACGAGCGTCAAGCAAATGGTTCGCCTTTTGGAGAAGGACACCGAGTGTCCGATTGACGAGGCGGTGGTCTGGCTGGCCTTTGATCAACTCGCGAAGGCGAACCTACTGCAAGGCCAGGCAGGCAAGTGGTCTGGAGCTCCCGGGATCTCGCGCCGGGAGGTGATGCGCCGGATCGGGCTCGCCGCGGCGGTGTCCTTGCCGATAGTGACGAGCATAGTGGCGCCGAAAGCCGTCGCAGCTATTAACTGTCGAACTTCCGGACAGCCGTGTACGACCAGCGCCCAGTGCTGTTCGGGCGTGTGCACCGGTGGTACTACCTGCGCTTAAACATGAGGGGCCCATTGTTCCCAGGATCGCCTCCTGGGTGAGCCCCGCCGAAGACAATCTCTCCGGGAGTTGGTCGCTCACGTGCTCTACGGATTCTGGCGCCCAACTCCCTCTCGAACCAAAAACGACTATCCAGACCTCGACCTGGGACCTCCCAGCCCCTAGCGGCGTGACTGAAAAAGGCTCACCCTACTGCCGATAATCCCACCAACACAGTTGGTGGATCGTTCATACGTGACCAACATCTCGGCCGCCGCACTACGGTTCCGGGTTTCAGGCTCTTGTAGGCTGAATCCTTCGGACAAGTCCCAGCTCTAATCACACCCGAACTTCGTGCTCTTCCTTCCGCAATTTGATAGTGCCGACAGCGCATGATATGAAGAGCGCTTCGAGCGAACACGGCAGATCGCTGCGAATGCGGTGTCAAAATTCATACTTACTCGAGAGTCAAAGGAGCCAATTCCATGAAAATGAGTCGCGTAAGGCGCAGCTCTTTGCTTATCTTGCTGGCGGCGCTGGTCATTTCAAGCTTCGCTTCGCCATCGACTACCCACGCGCAGCAGCGCGGCTATGATCCATCGCTGCTCAAAGGGTTGCAGTGGCGAAGCATCGGCCCGTATCGCGGCGGTCGCGCGACTGCTGTCGCTGGCGTCACGTCCCAACCAAATGTGTTCTACTTCGGATCGACCGGTGGCGGAGTCTGGAAGACCACGGATGGCGGCATCAATTGGGACAATGTCTCCGACGAGTACTTCAAGACCGGCTCGGTGGGAGCGATCGGCGTCGCGGAATCTGATCCGAACGTCGTCTACGTCGGGATGGGCGAGTCGCCCATTCGCGGCAACGTCTCGCACGG
>DATMCM010000487.1:0-3364 GCA_035558335.1 Blastocatellia bacterium | reverse complement strand
AGCGGCCGCTGCGAGGTTTCGCAAAGAGACTCTCAACATTGCGATCACTCGGGCGGATGAAACGGTAACCTCGGCGATCAAACTCGCTCCCTCCTCGCTGCACGTCGCTGTTCTGGATGCGAGCAATCAGCCGCTTGGCGGCGTTACGGTTACCCTCTACTTCAAAGAGCGCGGGGCCGCGCCGCTGGTTGCCGAGCGAAGAGCCACCGACGAGTCGGGCGACGCGTTCTTCGGACGATTGACGCAAGGCTCGTATCAACTAACCGCCACCTTGCGCGGCTACGACGAGTACCGCAACGATGTGTTCATCTCGTCGGGGATAACGACTGAGTTTCCGCTTCAGCTTGTGGTCGCGCCCGTAATCCCCATAAACGAAAAGGCGATCTCGCGCTACGGTCCTCCTAGCCTGCCATCGAAGAACATCCAGTGTGTCTTTCAAGACAGCGAAGGCTGGATGTGGTTCGGCGCCGACAAAGGGGTTGCCCGGTTCAACGGCGCTGACTTCGAGTCATCGTCGGTTACAGGTTCGGGGCTGGAACGACTTGCCGGCGAAGACGTGCGATCGATGGCCGAAGACCAGGAGGGGTCGATATGGCTTGCAACGGCCGGCGGTGCGCGGCGAATCAGCAAAAAGGGTATCGAAGATGCCCCGAAGCTTGCCGGTCACGATGCTCGGCACGTCTCAGTCGATGCCCACGGCAACATTTGGATAGCAACCGCCGACGGCCTCTTCAAGTTCGACGCGAGAGACTTCGGGTCGTTCACTCGCGCCCAGGGTCTGCCGTCAAACGACGTGAGGGCTACGGCGGAAGATAAGAACGGACAGATTTGGATAGCCACGGCTGCCGGAGTTGTAATTCTCGAAAGCAATCGGATAACGCCGCTCGAAGGCGTTGAAGGAATGATCTCTCCGGGCCCGGGCGCAACCGCAAACCACGTTGGGCAAGTCCTGGCCCGCACCAACTCAGCTTCAACCATCGATGCCAGGAGCGTCTTTGTCGACAAACGAGGCGCGGTTTGGCTGGCAACCGGAAAGGGAGTGTTGGTTTTCGACGGTGTTCGAGGAAAGAGTTTGCAGATACAGGACGCGGCCAACGGTGTGCGAGCCATCACTGAGGATCAAAGTGGCAGGATGTGGTTCGCGCTCGACTCAGGCGGGGCTCTGATCTACGATCCGGCTACATCGGAGCGGCAACGCCTTAGCGCTGTCGACCGCGATCGGGTAGCCGGAATTTATTTAGGCCGCGAAGGGCACGTCTGGTTGGGCACCGACAACGGGGCAGTCAATGCCGACTTCTACAGCTTTGTGGATTTCACGACCAGCCGCGGACTGGCGGACAATGATGTGCTTGCGGTGGTCAAACCGCCGGGTCCAGACAATACCCGGCTGTGGCTGTTGACTGCATCGGGTGTGTCGCGCGCTGAAGGCGAGCGCTTCGCGCCTCTGGAAGGTTTTCGCGGCAACGTCAGCGTGCGCGCCGCGGCTTTTGACCGAGCGGGCAACTCATGGTTTGCGACCGAGCAAGGCGCTCTGCGGTTGACCGGACAGACCCTTACCCAGTTCAACGAAGGCAGCGGTCTGGCGTCAAACAATGTCAGATGGGTTACAAGCGCCTCGGAGGGCGCGGCGGTTGTCTTCGCCACTTCGCGCGGGGTAAGCGTATTCAGGGACGGCCAGCTCAAAAGCATTGACGCGCTTGCCGGGTACGACGTGCGACATGTGTTCGAGGACTGGGACGGCCGTCTGTGGTTTTCCACCGCACGCGGAGTAGTGAGCTTCGACGCAAAATCAGGAGAGCTCCAATCGATTGATTCGAGTCGGGGACTTGCGGACGACGACGTGCGCTGGATCACTCGATTCCAGGACAGGCTGCTGATCGCCAGTCGCGGCGGCGTTCAGCTCTATGGCGCAGGCTCCGATTTCCGAACGCTGGATGGCGATGCAGCGAGCACGTTGTTTGTTGATCGCGATGGCTTCGTGTGGGCCGGAACCGATGACGGGCAAGTCAAGAAGTTCCTGGTGTTCGGCGGCCACACGCTGCAGACGGTTTACTCGGGAGAAGTCCACGCCCTCACCGCCAGCCGAATCAACTCGTTCGCCGAAGACGCTCAGGGCCGGATGTGGATTGCTACCGACAAAGGCGCGGTGAGACACCTTCCGTTGACAACCCCACCGCCGGCGCACGTATCGATCGAAGTCGATGGCCGGATGAACGAGAGTCCTGAAACCGGCCCGTTCCAAATTCCGCATGGTCGCCATCGCCTCACTTTTCATTTTGCGGGAATCAGCATGAGCGGGCAGGTCCGCTACATGTATCGGGTCAATCCGGAAGGCGGCGACGCTCGATGGGAGGTGCTTCCGGTTCAGCAAGGCGCCGAGCGCGACGTTTCGCTTCTCGACTTGAACGAAGGCGCTCACACGTTTGAGCTGATCGCGCTGAACCGCGACCTGTACGGATTTGCGCAGCCGGCGGCGCGCCTTGCGTTGCGGGTTGGCGCGCCGTTCTGGAAGCGCTGGTGGTTCTACACGATACTGGTGGCAGTCGCAATACTGGCTGCAGGAGCCGTTTTCGCGGCGCGCCGCCTGCGGGAGCGAGAGTACGTTCTGCCCCGCGAGCTTCGAAGCTTTGTGCCGATAGAGCCGAACCCGTACATCGTCGGCAACCCGATTCGCAACGAGCGGATGTTCTTCGGGCGAGAAGACGACTTCCGCTACGTGCGCACCAAGCTCGAAGGCGCGAGCCAGGGTGTGGTGATTGTTTTTTGCGGCGACCGGCGAGTGGGCAAGAGCTCGATCCTTTATCAAGTGCTGAACGGGCGCCTCGGCGAACGATTCGTCCCAGTGTTTGTGGACCTTCAAGAGATGGTGGTTACTTCGGACGCGGAGCTGTTTCTACGAATGACCCGGCTGATCGCTGAAGCGGTAACTCGGGCTGACAATCGACAGCTTGCGGGGGATGAAGCAGGCGGCAACGCGACCGGCGAAGCGATGGGCGAACCAGCGGTCGCTGCTTCGCCGGCCGGTCTCAAGCGCGTGGCGCTAGCCGTTCAACCGCCGGCTGTGCCGCGCTTTGGAAGCGGAAATCCCTACCCGCTGTTTCTAGACTTCCTCGACGAGGTGCTTCAGGCGCTTGGCGATCGAACGCTTCTGATCCTGATGGACGAGTATGAATTGATGGAGGGCAAGGTCGATGAAGGCAAGCTCTCATCGGAGTTATTCACGTTCCTCGCGGGTCTGATGGACAACAAAGAGCGGCTTGCGCTGATCTTCACCGGGTCGCGAAGGCTCGAAGAACGAGACAAGAAGTACTGGCGCGAGCTGCTGCGGCGTTCGCTGTTTCGAAAGGTCGGGTTTCTTTCCGAG
>DATMCM010000486.1:0-10128 GCA_035558335.1 Blastocatellia bacterium | reverse complement strand
AACTCGCGCTCGCCGGGATCGATGCTGCGCGCGCCGATCACCGCGACGTTTTCCGGCAGAACCTTTGGCGCAAATCCGGCTACGTGAGTGAGCTCGCGAGCGCCGTGTCCCAGTAGCGCCGCGAGCGGCATCCCGTGAATGTTACCCGACGGCGAGGTCTCGGGCGTGTTCACATCGGTGTGCGCATCAAGCCAGATAATCCCGATCTTGTGCTGTCGTTTTCGATAGAAGCTTGCGACGCCGGCGACGCTGCCGATCGCGATCGAGTGATCGCCCCCCAGTATGACCGGAAGGGCGCCTTCGTCGAGCGAGGCTTCAACCATCACCGCGAGTTCTTCCGCTGCTTCGGCGATCTGTGGCAAAAAGTGCGCGCGCGGGCTGGTCCGTTCGATCGCCTCGGCCGGGTGAACGTGAACATTGCCGGCGTCGGATATTTCATAGCCAAGCAAAGCTATCGCCTGATTGATGCCGGCGATCCGGATTGCAGACGGACCCATATCGACGCCGCGCCGGCCGGCGCCCAGGTCCATCGGCACTCCAATAATCCTGGCCTTTTTACTCATAAAGTCTCTGACAAATCCGAGCAAAACGCGCGAGTCACTTCGTCATCGGACGCGATGACATTCTCCCATTCCCCAGTTCGAGTGGCAACTGAGCGATCGATCGTGACTCGGGGCGGGGTGTGATTAGAAATGGGACTTGGATCAGGCATTCAAGGCTCGTGGGACCTGGATCAGTCATTCAAGGCTCGTTGGTGGCAGACGTTTGCGATCTCGTGTCCCCAACTCCGCCAGGAGTTGCATGGTTATAGATGGGAATGCGACGGGTGCTGCTCACCCCGTCGGGGTGATATGTTATTGCGAATTGGCACATTGCACTCCTGGCGGAGTGCGGCGCCTTGTGGCTCGCTGGTCTATAAACATGGCACTCCTGCGGAGTGCAGCGCCGCGTCGGGCGGTGATGCCGCGAAAATAGCGATCCCGAGTTTACGTCTCGAAGTCCACTTTCGGGCTGCGATTTTAGCTGCCGGCAGAGCCTACTGCATCGGCTTGAGGCATGAGCCCATAGCTTTCGGCCTGACTTGCGACTCTAATGGCAGCCAGAATTTTCGGGACGTAGTCGCGCGTTTCTTTGGGTAATAGCTCCTTATCGCAGAGGTCCCAGAAGTTCGCGCGGCCATTTTTTACGATGGCACCCATCACTCGCGGCTCTCCGGAGTTGTAGGCCGCCATTGCGAGTGCCCAATCCCCGAATATCGTGTACAGATCGCGAAGGTAAGTTGCTGCTACTCGGGTCTGCTTCAGTGGGTCTGCGCGCTCGTCGTTTCCGGTCTTGACGGTGAGCCCATAGTCGGTGGCCGTCGACGGAATGAACTGCCAAATGCCACCCGCGGCTGCGGGCGAAACCGCTCTCGGATTCCAAACACTTTCTACAAACGCAATCCAAACCAGGTCTTCAGGAATACCCGCACTTCGAAATTCAGCACGCGCCATTTCGAGATAAGGATTACTCCGCTCTATGCCGATAGTCATAGTCCGGCGGCCGATAGAAGTCGCGCCGTAATAATTCATCCAATGCTCAATTGCGGCGTTGGTATCAAAAGGCATGTCCCCGACTGTGTATCGCTGCCGTGACCCGGTTGGCTGAAGACTGACTAAGGCTTCAGAAATGGGCTGCGTTCGGGCGATTGTTTGTCTTTTTGCCACGTCCCTCGTAGCGTCGCTGAAGCGAGGAGTAATGTTGCGAACGGCAACGGCGTCGGCGGAGTTATTCTCACCGGTAATGGCGACGCGGCTCACGCGCTTAGCAACTCGGTTGTAATAATGGGCGAGGCGCGCGTCCCCTGCCGCACCATCCGCAAGCATGTTTATCGCTTTATTGAAGGCGCCACGCGAACGACTCAGTCCAGGCGGTATTGGATTGATAGCATTCAGGCATTCGGTCTCAGATGCTGAAACCAAGGGCTCTGCGAAGGGTTTATAGCAGGCTGAGTTGAACAGCATCGTCGCGCCTGCCAGCGCGAGAGTTGTGAGAAGAGTGGAGAAAAACTTCTTAACTGTTAGAGACTTCGACGGTTTGGTTTCTGAGCTTGGGGCAACGGACAGACCTAGCTTCATAGGCATTCCTCTGGCTATGGCCGGACGCACCGGCTCAGTTAATGTTATGCGTTTGAATTTGGGACGACGGGATGTGAACTGCTTCTCTGAGAGGCCAGTCTACTTCAGCACGCCCACCCTTATTCCGCGTTCGCTTCGTTTTCTTTAGTTGTTCGTTATCTAACCAACGGGACTAACACTATTATGATGCCAAGACTTGGTGTGGACGTCCAGCGGGTTGCTCGTCGCAATCAAATTGCAAGAATAGTCATATTCTAGCGAGCGCTGACTTCAAGCTCGTAAGATCTATCAGTGCTTGGAATTTCTGGGCCGGTGATTATCGGTTTCTTGTTAACCGCAAGGCGAAAGGTATTGGAGAAATAATTCGCACTCGGAACCGCATGTTCCGAGGAGCCGCACTTAGTCATCCGATTGTCGAGCCTTTAAGAGCGCGACTGCGTCTTCCGCGTTGGTCGCAAACGATAGGTGTTTCATATCTGCATCGGAGATGACCAGATGCTCACGTAAGCACTCCATTGCGCGAGGCCAGCCCTCTCCGAGGAGAATCAAAGGCCGGGGCGGGATGACGTTCATCACTAGCTGGTTCCAAACTAGTGAAACTTCGGTGACCGTTCCCATTCCGCCTCGTAGCGCGATGTAGCCGGCTGATTCGCGAATCAGGGTTTGGAGCCGCGCGTAGAAATCCGCGCTCGGCTCTATCTTCTTCAGATAGGAATTCGGCGCGGCTTTAAACTGGTTCATAGTCACTCCGATGACGTGACCGCCGGCTTCGTGCGCGCCTCGACTGATGGCTTCCATCACGCCGTAGTAGCCGCCTGAAGCGACCTCGAAGCCAGCTTCAACGAGCAGCCGCCCAAGTTTCAGCGCTTCTCCGTATTCCGAAGAATCGGCACCGCAGCGCGATCCGCCGAAGACTGTTATCCGGTTTCGTGCTTCCAATATGTCTGTCACAGGCGACCTCAGCTCTCGGCCCGCGGTTCGACTGGGCTGATACTCTGTTTCGAAACTCTTTCAAAGAAGCCCACGACTGAAGTTCGATGGACCACGGATTGGGCGGATTAGACGGATTTGCGCGGATCTGGATCTGTGAGAATCCGTCTAACCCGCCCAATCGTGGTCAATTCACCTGGCAACACAGATTCAGGACACTACCCGAAAGTCCATACGATTTAACCGCCAACTGACGACTAACACCGACCACTAACCACCGACCACCACTGGCAACTAACAACTGGCAACTGACAACTGCTACGGTTTCAGACGATGAAGCATTCGCGGGAAGGGAATCGTCTCGCGGATGTGCTCGATTCCGCAGAGCCACGCCGTGCAGCGCTCGATCCCCATCCCAAACCCGCCGTGCGGAAACGTGCCGTACTTGCGAAGATCGAGATACCAGTCGAAGGCTTCTTCGGGCAATCCGTGGGAGTGAATCTGCTTCAACAGAAAATCCAAATCGCTTGCGCGTTGTCCGCCGCCGATCACTTCTCCGTAGCCTTCGGGCGCAAGCACGTCGACGCACATCGCCAGATCGGGCCGTTGGGGATCGGGCTGCATGTAAAACGCTTTGACGGCCGCCGGGTAGCGGTGCACCATAACCGGCCGGTCGTACTTGCTCGACAAGTAAGTCTCGTCGGGCGCGCCGAAATCGCCGCCCCACTCGAATGGGTTCTCGAGCTCGCCTTTCGCATGACCCTCTTGCAGCATCTTCACCGCGTCGTCATATTGCAGCCGCGGAAACGGCGTCTGAATCGCTTCAAGCTTCGACACATCGCGTTCAAGCTCCGCAAGTTCTTTTCGCCGGTTCTCGAGCACTCGATGCACGACGAACGCGATGAAATCCTCGGCTAGATTCATGATGTCATCGAGTTCGGCGTACGCGACTTCGGGCTCGACCATCCAGAATTCAGTCAAGTGCCGGCGAGTCTTTGACTTCTCGGCGCGAAACGTCGGGCCGAAGCAGTACACCTTGCCAAACGCTGCGGCAGTTGCTTCGTTGTAAAGCTGCCCGGATTGAGTCAGGTACGCCTTCGCGTCCTCGAAGTAATCGACTTCGAACAGATTGGTTGTGCCTTCGCAGGCGGCCGGCGTGAAGATCGGTGTGTCCATCAGCAGGAAGCCGTTCGAGTCGAAGAAATCGCGAACCGCTCGGATGACTTCGGCGCGCACGCTCAGGATCGCGTGCTGGCGCTTCGAGCGAAGCCAGAGATGCCGATTGTCCATCAGGAACTCGACTCCGTGTTCTTTCGGCGTAATTGGAAAAGCTTCGGCAACCTGCAGGACCTCGACGCCGGTCACATCAAGCTCGTAGCCGCCGGGCGCGCGCTCATCTGCGCGCACCGAACCGGTCACGATGAGCGACGATTCCTGAGTGAGCTTCTCGAAATCGTTCCACACCTGCTCGGGCACGTTCTTCTTGAAGACCACTCCCTGAATGATTCCCGAGCCGTCTCGTATTTGAGGGAAGATCAGCTTGCCGCTGGATCTCAGGTTATAGAGCCAGCCCTTGATGGTTATCTCTTCTCCGGCGTGCTTGGACACGTCTCTGATATACGTCTGAGTCACGATCGCTCCTGGTTGGTGATAAGTTGGTCTATCGAATGAACAATGCTACTACACGCGCGGAGACAAAAAAAGTTTACGGCAGGAAGAGTGGTGTCCTAATTCGAGTCTTTTCTCTGCGCAACCTCGGCGTCTCTGATGTGTCTCTGCGGTTAGTCGGTGTCGGGGCGTCTACTAACCGCAGAGACGCTGAGACGCCGAGGCAACGCGGAGAATTTATAATTATGACACCTTCGAAGGGGGAGCTCGATGTGCGAGCGGAAAGCCTAAGATTGGAGTTCAGGTGTTAACCTGGTTCTTTGTCTTTTACGATGCGATACCTGCCTAAGGACCGAACTCCAAGCTCTTACTTTCCAGCAGTCACTGACGGGCCGGTTAGTGCAAGTGCTTGAGCCGCCCAATTGGTTGCTGCGGCGGAGATCCACTGGTCATGCCCGTAAGGAAACCCGCTCTCGAAGAATGGTTGAAGTGGAGTTGCGCGGCTCCTTACGTACCACGAACCGTCTTCGAATTGTGTTTTCAGAAGATACTCGATCCCTCTCTTGTACGAGACGTCAGTCACCGAAATAGCGCCGGCCTCTTTCAATGCCACCAGGGCCTGACCCGTCGCGTAAGCGTCGCTGGCTAATGAGGGAAGCTGAGCCCACCCGCCGTCTGATCGCTGCTCTGCCAGGAGCTCGCGCACAGCCTTTCTGATGACATCATCGTTGGGGCTCACGTGAGCCCAGACGAGCCCGAGAAGCTGGAACACGCGCTCGTCCGTCGTTTGTGGTTGTGCTTTCATCAGCCAATCCGTGGCGCGTTTCACCGACATTTCATATTTCGCGCGCAGCGCCTTTGGTCTATAAACCTGAAGCGCTCTTAGCGACGTTGCGGTGACTGATATTTCGTTGGATTCAAGAGGCGGTCGATATGAAAAGTTTCGCCATCGCCCATCCGGCCATTGCCGGGACTGCACGAATCGCGCCATCGCATCGGTAGCGGCGTCGGGTGGGTAATCCTGAGCCGCCAGGCCGAGCAACATGCTACTGATAGTGTTGGACTCGCCTGGAATCCCAACGCCTTGCAAAACGCGCTCGCGCCAGGTCTCGAGGTAATGCCCAATCTTGTTCGTTTGAGTGCGCGAAATCTGCTCGTTAACCGAAAAGCCGTGCTCGCGCGCAGCCGCGACTGTAATAGAGGTGAGGGTGTTGTGATGGCAGGAAACACAGCCAGCCTTCTGAGTAAAAACTGAATCGGTTTTCTGTAGCAGCGGAATGCTCCTGTCAAGCGCCGCTCGAACCGAGCCGGCCGGCTTGGGACCTCGAACAAAAGCCGCCGGAGACCCGCCTTCTTTCGCACCGGCCTTGATCAAAAGGTCGACGACGGCCGTCGAACCCCTCAGTTTCGCGCAGTCGAGAGCGGTTCTTCCGTCCGCGTCTTTCGCGTTCAGGTCCGCTCCTCGTTCAATCAAAGATTTGACGGTTTCCACCGGAATCGCGTCGGAATTTGCCGCCAGAGCGAGAAGCGTATTGCCGTGTGGATCTCGAGCGTTGGCATCGGCTCCTCTATCGAGTAGGGCTTTGACCGCGCTCGCGTCACCACCCGGAGTGGCGAAAAGTACCGCGGCGATGCTCGCAGTCTGTCGATCGGCGTGCTCTAACAGGATCTCTAGACACTTGGTGCACTTTGCCCGGTGCGCGCTCGCAAGCGCCTGACGTCCGGCGCCTTTCACGTCCGCTCCGCCCTCGATAAGCATTCGCAGAAGCGCGTCATCGCCGATTCCCGCCGCTTCAGACAACGGAGTGGCATAACCTACGGTGCTGGGAGATTTTGTGGAGAGACTCGCGCCGCGACCGAGCAGCAGTTTCACAATCTCAAGCGAATCACGCTGGCCCGTCGCGATGAGCAGCGGCGTTCGGCCATCGTCCGAGCGCGCATTCACATCAGCACCATGCTCGAGCAGCAGCCGGGCTTTCTCGGGCTCGCCCACCGCCCACATCAGAGCCGTCGCGCCCACTTCATTTTTGATATTTGGATTCGCGCCATTGTCCAGAAGAAGCCGGACTGATTGGGCATCCCCGTACAGTACCGCTTGCATAAGAGGAGTAGTACCGCCGGCGCCTTTAAGACTTCCGGCTTTCGGATCTTCGCGCGCCAGCTTCTCAAAAGTTCTGGTGTCCCCGGAGCGCAGAGCCTCCATGATTGGCGCGGCCTTCGGGTCGGGAGGAGGCGGAGCCGTTTCTCCGGCAAGATCATCCGGCCATTCGGCTCCCTGGTCGATCCAGGCTCCGATGGTATTGATCTGCTCCTGGCTGAGGGGACCGGTAGGCGGCATCTGTGGCCCGTATTCGCTGCCATTCAGTTTTTGGTAGAGCCTGCTGCCGGCGCTGTTGCCCGGAGTGATCACAATTACGGTACCGCCCCTCATCGCATCACGCCGCCGGTCCAGCCGAAAGCCATGCATTTGCTGTGATGGCCCGTGACACTCAATGCAGTATTGCTTCAGCAGCGGCTGAACATCCCGGCGGAAATCGACTTTGCCGGCGACGGGGTGCGACATCGCAATGCTTAATGCGCAGCTCCCGAGAAATAAACCAACGAGGCAGCGCTTCAGTATCTTGAACGGTCTAGACGACATCGAGAACTCCTTGTGTGTATGCCGTGACGTCGGCGTCGAGTCTTGCAGGCTGGATCAAAGAGTCCAGCCTATGCCGGCGTGACTGGCGAGTCAATGCCGGGGTGGCGGCGCGCGTCAATCTTCGCATTGGCGGATCGCATCCGCGATCGGCGCGACCGGGCCGCGTAGCGGTCGCCTATCGCTAGAACCGACAACGAGCGTCAGCCGGGCCGCATAGCGGTTACCTCTCGATGGACAGGTTTCCGACGAGCACCACCCAATTTGCATCACTGCGCCGGACATTCAGGTAGCCGCTATGCGGCCCGGCTCACACGAATTGTCGCCGTGCTATCGATAGGCGACCGCTACGCGGCCCCGGTCGACTGGCTTATTTCACCTTCATCGTAGGATCTCCGAGCAGAACCCACGTCCGGCGAGCGTCTGCGTCAGACGTTGCAGCCCTGGCTTTGATCGCGGCATCCCCCAGTCTCGCGTGCGCACCGAACACTTGTCGATAGAACTCCTGATTCATGACCTGGTGCGATTCTGGGAACAATCCGTCGTTACGGTCCGACACGAGCAGTGTTTCTTCCGCCGCTCGCGACTGCTCGTAGGAAAGGATCTTGCCGATCAACAGTCGAGCTTCGCTTACGTCGCGAGCGGGCAAACGGCCGATGGCTAGTTCTGCTATGCCGTCGCCGTCGAAGTCGGCGAGCCAATCATCGCTTGCTGTTTCCATGAAGATCGTGTCGATCAATCGCGTCGGCACAAGATCGAAGTCGCCGAGCCCGAGATAGTTCTTCGCGTCGACGCTCGCATCTCCAACCAGGAGCACGTACTTGATCGGCCGCTTCCACATGTTCTTTGCGAAGCCCAGAAAGTCCCTGACCGCCCGGGGTGACTTCTGTCCGAAACTAAATTCGTCGTAGATGTCCGCGACGTCGACGGACGGCGACAGCCAGGCCTTCCCTCTGTCGGAGGTCCTTGGACCGTAAGCGACAATCGCGCACAGCAATTTGTTCTCCTTACGGTGATTGACGCGCAACCACCACCACGGTGACCGTATTCGAGATTTTACCACTTGAGTTACGCGCCTGAATGGAAAGCTCCCCGGGCGTACTCACCATTGGTTTAGTAAATCGGCCCACTAGCGTGGTACCGCCCTCAAATTGGGGTTGGGGGGCCCTCACAAATTCGAGCGCCTCGCCATTAACCAATAGTTCGGCCCTGGAATCAAAGTCCACGCCTGAGACAACCAGCGACAACTTCTTCGCCTTTGTCCCCGCGACGATGGTTGATACGAGTCGGCTCCCCTTTAATACCAGAACAGACGAAATCCACGGCGGGCTCATTAGGCCGTTATCTATTCCCCCGGCGATCAGGGTTGCGCCGTTTGGGAGCAGTGTTGCCGTGTGACGTTGACGGGGGACAGCGGGCTGGCCTGTAAGGCTCCAGGTTTCCGTCATCGCGTCGAATAACGCCGCACCGTTGATACCAGAGACCAGAACCTGACCATCGGCCTGAAGCGTTGCCCTCCACCCTCCGGTCTCCGGAGCACCAAATGTGAGCGTGGGGGCGGTACTCCACTTACCGGTGCTTGTGTCATAAATTGCTGCAACCGCTTCTCGGGGGGGGCCAATTGCCACCCGTGATCCCCATGACCAGGACCTTGCCATTTGGCAGAGGTGTCATTGTGACTGGAACTAGTTCATAATTAACACCGGCAGAACCCCAGTGTTGTGTGGCCGGGTCGTACAATTCCGCAACGGCGTAATCCCAATCCCACCCAAAACCCAAGACCTTGCCGTCAGGGAGAAGTGCCAGTTTAAGGTCCCAATAACCCGTGGGAGGGCTGGTGCTGCTCCAGATCTCGGTTTCCGGGTCATATAGCTCCGCGGCACCTCCGACAACTAAGACCTTGCCGGTTTGGAGCAGTGGCGCGTCGGAACTGTCCAAACTCTGGATTTTTTTGAAATTCGCAGTAGGACGCCAGGTTCCTGTGGCCGGGTCGTATAACTCCGCGCTGTTGAGAGGGCCAGCAACCAGCACCAAGCCGTTCTGTAGCAGCGTAGCTGTGTGACCGGCGCGGGCGGTATTGAGGCTGCCGGTGGGCGACCACGTGCTGCTAACCGGGTCGTAGAGCTCTGCGCTGCTGGTGGGCTTGAAGCAGGTCTCTGATCCCCTCCCCCCGGCCACCAGGACCTTTCCATCGGGTAGCAGCGTCGCCGTGTGATCGTATCGGCCTATGTTGAGCTCGCCGGTTGAAGTCCAACTCGCGTTTACGTCGCTGGTGCCCGGGTGGAACAATTCTGCGCTAGCATGAATGCGAGCGTCGCAGCTATCCACGGTATTCAGTTCTCGCATCGTCACTTTGCTGGGGCCGCTGGACAATTCTGACTGAGCCATCCCGCCAGCGGCAGTCACTTCGCTGACTGCAGGATAAACACTCATACCCAGAAGAGCGACGCCGAGGCCGACTGCGACCGTGTGTCTTTTCCACGAGGTGTTGCCTTTCATCTTCGATCTCCTTTCACTACGAACGCCTTGCAGAGGCAATGTTCATCTGGCCAACTGGGGAATGGCCCCAAATAGTCCAGCAAATCCGACTTGGATTCTGAGGGTGTCAGGAGAGGAACTGCGGGCTAAGGCGGTTGGTCTGATGACTTCTCAATCCACTAACAATCGTGTCCTTGACTACTGACCCGGGGTGCGCGGTTCCGAACCCATTGGCTCGTGAGGAGTTTTTATTCCTTAATCCTCCCATAGTCTATAGACGCATTCTGAAGCCGTCTTAATCCACTTTTCTTAACCCGTCGAGTTGAAAGTCCATCGCGGGTGACGAGGCGGCATGAA
>DATMCM010000485.1:0-14494 GCA_035558335.1 Blastocatellia bacterium | reverse complement strand
CGAAGATCGCAAATGGCCGGACCGCGTAGCAGCTATCTATCGATAGCCACGACGATCACAAATGGCCGGGCCGGGTAGCGGTTACCTATCGATAGAAACACGCAGCAAAAGGTTCAGGGCTGGGACCCGAGGCCCCAGCCCTGTCTAACCTGAGAAGAGCGGCTTCCGAGTTGACCTCCCGTGCTCCTCAGATCTTCTCACGAACTCGTCACTGATCGCGGAGTTTACTTCGCTCGCCGAACCAGTTTCTAGCGTCCCACCGCAGATTTCAGTTCGTCGATTTTCCGGCGCACCACGCTGGCAAAGCCGGCGACTTCAGCCTGCGAAGCTCCTGCTGCCCTGAAAGCGTCCTGAAGCTGTGTGTCAGTCAGTTGGCCAACGATGCCCGCGAACCACCGCGCGTGTTCCAGTGGCACGCTGTGCCCAACCGACATCTTGCCCGAGTAATTCAGCTTCACTGTGTTATTGCTCACCTCGCTTATGAACCGCTGCTTCGCGAAATCGTCCAGGCGCCATTTCGAATGCGAAAAGAGTGAGCCCATCTTTCCAAACGATCCGCCCCAGTCCGCGACCGCATACCACTCGACGACGCTGCCGTCGTGATCGTACTTGCCAAAGATCGCGTTGTTTGATTGCTTTGAATCCCAGTTGTTGACCAGCGCGTTGAGCATAATCAACCCGGACAACTCCTTAGTGCCGGTGAACGGATTGGAACTCCACGACCACGGATCTTTGCGCCGGGCCACGTCGTTCGGTCGCTTCTCGAACATCCCGTCCTTGAAAGAGCCGTCAGCCTTGATGAACTTTCTAGCGCGGCCCAGTCCGGTCACTCCATTGACATGCCCGGAGGGAACGAAATAACTCTCCTCCACCTTGTAGCCACAAGCCCATACCAGGCGGCTTGCCGCGACCTCGGCGTGCACCTCTTCATCAAACTTGATGTTCCATTTCACGCCGTTCGCGTCAATCACTTTAATCTTGGGATTGGTGCCGGTCGTATCTTCTTTCTTAAACTGAAAAGGTGGCTTCGGCATTCCTTGCTCGCTGCCGATGCCCAGATAGAGGTCAAGCTTCGGGACCTCGCCGGGTTCTCCCCACAGAATAGGCCTTCCGATTTTGTCGGGCGCGGCGCTCGTTTTCGCATTCTCAGCCTTCCTGGATTTGTTTCTTAACTCGGGCGTTGAGGCGCGCGAGACGGACGCGAAAGGCGCGGTCAAGCTCGCTGCGGTAAGGATCAGGGATAGTGCAATAACGAACACCAAAACTGAACGGGAGTGTGAAATCGACGACTGTGACATAAATCTCCTTCTAAACTTGAACGTGTACGTTGACGTCCACGCGAACTTCAGCCATAGGGCTGTAGCCGCAGCCGGCGTCGCCATATCACGGTGGCCAGGGTTCCGCCACCACCGGGCGGTTGCAGAGTTTCAAATTTAGCTCGCGTCGCGGGTGCCGTCTCGGCTCACGCCCGGACGCTGGTCGTAGTAGTTCTCGGACCGAGTTATCCCCGCTCTCTCTTGGGATAACCGTCTTTACTCGCGCAGTCTAAATCAGAGGGGGTGTCAGTCACAGGTTGGAACTCGCATTTGTTGAGGCTTTAACCTGCATTGGCAACTGTGGGATCCCACAGCAATTTTGGCGGGCGGCCGTATCTTTCAGCTCAAAGGACGGGTGGCCTTCCAGGAAGGCTCCACCCGTCCTCAAAACAGTGCCAACTCCTACTTTTTGTTCGGAAGCTTTCGCGGCTCATAATAGGGCTTGCCGCCGAGCTTTTGCACTTCTTTCATGAAGCTTGTGCCGTAGTCGCGCTCCGCATCCGAGAGCGCCCACGCCTGCCGCTTATAGTTCCAGTTGTCCGGCGCCAGGCGTTGCGCTTCCTTGAAGTGCGGAATCGCATCAGAGCCGTTCCCCTGCTTGTACAAGTACTCGCCCAACGCGAATTCGGCATCGGCCATTGCGCGATCCGGGCTCTGCGGCTTCAAACGATCCTGCAGTTGCGCCTCGGTCATGACGTATTCGCTCCGATCGCCGTTGGCGACCCAGTCGCGAATCGCGTCCAGATACGGCGCAGCGTCGATTCCGTGCATGGCCTTGTAGCGGTTATCGACGTAAGCGACTTCGTTGGGTCGAACGATGCGTCCTTGCTCGTTGATCCAGACCGCGGTCGGGACATTGACCATGTTGTAGAGGTGTGTGACGAGGTGTTTGTCGTCGATGAGCGCGGTGTATTCAGGCTTTGCTGCTGCGATCCAGGGACCGGCGTCTTTGACTCCGCCGGTGTCCTCGGCAATCGAGACGATCATGAAGTTCTTGTCCTTCAAGTCGTGAAAAAAGCTTTGCCATCCTGGCAAATCGAACCGGCAGCCTCACCACGAAGCCCAGGTGACCAGAAGCAGCTTCTTGCCTTTGAAGTCCGAGAGCGAATTCAGTTTTCCATTCGCGTCCGGAAGCGTGAAGTTCGGAGCGTCCAGCGAAGAAATGTAGCTGTCGCGCACGTCTGGACGCGGCCCGAAGTACCAAACGGCGTTCTTCTCGTCTGCGGCAACCGGCTGCTTGATCAGCCGCGCAAATGCCGTGAGATTGAACGAAGTAATTCGCCCTTGCTTTGAGACGAACTCGGCCTTGCGGTCCTTTGGAAGGGGAAAGCAAAGCTGTTCGCGGCAGACGCCCTGGGGTTTGACGACGAAGCCAGTGGCTCGCTTGAGGTCCGCCATCGTCACCCACAAATCCTTTGTTGTTTGGTCCGCCATCGCAGCCACTTGCGTCGTTACGCCGTCGTAAATCACAACGCGGCGTCCCTGGTCACGCGCTTGCGCGACCAGACCGGCGACAACCAAAACCGTCGCCGTCCATACCAGCTGTCTGATCATAAGAACTCCTCCTCCTTTTCGCTTAGAATCATTTTGCGATCACGACCCAGCTCCGCGTCGCAAAGTCGCTGAACGTGAAGGCAATCAGTATCGCCAGCCAGAAAAATCCTGCTCCAACAAACACCCAAGTCAGCTTCGAGCTGTACCGCACGTGCATGAAATAGAGCACGACAAGCGTGGCCTTCAAGACCGCGATCGAGAGCGCCACGATCACGTTCAACGGCCCCAGGTCAAAATTAGCGATGAATACCGTGAGCGTAGTGAGGACCATCAACGCTCCGAAGATCAGAAAATATGTTTTCTTTGAGACCACGTGCTCTGACATCTCGGCCCTCTCAGTGAGAATGTATGTGCGCTCCTAACAGGTAAAGCAATGGGAAAAGGAAAATCCAAACAATATCCACGAAGTGCCAATACAAGCCTGAAATCTCTACTGGCGAGTGATACTCGGGAGTAAAGCGGCCCCGCTTCGCCATCAGCACTAGCACCAGCATTATCCCGATGCCGATGACCATGTGAAGCGCGTGCACCCCGGTCATCGCAAAGTAAATGTAGTAAAACATCTCAGCCTGTCTCGGATCGCCGGCAGGTTCGTCCCACTTGAACCCGAAGAACGGGCCGGGGACATGGTGCGTGACATACTTCTCGTGATACTCGATCGCTTTCACAACAAGAAATGTCAGGCCCAGGATTATTGTCAGGACTAAAAAGCCTAGCAGTTTCCTCCGGTCGCCGACTTGCGAGTAGTAGACTGCCAGCGCCATCGTTAAGCTGCTAAAGATCAGAACCGCGGTGTTGAATGCGCCGAGCTTCCAGTCGAGGTGGGAGCTGGCAGCGGCAAATGAATCGGGAAACTTCGTGCGGTAGAGAATGTATGAGAGGAACAATCCCCGAAGAACATGATTTCGGTGATCAAAAACGCCCACATCCCCAGCGTGCCGGCTTCGCGCTGTTGCTCCATGTTGTCGAAGTGGTGCGCAAGCCCAATCGGATGTGCTGTGTGACTCTCTGCCATGTTTGCTGAGTGCTGAGTCCTGAGTGCTGAGTCCTGAGCTGCACATTCCCTCTCAGAACTCAGGACTCAGGACTCAGCACTTTCTCCTCCTAGTGCCTGGTGATATCGATCAACTCTCGTTCTTCGTCGGGATTGAAATCGTAAGCTTCCCACGTCACCACCGGCGTCTCCAAAAAGTTCTCGGTCGGCGGCGGTGACGAAGTTCTCCACTCCAAACCGAATGCGCCCCACGGATTCGCCGGCGCGACAGGCCCGTACCTCATGGACCACAGGAGGTAAACCATCGGTATCAGATACCCCACTCCAAGAATCGACGCACCCGACGTCGACATCACATTCAACACCTGGAACTCGTCCGGGTAAGCATAGTACCTTCGTGGCATGCCCATATAACCGGCAAGGAACTGCGGGAAAAAAGTCAGATTGAAACCCACAAAGATGACCAGGGCGGCGAATCGCGCCCATCCCTCCGGATACATCCGACCCGTGATCTTCGGCCACCAGTAGTGCAACCCGCCCAGGAATCCCATGATCGTTCCGCCTACCATGATGTAATGGAAGTGCGCGACTACGAAATAGGTGTCGTGCACGTGCACATCCACCCCAAGCGCCGCAAGAAACAAGCCGGTCATTCCCCCGATGATAAAGAACCCGATAAAACCGAACGCATACAGTATCGGCGTGTTGTACGAGATCGAACTCTTGTACAACGTGGCCGTCCAGTTGAAGACCTTCACTGCCGACGGAATCGCGACCGCATAGCTTAAGAACGAGAAGACCAGTCCCGCATACACCGACTGTGTGCTGACGAACATGTGATGGCCCCACACCAGAAAGCCGAACACAGCTATCGCCATACTCGCGAACGCCACGAACTTATAGCCGAAGACGTTCTTCCTGGTCATGTTTGCAACCAGCTCGCTTATCACACCCATCGCCGGCAGAACCATGATGTAGACCGCCGGGTGCGAGTAAAACCAGAACAGATGCTGAAATAACACCGGGTCGCCGCCAAGCGCCGGATCGAAGATTCCAACATGCGCGATGCGCTCGAGCGCCAACAGCAGGACCGTGATCGCGATGACCGGCGTTCCGAGGATCATGATCAAACTGGTCGCGTAATGCGACCAGATAAACAGCGGAAGCCGAAACCAGGTCAGCCCCGGGGCTCGCATCGTGTGAATCGTTACTATGAAGTTCAAGCCTGTCAGTATCGACGAGAACCCGGTGATGAATACTCCGAGCCCGGTCAGAACAACGTTGCCGTTGGAATATGTCGAGCTGTACGGAGTGTAAAAAGTCCAGCCGGTATCCACACCGCCGGCGACGATCGCAACCACCGTAAACAACGCGCCCAGATTGTAGATGTACCAGCTCAAAAGATTGAGCTTCGGAAACGCGAGGTCTTTGGCCCCGATCATCAACGGAACCAGGAAGTTGCCCAACACCGCGGGGATCGCAGGTATCAAAAAGAAAAAGACCATCACCACGCCGTGCATGGTGAACAGCCGGTTGTAGGTCTCGGCTTGAAAGATGTCGCCCTTTGGCGTAAGCAGCTCTATTCGGATAAGCACCGCGAACAACCCACCCAGGAAAAAGAAGAACGTGACCGAACCAAGGTAGAGCAGCGCTATACGCTTATGATCGATCGTCAGCAGCCACGAGCGGAGCCCGTACGTTGCGTTCACATAGTGAGTGCGAGGTGGAACTACTGTCCCGACGCTTTCCATAATTAAGCCCTGGTCTATTTCTGCGGCGCGCCTCTGGGAGCCGGTTGAGCCGGCGGCCTGCCTGGTCCCGCCGGCATCGCAGAGCCACCTGGTCCAGCACTCCCCTGGTTAGCCGACAAGGATTTGATATAGGCGGCCAGTTCGAGCAACTGCTCTTCGGTCACCTGGCCCTGAAACGTAGGCATGATCGGTTGATAACCGGCGACGACCTTTGCGCGCGGATTCAAGACCGACTCGCGCAAGTAAGCTTCATCGGCGGTGACTGTGCCGCCGTCCTGAAGCTTGACCTCCTTGCCGAAGAGCCCCTCAAGCGCCGGACCACGCCCGGTTCCGTCGGTCTTGTGACAAGTGTTGCAGGCAAGTTGCTGAAACAACTTCTCACCCGACGACGCCAGCGACGCGCCGCCCGCGCCGCCGCTCAACCAGTCCTGGTACTCGGGCGCTTCCATCACGTAGATCCAGCCGATCATTCCCGAATGGCTTGTGCCGCAGTACTCGGCGCAGAAAAGGTGATAGCGGCCCGGTTTTGTCGCTTCGAACCAGACGGTGCTGTACTTGCCCGGCACCACGTCCATCTTGGTTCGAAACGCTGGAACGAAAAAGCTGTGTATCACGTCTTCGGTCGTCATCATCAGTCTGACTTTGCGGCCGACCGGCACGTGAAGTTCGTTGATCTCACGATGTCCGTCCAAATGCTGAACCTTCCACATCCATTGCTTGGCAACGACGTAGATGTCGAGCGCTTCCGTGGGCGGGCGATACATTGTGTAATACATGCTCGCTCCCCAACCGAATATCCCCATCGCAATGAAAAACGGCACAATTGTCCAAACGGCTTCAAGACGCATGGAGCCTTCGACGGCGCGCGGAATCTCATCCTCGCTGCGTCTACGGTACTTGACCGCGAAGTAAAGAATCAAAAGAGAGATGAGGACGCCAAAGAGGATGGTCAGAGCCCATAGAAAACCGTACAGCGCGTCCACTCGTCCCGAAAAAGTGGATGCCTGTTCCGGCGAAAATGGCACGCTCAATTGCATCTTCTAAAGCGCTCCTCCCATGGTGAGGCGATGCCGCATCGATGTCCTGCGTCGCATCCACAGCAGCAACGCCGCGAATCCAAGCACCGTTACCGCTCCACCAATTCTGATGATGTTCATCACGACTGGTCCGTATTTACCCGCCGCCGGATCATAGTGGTAGCAGTACAACAAAAGCTTATCCACCGGCGTGCCGATCTTGTTTTCGGAAGCCTCAATCAACCCGAGTTTTAAGTCCCGCGGCGCATACTCGATGCCGTAAAAGTAACGAGCAAGTTTGCCCTGCGAGGTGGCAAGCATGATGCCGCTTGCGTGTGCGAATTGATCGGTTGCGGGATCGTAATGAAACCGAAAGCCGACCGCATCGGTGAGTTTCTCGATCGCGTGCTTGTCGGCGGTCAGAAAGTGCCACCCCTCGCTAGCTCCCGGGCGCTTGTACCATTTGATGTAAGTCTCTTTCTTCGCGCGAGCAAGTTCTGGAGTCTCGCGCGAGTCGAAGCTCACGGTGACAACTTCGAACTCTTTGCCGATGTCGAATGACACGGTGTCCATCGAGCCGGTCAAGCCGTTCAAAACCTGATTACACAGCATCGGGCAGTTGTAGTAGACGAGCGAAAGCACGACCGGTCTCTTGCCGAAGAAGTCTCCAAGCCGGACTTGCGCTCCAGTTTCGTCCTTGAATACAAGATCGAGCGGAAGCTGCGTATCGAGCTTCTGATCTATGCCCACACCCTCGAGCATTCGAGGTTTGCCGTCCGAAGTAGTCTCACTGGTCATCGGAGGCGGTCCTTGTCCCCAGGCTTGCGCGAAGATTGAAGCAGGCAAAGCAAAAGGCAAAAGACAGAAGACAGCAATCATCATTAGAAGAGACCAACGGCGATTAGCACGGGGCAACACCTGACCGGGCGCAAACCAAGCTATCTCAGGCCTCGCCGCGATGACAGGTCGGGAAGGGTGGTTTACCCCCGCTGCCTGTCTGCGTCGACAATTAGTTCGACCTGACACTCCGCCGTTCTTGAAAACCGAGTCGGCGGGGGTAAACCACCCTTCCCGACCCGTCATTGGTTGGAGCAGTCGTCGCAACCTGGATTGGCTTGTGTCTCTTGCCTTCATTTGTCTATTGGCTGTGCACTTCCGGCGCTTTCGGTCGCGGCAGCTCCCGTCAGTGCACTCGCCGCGTTGGGTACCAGCGGTACCTTCTTACGTATCGGGAGTCCCTTGTTCAACAACAGCTTTTTCGCATCATCAATCGGGATGCGCACCACGCCCTGCTTCTCATCGACCCAACTGTAGCTGTTGAGTTTCTCGTTCTCTGCTCTTCGGATCCGCGCCATTTCCGCAAGCGGATTGTCGTTTTGCAAGTCCGGGCTCTCCTTGCCTTCGACCTGTTCGATCCGCGACGGCGCTAGTTGAAGACGCGGCTCCGGCGCAATACGATCTCGTTCGCTTGCAAGCGGCGAAGGTTTGCCCTCTTCTTTCGAGGCCCTTGACTCGAACACGTCCAGCAAACCGGTCATAAGCGCAAAAATGATGGCCGTGCTGACGGCTAGGCTAACCAGAAACCAGACGATCGGTCTCACGTTGAGCGTGCTCGACTCAGCACCGGCGCTTGATTCGCTGTGATGTTTCTCTGCCATGAGTCCTAGTGTCCCCCGGCGTGGCTAAACGCCGCGTCGATGTCCGGATCACGTATCGGCAATAATGCCCGATTTCCCAACTGCCGCAGAAACACCGACAGCCAGATGCCTCCGATGCCAAAAGGCATAACAAGATCCATCCAATGAATGGCAAAGCCGCCGCCTCGAATCTCGGGCACTATCATCCAAACCAGATCAACAAAACGCATGACGATAACGATGCTTGCCACCGTCACAAGTCGTCTCGAGTTGCGCTTAAGGTCGCGCGAGAGGAGCAACACGAACGGCAGCGCGAAGTGAACAAGCACCAGCGCAAGCCCGACGTACTTCCAGGATGACTGAAGCCTGCGGACGTACCACGGAGTCTCCTCTGGAAGATTGCCCGCCCAGATGATCAGGAACTGCGAGAATGCGAAGTAAGCCCAGAGCATCAGGAACGCCAGCATTAGCTTGCCCAGGTCGTGAAGGTGGCCCGGCTGAATCACTTCGGACATAGGCTTGCGCGACGCGAGCAAGACGGTCACCGCTATCACAAATGCCATCGCCGAAAGCCCTTGCCCGCCCATGAACAAGATCCCAAAAATAGTCGAGAACCACTCCGGCTGGAGCGACATCACCCAATCGATCGAAGCGAAGGTGACCGTCAGCCCGTAAAGCAAAAGCCCGGGTCCGCAGAGGTTTTGCATCTTGCTGGTCAATTTGCGTTCGCCCGTCTTGTCCTGCTCGAGCGACCACTTGTTGAGCGCTCGAGAAACCACGAACCAGACGACGAAGTAGAAGACTGCGCGAACGACAAAAAAAGTGACGTTCAAATAAAGGCTCTTGTGCTTGAGCGCTTCGCTTGCCGCGACCTCCGCTGGGCGAGCCCAGACGTATAAAGATTGCACGCCCAAAATGATAGGAAGAAACAGCAACGCAAACAGCGGAAACGTCCTGGTAGCCGACTCCAAGACTCGCCGGATCACCAATCCCCACGCGCCCCCGGACATGTGTTGCACCATCAGAATCGCAAAACATCCGAGCGTGATACCGATCCAGAACATGAAGGCAAGCAAATAGGAACGGAAGAATTGCTCGCGCAAGGTCGCGCTCAGCAGCGCCGGCAAGATGCAAAACGCCAGGGCCACCACGCCCATGATAAGCGCGTTGCGACGGAAGCGATCGACTTCCGGAGGGGCCTTCTCGAAACTCTCCAGCATCAACGGTGTTCTCCTTGAGCTTTCCCGTCCTGGTTCCTCCCGTGTTCCTTCTCCCCGTTCGAAAGCTTGCCACGCTCTTGCGCAGGAACGTCGGCAACCGCGGCGCGCGCGCTCAACTGAAGCGCTCGGATATATGCGACTATCTTCCAGCGGTCCTCGGGAGAAACCTCCGAGGCGTACTCGGGCATCGTGCCGAAGCCGTTCGTGATCACATCAAAAAAGTATCCGGGCGGCGCTTGTCGCAACCGTTCTTCATCGAAGGAAGGCGGACGCCGGAAGCCGCGGCGCACTATCATCCCGTCGCCGGCTCCGGTCAGACCGTGGCACACCGAGCAGTAGATGTTGAAGCGCTCTTGTCCGACATCGAGGTCAGCCGCGGTGATGTCGACCGGGAACTCGGTGACAAAGCCTTGATAGGTTTGAGTGGCGCCTTGCGTGGTTGCTTGGCCTGAGCCTTGTGGCTGTGGCGTAGAGGATGTCGCCCCGGCCACCTTCCCGGTGTAGAACTCCACGTCGTCTCGCAGCTGATCTCGCGCGACGGTTCCCTCGACCAGAGGCCTCGCCGAGCGGCCATCCTTGATCGAGCCGAAAGAATCGATGGGGCGAAGCGGTATGTACTTCGGCTGATTGTGCATGTCCTGCCGACAGCCGAGTGAAAAGATCGCAAGGAAAACCACAAAGACACAAAGACACAAAGACCGGGAGCACGGGAAACCGGCGCCCCTTTGTGTCTTTGTGCCTTTGTGGTTAACCTCAGAACTCGACATCATTCACCTGAACTGCGTCCAATCCTTCAAGAAACTCTCTTGTTGCTTTCAGGTCAAACTTCGGGTCGCGCGACTCGATACAGAGAAAGAATCGATTCCGCGTAGCCTGATCAAAGCCAGGCACGTTGAACACCGGATGATAAGGCTCCGGCAAACCGTTAAGCGCCAGCATCCCGAACACCGCCGCAAAGCCCGCTACCAGAATCGTGCACTCGAAAGTTATCGGGATGAACGCCGGCCAGCTATACAGCGGCCTCCCTCCGACGTTCATCGGATAAGCCGTGGCAGACACCCAGGAGCACAAGGCGAAGCCACCGATGCAACCTACTATTCCGCCTATCAATACAATCAGCGGAAGCTTGCTCTTGCGAAAGTCGATCGCCTCCCAAAGCTCTTCGATCGGAAACGGGCTGTATGCATCCAGCTTGCGATAGCCAGCCTCGTGAGCCCGTCGAGCCGCCGCGACGATCTTCGTCGGATCGTCAAACTCCGCCATCAAACCGTAGATGGGCGATGCTTGCTTCATTCCGGCCTCCGCTTCTCTTCGAGGATGGAGAGTCGAAGATAGAGAATCGCTGCAAGGCGGCCCCGATCTACTATCCTCAATCCTCTATCTTCTATCTTCACTCCGCTCCCTCCTTCACTTCCGCTTGCGGCAATATTCCTCGGATCTCGAAGATTGAAATCATCGGAAGGAAGCGAACAAATAAGAACATCAAACTAAGAAACAATCCGATTGTGCCCAGGAACATCGACCAATCCCATTTCGTCTGCTGGTACATTCCCCACGACGAGGGCAGAAAGTCGCGGTGCAAGCTCACAACTATGATGATGAATCGCTCAAGCCACATTCCGACGCTCACGATCAGCGATACCACGAAGATCGCCGCAATCGACTGGCGGAACCGTTTTATCCAGAGCAACTGCGGCGCGAGGACGTTGCAGAAGATCAACGTCCAATACTGCGGTGCGTATGGCCCGAAAAACCGGTTCTTTATCATGAATTCTTCGAAAGTGTTCGCGCTGTACCATGCCGTGAAGGTCTCCATCATATAGCCGTAAGCTACGATCAATCCTGTCGCGAGCATGATCTTGGACATGTTCCGAAGATGTCGCATTGTGATGAAGTCTTCGAGTCCGTACAGCTTCCTCAGCGGAATGCCAAGCAACAACACCATCGCAAAGCCGGCGTAGATCGCCCCCGCGACGAAGTACGGCGGGAAGATCGTCGCGTGCCAACCAGGAACGATCCCTACGGCGAAATCGAAGCTGACAATAGTGTGGACAGAGATCACAAGAGGAGTCGCAAGCCCCGCCAACAACAAGGTGGTCGTTTCGTAGCGATGCCAGTGACGCGCAGACCCGCGCCAGCCCATCGCCAGCATCCCGTAGATGATCTTTGCTGCCTGGTTCTTTGACTTGTCGCGAAGCGTCGCCAGGTCAGGGATCAGTCCAACAAACCAGAACAAAGCCGAAATCGAAGCATAAGTGGAAATCGCGAACACATCCCAAATCAGCGGGCTTCGAAACTGCGGCCACAATCCCATCGTGTTGGGAACCGGGAACATCCAGTACGCAAGCCACGGACGGCCGGTGTGAAGCAGCGGGAACAGTCCGGCGCTTGCGACCGCGAATAACGTCATCGCTTCGGCAAAGCGGTTGATCGAAGTTCGCCACTTCTGTCTCAACAAAAGAAGGATCGCCGAGATCAGAGTCCCCGCGTGACCGATGCCGATCCACCATACAAAGTTTATGATGTCCCAAGCCCACCCCACCGGGATGTTGTTGCCCCATATCCCGATGCCGGTCAGAACCAGGTAGCCGATCGTGTAGAACAACAACATCGCGAGCGAAAACGAGATCCCAGCGCCGACGAACCACCAAATCGGAGTACGCCTGGTCAGCGCGATCGTGCTGATCTTGTCGGTCACCGACGCGAACGTCAGTCCCTTGCCGAGAACCGACGGGGGACTGATCGTTTGATCCGGTGAGACCGATTTCGAATCGTCCTGCATCGTTACGCGTTCTCCAGTTCAGGATTCGGGTTGCGCACCGTGCCCAGATAAGTCGTGCGCGGCTTTGTGTTCAGTTCTCCAAGCAGACTGTAGTTGCGTTCTTCCTTCTTCAGCTTCGAGACGCGACTCGCCGGATCGTTGATGTTTCCAAACACGATCGCCTGAGTCGGACAAGCCGCCTCGCAAGCGGTCACGATCTCGCCGTCTCGCACTTGCCGGTTCTCAATTTGCGAGTCGATCTTTGCCTTCTGGATTCGCTGCACGCAGTAGGTACATTTCTCCATCACGCCGCGGCTGCGAACCGACACATCCGGGTTTCGCATCATCTTCAAGCTCGCCGTGTAGAAATCCTGATAAAGCAGAAAGTTGAAGCGGCGCACTTTGTACGGACAGTTGTTCGAGCAGTATCGAGTCCCGACACAGCGGTTGTAAACCATGTCGTTCAAGCCTTCCGAGCTGTGAACCGTTGCTGCAACTGGACAAACCAGCTCGCAAGGGGCGTCCTCGCAATGCTGGCAAAGCACGGGTTGGAAGTAAGTTGCGGGGTTGGTCTCGCTCCCCTTGTAGTAGCTGTCGATGCGAAGCCAGTGCATCTCGCGGCTTCGAGCTACCTGTTCCTTGCCGACCACCGGGATGTTGTTCTCAGCCTGACACGCAACTACGCAAGCCGAACACCCAATGCATGAACTCATGTCGATCGACATTCCCCATGCGTAGTCTTTGTAATCCCACTTCGGAAACAGCGAACCAGCGTCGTGCTCTTCGTGGGAGCCTTCGGGCGCAAGGGTTGGATTCTTCTTCAGCTCGGCAAGCAAGCCCGAGCGAACGATGTCCCGCGCTTTCAGATCTTCGGTGTCGATCGCATGATGAATCTGCGTCGCCGCGAGCGAGTAAGTGCGACCGGTTTTTGTAATTTGAAGCCCCGATGCAAACCACGGCGCACTCGAAGTGCGGATCGCATACGCGTTGAAGCCAGCGTCATTGCCGACTCGCCCGACCTTGGTGCGCCCGTAGCCCAGATGCACGGTCACTGAATCGTCGGGCTGACCGGGCAGGATGTAGACCGGCGCGATGACCTTGTGGCCTTGATACTCGAGCTCGACTTGATCGGCTACGATGTCGCCGCCGATTCTGCCGATCTGGTTTGTCGCAAGCCCATTAACCTCTTTGCCAAGACCAAGCCGCGCAGCGGTGGCGGGGCTGACGATCGCGGCGTTATCCCAGGTGAGTTTGCTTAGGGGCTTTGGCAGCTCTTGAAGCCAGCCGTTATTGGCGAAGCGTCCGTCGTACACTGTCGGGTCAGCTCGAAACACTATTTCCATACCCGGGTTGGGCGTCGCGGGATTGTAATCGGCCGACTGCCTGGTTGGTGTGAATGTCTTTCCTTGCAGCACGGTGTCCGCGACCATGCCGTCGTGCAACGACTTGCGCCAGAAGGCTTCAAAGCCGCTACCGGCGTTTTGAACTCCTGGCGTCGCGCTGACCGGTTGAGCGTTGGCTCCAGCCGCTGCGCCAGTTGGCTTCTGCGCTGGTGCGGATTGGGCCTTGATCGCGGGAGTTTGTCCGCCCGCAGCATGTCGTTTCATCCAGTAATCTCGAACTATGTCGTAGCTGGATTTCTCAGGCTCGTTCATGAATGCAGCAAGAACCTCGTGCGCGGTCTTGCCTGAGTAGAGTGGCGCAATCAGCGGCTGGATAATAGTGACCGTCCCATCAAACGCGCGCGCGTCGCTCCAGGCTTCGAGGTAGTGAGCTTCAGGAACGTGCCAATGACAAAGCTCCGATGTCTCGTCGTTGTACAAACTCAGATGAACGCGTAGCTTCACCTTATTCATGCGCTTGGCAAAGTCCAAGTCGGCCGGCGCGTTGTATACGGGATTTCCGCCCAGGATCAACAGCAGATCGACCTTGCCCGCTTCCATATCTTCCGCAAGCTCGCGAAGCGACGCATTACCATCGACCGGATTCGCTTCAACCGGGTCGGTGTATGTGAGGGTATTCCCGACATTGCCAAGTGCGTCATTCATCGCGTGCGCAAGCGCGTGCACGACAGGCGGCTGCGATTCTCCGGCCACCACGATGCTCGAGCCGCGATGCGTCACCATGTCCTTCGAGACCGCGGCGAACCATGCAGCGCGGTCCCCGGTGGTGGCAAACTCGGTTCGTCCGGTCTGTACTCCAACCGCTGTCGCTAAATGACGAGCAGCGGCTGGTATTTCGCTCG
>DATMCM010000484.1:0-2240 GCA_035558335.1 Blastocatellia bacterium | reverse complement strand
ACGAAAGCCCTTGCCTCCGCATCGGTCGACTTCGCAAACTCCGCAGGTGTTTCGGCAGCGATCAAACGGCCGTCCTTGAACAGACCGATACGCGCTCCAAGCTTGAACGCTTCGCGAACATCGTGAGTCACAAACACGATCGTCTTGTGGAGACGGGCCGCCAGCGCCGAGAACTCGCGCTGAAGCTCTACCCGGGTGAGCGGATCGAGCGCGCCGAACGGCTCATCCATGAGCACGATCGGAGGGTCTGCGGCCAACGCGCGCGCAACGCCTACTCGCTGGCGCTGACCTCCGGATAGCTCGCGAGGGTAGCGCGAAGCAAACGTGGTTGGATCAAGACTGACCAGTTCGAGCAGCTCGCGCACTCGCTCGCGCATGCGGGCTTGCGGCCATCGTTCGAGTCGCGGAACCAGCTCGATGTTCTGCTCGACGGTGAAGTGGGGGAACAAACCGCTCTCCTGAATCACATAGCCGATATGCCGCCGAAGCTGAATCGCATCCCACTCGCGGGTTGGCTTCCCTTCAACCAGAATCTCGCCCGAGGTTGGATCGAGAAGCCGGTTGATAAGCTTCAAGGTGGTCGTCTTGCCCGACCCGCTTCGACCTAACAACACGAGGGTCTCGCCACGCTCGACGCTGAAGCTCAAGTCGTCGACGAGCTTCTTGCCGCCCGCCACGCTCAGGCTAACGTTGCGAAACTCGACCGCGAGTGAGTTGTCAGGGGTTGAAGTCACGCTGTAGTTGGTTAGGAGGGGCCACCGAGGGCAGCCCATACGGTCAGTTGAGCTCGCCGCCGGTAAATCATCCGCCGACTCGCGTGTGCGCGATTACTTTGCGAATGTCGCCATTCCACGAGCCGTTGAAGTTGCGGATCAAAATATCTGCAGGGCAGACCCGCTCGCGCACGACGAGCTGTTCGAGCGCGTCGAGATAGCCCGCTTCGTCCGGCGCGATCCGATTGAGGCCCGAACGGGCAAGCTCGATCGAGGCTTCTGCCTGCTTGATAATCGCTTCTCCGTTCAACCGAGCCTCCAGACCGTGACGCGCAACTTCGACCTGAAGCGTCAGAAACTCTTCGCGTGTCATTCTCGCCATGAGCCTGAGCCCGCCGTCGAGCGCTTCGGCGTCGTACAACAAGCCCTTCCATAACGCCATCGCTGCCATCGCCATTTGGAGCGAGCCGGAGTCCATGCTTCGCTGCTCGATATGCGGCTTCAAGCGAGCTTCGGTGAAGATGGTCGACAGATGATCGGTGAAGTCCTGAAAGATCGGCGTCTGAGGGCAGCTACACCGGCCGAGGAATTCGCCGAACGAATGCCCGCTGTAGTCGATGTACCCGCCGTCGCGGCGCACAAAGAACATCGGCACCGTAGCGAGCTGGTCGATGAATTGCGGGATCGAAAAACTGTCGTCCAGCGCGAGCGGAAACGTGCCGGTCCGATCCGGATCGGTTTCGAGCCACGCCGCGTACCGCGTTGACTTGTAGCCGGAGAGCTTGCCTTCCTGGAAGGGCGAGTTGGCCGAGATGGCTGCGACGATCGGCGCCAGGCGATTCGCAAGGGCAAACTTTCGGGCCAGGTCTTCGAGGTCCCGATAGTCCAGGTTCGCCTGTGTGGCGGCGGTACGTGTCATCATATCCCACGCTCGCCGGCCGCGAGTCTTCAGATACGGCTTCATTATTTCGTAGCGTCGCTTGGGGATCCAAGACTGTTCTTCCAGGCTTCGCACCGGATCGAAGCCCGTTGCGATGAAGACGAGTCCATTTGTTTCACCAATCGATGAGAGTCGATCAAGAAACCCTTGAAGCTCGCGTTCCATAGTCGCAAGCGACTGCCGCTGCGCACCGGAGAACTCGATCTGCCCTCCCGGTTCGAGCGTCAGCCGGCCCACCTGTTCGCCTTGAGCATCCGCGAGCGTAGCGTCGGTCACGTAGCCGTTCTCTTCAATCCGATCGACGATTTGAAGAGCAAACCCTTCGATGACTGTCTGAACTTGAGTCGGGGTGATCCGTTGAAGCGCATCGCGGGTGAAGCCGAATAGTTCGACTTCCGCGCCAATCGCCCATTGCGACTCGGACTTCGCGTTGTCCGCGAAGAACCGGGTAAAATCGCTCGCACGATCGATCGCGTCAGAGGCTCCGAAGCCTTTGGACTGTATAAAGGAATTAAACGGCATGTGAACTGTCGTCCACGCTTGTTTCTACGTCTACCTTGCAGCGAATGAATTGAAGCTGAACCGAC
>DATMCM010000483.1:0-7109 GCA_035558335.1 Blastocatellia bacterium | reverse complement strand
CGAGTGCTTGTTCAAGTCGATCAACTCAGCGGCCTTCCTGGCGCCGGCGATTGCGGCATCGACTACGCGATCGGGTTCAGCCACGAAAGTGACGACTGAGCGGTTGTGATCGGCGTCGGACTCGCGATCGAGCAGGACGGCTCCGGGAACTGACTTGATGGCGGCGACGATCTGGTCGATGACTTCGGCGCGTCGACCCTCGCTGAAGTTTGGAATGCACTCGACTATCTTTCGCAAGACTGAATCCTCGGCGGGATACTAACTCATGCATTTGACCGGCATCAACTGAGGCTCCCGCGTTCCGGTGCTTCCAAAACGTGCGATGCTTCCACCAGAGCGCATTCCTTGTAGTCGGAGTTCGACGACCATATGTCCGCTCACCCCAGGGACAGAATCGAGGTTGTGCAGTCGAAGATGGGGAGTACATCGTGAACGGCGCGCTGCTGGGCTGGCTCATTCGACGGCGCACACAGATATGTTTGTGTCAATCGCCCGGGCGCGCCGGTCAACGTGTTGGCAGCCCGGTCCCGGCCTCGGAATTAGGTGGTACTTTCCGTGTGGCCATTTCACTGTCCTGCAAGCGCCACTTCCAACAAGATCAGCTTCTTCACTCCCTTATAAAACGGTTCGATGTAGCACCACTCGCCGAGCGAATGATCTCCGCCGCAAGGGCCGCAACCGGTCGACATCGCGGTCAGTCCAGCCAGTAACGCCATGTTCGCATTATTTGAAGCTGTCGGGGTCACCGTTACGTTCTCGAAGCCCATCGCTCGATGCACGGCCTCGGCCATCCGCACCGTAAACGATTCGCGGTTGCCAGGTATCTGCGCCGCCGGAACTTTCTCTTCAACGTCTTCCGTTTTTGCCGTCATCCCAAAACGCGATGCTTCTTCCTGAACGATCGCCGCGATCTTGCGCTCGAAGTCGTCGATCGATTTCTGATCGGTCGAGCGCAAGTCGACGGTGAACCACGCGTCGGCAGCTTTGGCGTTGACGACCTCCGAGCCCCCAAGCATTCCGATGTTCAAGTGCACCGCCGGATCTCGTGGAAGCTCGAGCCCGTAGATCCGTTCGATCGCGCGCGCCGCCGGAAGCGTGGCCGAGTAAGGCGGGGTCTTCGATGTAGTGTGACCGCCCTGACCGATGAAATGATGCCTGTACCAGTTGATCCCGATCCCGCCATAAGTCAGCCCTTCGTAGCCGCCGTCCAACGCGACGTACTGGCCGATGCGTTCCTTGTTCTCCGCGATAAAGTATTTCGCGCCGCCGAATGAAGTCTCTTCTTCGACGGTGAAAACAAACATCAAGTCCGCTTTGGTTCGAATGTCCGCGTAGTCGAGCGCGCGAATCGAAGCGAGAATCGCTTCGACGTTGCGAGTGTCGTCGCCGATGCCCGGCGCGAAGATCTTTCCGTCGCGAATCTCGGCTTTGATTTTCAAACCTTCTTGAAAGACGGTGTCCAGATGCGCGTCAAACACAACCGCTTTCGCGCCGCCGGTTCCTTTACGTATCGCGATCAAGTTTCCCTTCGAGTCGTAGTAGACTCGGTCGAGTTTGCAGGACTCGAGCAAACGCCGAACAGCTTCGGCCCGATCGTGCTCTTTTCCGGATGGCGCGTTGATCTCGGTCAGCGTTATCCACTCGCGGAGTATCTGCTCGCGGGAGGCTTCGACGTGATCGAACGCGCGCTTCACGTTAGGGAGTTCGGCGATTTGTTTAGCCTGAGGAGTGAGGTCCTGAGCACCGACGCTCGTGCTCGAGAGCAGCGCGGCGCACACCAGCGCCGCGATAGACTTGGTCATTCTGTGTCTCCGTTCGGATTTTTGAACAAGGGTTAAATTCTAAGGGCGTGACCTGGCGAGCGCAACGCGCCGCATCCGCGAGTAGTGGTTCAGTTTGACTTGTACGGGCGTCCCTCCGTGGGCGCCCCTCTCAAAAAGGCGGCGCCAAACCGTCGTAGTGAGGGGCGCCCACAGAGGGACGCCCGTACAGGCTGATACACTTTCAAACTGAACCACTACCCATCCGCGAGGTGTCCGTTTTATGCTTGGTCTGAAACAACCAATGTGCCTACTGATTCCGCTGAGAGACTGCGAGACCGGTGGATCGCCATTATTTGTTCGGCGACAATCGGCAAGTCGCGCTCGAAGTAGATTGGCGTATCGGAAATGATTGCCCCGCGGCTGCGCAGCCGACCTATGAGCTGCTCGGCGATCGACGGGTCCGGCTCACTCCTGTTGACGTAAATAACATTCATCTTCGGCATCACTCGAACCGCTGATGATTTGATATCTCGAATCGGAGGACTTGCCACCATGATCGAGTAATCCGCCTCGACGTGCTTCAGGAAGCTGGCGCCTTCCAGGAGCGCACCTTCGCCTTCGACTCGCCCGAGGGCTATCTTGATGCCCTCTTCAATCTGCACGTCAGTAGCGACAACCCAGTGCACCATCGACGCTCCTGCTTCCCAGAACCGCGCGGTATCTTTTCCAGGCTCGCGAGTTTCGGCCGGTCCGCTCATCACCAACGGACGGTCGCCGAGCAACGGGCTCACGCAGCAGGCATCCGGGTTTTTGCCGCACGAGCGATAATGCCCGCGCGTTACTTTGATCGCTTCCCATCCTGGAAGCATTCGGAGGAGATTGCATAGGACGGTCGTCTTGCCCACATCGGACGAGAACCCGGAGATTGAAACGATGGTTGGCCTCATCCAGACCTCCGCAAACTAAACAGCAGCCGCCGAAAGTTACAGTAGCCCGGCGCTTGCTCGATCACAAGTGAAACGGCATCGCGGAGTCCCGGAGGCAACTCCTGCGCGTTTGTTGTCTGCTCGCTCACTTGTTAATACGGCAGACGGATAAGCGCGGTCGGTGAGTCGCGCGAATCGAGACAACTTTCGCAGTTCCGCGATTGACCACCAAAAGAGGGTTTTGCTAATGTCCTGTCTCTTATCCGATCCCCCTGGCTCTGAATTTGCTCAGTCGGAGCGGGTGGGTCGAAGCCATTCGGGTTTGCAAGAGCAAGTCATCGCGGCCTGTATTCTGACTCCGCAACTCTCCGATCTCGCGAACTTGAAGCTCGAATCTTTCGTCAGCCCATTCCGCCAGATGAGGAGTCCAACGCTTGGAAGAATCAACCGCTGAACGCCCGCGCCGATTCCCGCTATGGCGCCCGCTAACCGAGCGAGACTTTCGTTTGCTTTTCGTTGGCCAGAGCGTGTCACTGTTCGGCGATCAGTTTTTCCTGGTAGCGGTGACGTGGCTCACCTTGCAACTAACCGGGTCGGGACTCGCTCTCGGAACGGTGTTGATGGTCGGAGGCGGGGCGCGCGCGGCCTTTCAGCTTGTGGGCGGCGCATTGAGCGATCGTCTATCGCTCCGATCGATCCTGTTGATCTCGAATGTCGTTCGCGCCATCGTAAGTGCGCTGATCACTACGGTTGTCCTGCTCGGACTCACAAGGCTCTGGCATTTAATCGTGCTGTCGCTGGTGTTCGGATTGGTTGACGCGTTCTTTCAACCGGCCTTCCTCGCGGTCATCCCAAGGCTCATCGAGAAAGATCAGCTTACCGCGGGCAACGCTCTGATGAGGGGAACCAGCCGGCTGATGGGCTTGATCGGACCGGCAGCGGCCGGTTTTGTCCTTTACAGCGTGAGCCTCGGCGCAGCGTTTGCGATCGACATGGTGACCTTCGTATTCGCGGCGGTGACCGTCTGGTTGATGGAAGAACGACAGCTTCCTTCGACGGTGTCCGGATCAGAAATAGAAGCGGAGCCTTCTAGTTTAAAAGGATTGCTTGCTTCAATCAGCGACGGGCTCAAGTACGCGTGGCGCGATCCAGTTATTCGAGTATTGCTTGCCTTCGTAACTGCTGTCGAGTTTTCGTTCGTCGGCGCGGCAGGAGTCGGGCTTGCAGTCCTGGCAAATACCAGATTCGGAGGCGGCGAAGCGACTCCGGAGGGCAGTATTGCCTTCGCGACGATATTGTCAGCTTTAGGCGCCGGGGCGTTGATTGGAATGATCGTGGCGGGCTCAATCGAGACGCCCAAGAGAAGGGGCAAGCTGGTTGTTGGACTCTCATTCCTGCTCGGAATTGGTTTGATGCTGTTGGGGTTCTCACCCGACGTTCTAACCGCCTCTATCGTTTTTGGCCTGGTGGGGCTGGGCGGAGGAATGGCTAACATCATCATACTGGCCTGGATGCAATCTCGCACCGACCCACATATGCTGGGCCGGGTAATGGCGCTGGTGATGTTTACGGTCTCCGTGATCGAGCCGCTTTCTCTGGCACTCGCGGGTCTGATTGCTGACTTCAATGTTACGCTGATGTTCGCGGCGGCCGGTGGGGTCTTGCTTATCACTGGCGTCCTGTCACTGGCGAGCAATACGCTGAGAACCAGCGAGTAATCCTCAAGACTCATCCACGGCGCAGGTTAAGCGACATTGAAAGCCAAAGTGAACCGCGCGAAGCGGCATTAAGTTGTACTCATCCGCACTGTGGCGTGGCTCGCAAGCAGAAGTCTTTGGTCTCCGCCGTCGTAGCCTTCCCACCAGCATTCAACAATCGGCCCAGGGCCATCCTCGCCAACCTCAAACATGCGATATGTGTAGCGGGTTCACAGGTGTGTAGCAGCTACACATTCCGCACAAGTTATTGCTAACAACCGAGCTTATCCTGGAACGCAGTTGGAGTGAGTAGCTGCTTCACACTTTCGCTCTCAAGCTCTCACCAACACAGAATCGGCTAAGTCACTGAAATTACGGACTGATGACTCATCGCGCAAAAGGGTCATGACGCGGCACGTGCGTTGCCCTACTGATCTGCGAAACGAGCGGACAAGCCGAGGCAATAAGCCAAAGCAAGACAAAGATCACGACTGACAAAGGAGACTGCCATGCCGAGATTACTAACAGGCGTTCGATTTGAGACCAAGCTTCAGGTACTAGTCGAGGAGTCGAACGAAGGGGATCAGGCTAACGCTGTATGGGCAACGGAAGCCACAGAGGAGAATCCGAATGGCTAGCGATGGAATTAATTCAAGCGTGGGCGTGATTTTCGATGAGGTAGGAATCGAAGAAGTGATCGCCCCGCGTCTCTAAGCCATCGACTGCGGACCGCACCCGCGGGCAAGAGTTTGAAAAACGCCCATTCTAGTGCGACCACATGACGAGGCCGACCGGCAAGGCTACTTCGACTGCCTACCGGTCGGTCGCATTTCGGAAGCCCGGCCCCTCAGCAGGGCTCACGAACCCCGGATCCACGGACTCCATCCGCTAAGACCGACACTGCACTGCGTCGTCAGCGGACTTGTGCGCCAGTTCAGCAGATCGCAGCCCATTAGCTCCGATGTACCGCCGCTCTCGTCGGCTCACTTCTTTTTCCTGTTAGCTGCCACATAGGCTTTCGACTGCTGGCCTACAATCTCGACGAGGTTCCCCATCGCCAGGTTGACGTCGATCAGATGCAGACCCCAATCGGCCTGCACTTGTCCGCCAACCACTACGTCTCCAACGATTTCGTCGGTGCGTGGATCCGCCGGATCGCCATGCACCGTGATAGCCAGATAAGAACCTTTCTCGTTTGAAACGCACTCGGCAGTCAACAGACCGGGGACGCTCACAAACGGCGTAGTGACCGGCTGAGCCGGCGTGACCCATGGCCGCGGCTCAGCGGACGATCCATTGCCGCGTCCCGCGGACGCCAGATAAGAGTGCAACTGGCCGCTTCCACCTCCCAGCGCCGCCGGGTTCGTACAAGCAGACATCATGTTCTCGCCCGACACTCTCCCAAAGCGGCTGTTGGATGGCGGCGGCACATTAGACCGGAACGACGCGTAAGTGATCACGCATCCAGTCTGCGAGGCTGAGTGACAGAGCGGCATCTGTTTGAAGGCGCCGCCAACATCTTTGCCTCGCGGCACAGGAAGGCTTGTTCCGAGCAGCAACGCGGACACTATTCGCGACTGGACGGGTTTGCCGTCGATCTCTTTGGCGATCAGCTGGGTGAGCACCCCTGAGCCCTGCGAGTGGCCGATCAAAACGACGCCGCGGCCCTGGTTATCGTGCTCGAGGTAGTAATTCCACGCATCGACGACATCGTTGTAGCCGAGCGCTCGATCCGCCGCCACCGGTTTGCCGGCGATGAAGGCTCGAAGCGCGGTCAACGTGACCTGGCGATAGAGCGGCGCATATGTCCGGCACTGCGAAGCGAAGCGGGCGAACTGAGCCCGGATAACTCCGAGTTCCTCCGGCCCTGCATCCATATCGCTGTTGGGGGTCGCGTCGTTAGAGACGGTCGGGTAGACGTAGAAGCAGTCGATTTCCGGCTTCGGATTAGGCGCCCAGCTCTCGCGAATCAGCTTGCCGTTAGCGGCAACGACGGTGGCAGTCAGATCAACCGCGCAGGCATCTTGCCGGCCCGGGCGACACAGCCAGGTCTTTCCATCGCTGTAATCGTTTTTTGCTGGAGCTGCCGCAGGTTTGTCCGTCGACTGAGCCACGGTCGTTTCGGCGTTAGCCAGGAATGTAATCAATCCCGCGCTTAATGCGAAGGCGATAATCGATCGTCGTAGCATGTTCCCTCCTGTAGAGTTTCTTTGAGCGACGAATATATATCATGGCAAGTAACTCGATGAGGAGTGCGGTTGCTTCTTTGAGAACGGATTGCGGTTGACAACGGTTGAACCGCTATAGGATAACCGGCTTTGTCGGTCAGGGATTGTCGTCAGGCTGCGATGACGATGCGCGGACAACCCCCGGCCGAGAAAGTGTTCAATGACCTCATTGTCCGCGCTCAACCAAGTCTTCGAACGTCGTGGGCAAATCGCTCTTTCCGAGGAAATATGGAAAGCCTCAGACAGGATTTAGCTTACGGTCTTCGAACGCTGGTAAGAAATCCGGCCTTCACAATCGTAGCCGTGCTGGCGCTGGCGCTCGGGACGGGCGCGAACACGGCGATCTTCAGCGTGGTTAATGGAGTGCTGCTCAAACCTCTTCCTTTTCGGCAGCCCGACCGGCTGGTGATGGTGTGGACAAACAATACCAAGAGCAACCAGCCGGAGAGCGCGCTCTCGGTGCCCGATTTTCTCGATTACCGAGACAACAGCGTG
>DATMCM010000482.1:0-6135 GCA_035558335.1 Blastocatellia bacterium | reverse complement strand
GGAATCGGCGCCAACACCGCAATCTTCAGCGTGGTCAATGCGGTGCTGCTGAAGCCGCTTCCCTTCTCCGATCCGGACAAGCTGGTAATCGTCTATGAGTCGAACCTTCGACGCGGTTCGACGCGCTCGTCGGCGTCCTATCCCAACTTTGCCGACTGGAGAGACCAGAACCACGTCTTTGAGTACATGGCTTCGTATCACAACTCCGACTTCATCCTAACCGGCGACGGAGAGCCGGCGCGTATCCAGAGCGCTAAGGTCAACGCAGATCTGTTTCCGCTTCTCGGCGTGGCGCCGATTGTTGGACGATCGTTTCGACCCGAAGAAGACAAACCCGGCGACAGCGGACGAGTCGTCATGCTCAGTCATCGCCTGTGGCAGCAACGGTTCAACGGCGATCCAAATATAGTCGACAGATCACTGACGCTTGGTGGTAAGCACTACACCGTCGCCGGCGTAATGCCCGAAGGGTTTCAGTTTCCGATTGGAAGCGACCCTGTCGATATGTGGTCAACGGTAGCCATTGATTCCGAGATGTTCGAGCAGCGCGGCGCGCACTACATGCGCGTAATCGCACGACTAAAGCCCGGGATCACTCTCGCACAAGCACAGGCCGAGATGGACGGCATCGCCGGCAACCTCGAACGACAATACCCCGACGAAAACTCGCATCGCGGCGTGAACCTCGTGCCGGCGCTCGAAAGCATGGTCGGCGATGTTCGTCCCGCGCTGCTCATATTGCTTGGAGCGGTAGGCTGCGTTCTGCTGATCGGCTGCGCGAATGTTGCAAACCTGCTTCTGGCGCGCGCCACGACGCGTCACAAGGAGATGGCGATTCGCGCGGCGCTCGGCGCGAGCCGATGGCGAGTCGTCCGCCAGCTTCTGACCGAGAGCGTGCTGCTGTCGATGGCAGGCGGCGCGCTCGGGTTGCTGGTGGCGATGTGGGGCACAGATGTTCTGGTTTCGCTCAGTCACGACGATCTCCCTCGCGCGTCGCAGATCGGGTTGGATGGCCGCGTACTTGGGTTCACGTTCCTGATTTCGATCCTCACCGGAGTGGTCTTCGGCTTGGTGCCGGCGCTCCATTCATCAAAGACCGAGTTGACCGAGTCGCTCAAGGAAGGCGGACGGGGTTCGACCGAAAGCGCGCGAAGAAACCGGCTTCGGGCGGTGCTGGTGGTTGGCGAAGTTGCGATCGCCATCGTGTTGCTGGCAGGCGCAGGCTTGCTGATCCAGAGCCTGCGGCGCTTGCAACAAGTCAACCCGGGGTTCAATCCACACCACATCCTTACCTTCAACATCGGTCTGCCCGAGGTCAAGTACAAGACCCAGCAACAGGTCGAGTTTTATCGACAGCTCATCAATCGCATTGATTCGCTGCCCGGCGTCAGGTCGGCAAGCGCGGTTATGCCGCTGCCGATGGGCGGCGACCGCGTGCGAGTCACGTTCGAAACCGAAGGCCGCCCCATTGCGAAGGGCGAGCTGCCCGGTACCGAGATTCGGACGATCGGGCTCGACTACTTCAAAACGATTGGCATTCCGCTCATAGCAGGCCGCGACTTCACCGAACGCGACGACAAAAAAGCGCCTCCGGTCATCATCGTCAATGAAGCGTTTGCAAAGCAGTTTTTCCCGGGCGAAGACCCGATCGGCAAACATATCAAACCCGGCATCTCAGCCGACGAAGATGAGTCTAAGATGCGCGAGATCGTCGGCGTCGTCGGGAACGTCAAGCACCAAAGCTTGAGCGCGGAAGCTGACCCCGAGGCTTATGAGCCGCATGCTCAGCTCACATTCGACATGACGGTGTTGGTAAAGACCGACACCGATCCGCTAAGCATTGCGGGCGCGGTTCAAAGCGAAATCAAAGCTATGGACAAGGATCTGCCGGCCTACAACATCAAGACGCTCGACCAGTACCTGGCGGCCTCGGTCGCGCAGCCTCGCTTTAACACGCTACTGCTCGCTCTGTTTGCGGGGATGGCGCTGCTGCTGACCGCGGTCGGGTTGTATGGAGTGATGAGCTACTCGGTGAGCCAGCGCACGCACGAGATCGGCATTCGGATGGCGCTGGGAGCGGACCGGCACGACGTGGTCAAGCTTGTGGTCGGACAGGGTATGTTGCTCACGGCTATCGGGATCGGGGTCGGTTTGACCGGGGCATTCTTTCTGACGCGGTTGCTTCAGAGCTTGCTGTTCGGAGTCAGCGCGACTGATCCCGCGACCTTCGCCGCCATAGCGTTGCTTTTGACCGGAGTGGCTCTGGCAGCCTGTTTCGTGCCAGCCCGCCGAGCCACAAAGGTAGATCCGATGGTCGCGCTGAGATACGAGTGAGAGTCCGTAGTCCGTAGTCAGTAGTCCGTAGCTCGTGTTCGCATTAAGCGTCGCGTAGTGATTGCGAACTACGCGCCACGAGCTACTGACCACGAGCTACTGACCACGAACTACTGACTACTGACTACGAACTACTGACTACGGACTACGGACTACTGACTTCTTATGGAAACCTTACTGCAAGACATCAAATACGGGGCCCGGACATTGCGAAAGAGCCCGGGATTTACCGCCGTGGCGGTAATTGCCCTGGCGCTGGGCATCGGCGGCAACAGCGCGATCTTCAGCGTTGTCAACGCTGTACTGCTGCGTCCGCTGCCTTACCCCGAGCCCGACCGGATCATGCGGATCTTCGCCACTGCACCGGATCGCGGTCTCGACCAGACCTCGGTTTCATTTCAACGCGCGACGGCCATCGCGGAACAGAATCGACTCTTCGAGCAGGTCGGCGCGTACATCTTCGACACGGCAAATCTCACAGGCATAGACGAGCCGGTCCAATTGACCGCAGTCAAGATGTCGCCGGCGGTGCTTGATGTGACCAGAGTCAACCCCGCCCTCGGACGAAACTTCCTGCCCGAGGAAGACAGGCCCGGCGGCGCGCACGTCGTGATCCTCAGCAGTGGGTTGTGGCAAAGACACTTCGCCTCGGCGCCCGATATTGTCGGGCAGGCCATCGCTCTGGATGGCGGAAGTTACACCGTCGTCGGCGTAATGCCTCAGGGTTTCAATTTTCCAGGCGGTCAAGTCGATTGCTGGATGCCTCGTCCGTTCGAGCCTAGCTTCCTGAGCCGTGAAAACATCGAACGAGGTGCGGGCTTCATGAGCATGGTCGGCCGACTCAAGCCCGGCGTGACAACCCAACAAGCGCAAGCCGAAGTCGACGGCATCGCCGAAGGAAACAAGATTCCGGATCATCCCGATGCCACATTCGGAATGCTGGTGAGGCCTTTGCCGGAAGTCGTCACTCAAGGCGTGCGTCCCACTCTTTACATATTGCTCGGCGCCGTAGCCTTCGTGCTGCTCATCGCATGCGCGAACGTCGCCAACCTCCTGCTGGCAAAAGCAGCAGGACGACAAAAAGAGATCGCCGTGCGAGCTGCCCTCGGCGCGAGCCGAGCGCGTTTGATTCGTCAGTTCCTTACTGAAAGCATCTTGTTGGCGATGATGGCCGGCGTGCTGGGCGCGCTGCTCGCAAGCTGGGGCGTCGACTTATTGGTTTCGGCCGCGACAGGGAACATCCCGCGCTCGGCTGAAATAAGCGTGGACGCGCGAGTGCTCGGCTTCACGATGGTCATCGCTGTGTTGACCGGGGTGATCTTCGGGCTGGCGCCGGCGCTCCATGCGTCGAAGGCCGATTTGAACGATGCGCTGAAGGATACGAGTCGCGGCTCGGCCGGCGGCGGACGGCGCGCTCGTATTCGCGGCGGACTTGTGGTCGCCGAAGTCTCGCTGTCGGTCGTGCTTTTGATCGGAGCAGGCTTGCTGATAAGAAGCTTTGTGCTTCTGCAACGCGTCGACACCGGGTTCAATTCCAACAATCTGCTGGTAGCAACCATCAGTCTTCCTAACTCGCGATACGCTCAAACAGCTCAGCGCGCATCGTTTTACACGCGGCTCTGTCAGGAGCTCGAAGCGCTTCCCGGAGTCGTATCTGCCGGAGCCACGCTGAGCCTTCCCTTGACCGGCTCCGATGCGCGCACGGTGGTCGCGATTGAAGGCAGGCCGGTTCCCCCACTCGCCGAGCGGCCCATCATATCGATGGGGATAGTGAGTCCGGATTACTTCAAGACAATGGGAATCCCACTGCTTCAAGGCCGCTTTTTCACCGATCAGGACAGGGAAGAATCACCGGTCACGGCGATCATAAATCAGAGTTTTGCCCGCCGCTTCTTTCCTGACGAGGACCCGATCGGCAAACGAATTCTCGGATTCGGAGCCTCACCGCAGTCGCGCGAGATCATCGGCGTGGTCGGAGACATCCGCCACCTGGGATTGGATACATCTCCTGCCGAATCGCTGTACTTCTCGTCGAACCAGCGCCCGCAGCTTGCGATGTCGGTAGTCGTAAGAACCGCCGGCCCGCCCCATAGCCTGAGCTCGGCCGTGCGCAGCGGCGTTCTTGCGATCGACAAGGACCAACCCATCGCAAGCCTTCAGACTATGGAACAAGTCGTCGCGAGTTCGGTCTCGGATCGGCGATTCACTTTGCTGTTGCTCGGTCTGTTTGCGGCGGTTGCGCTGGCGCTCGCTGCGATCGGGATCTACAGCGTGATGGCGTACACGGTGACCCAGCGAACCGGAGAAATCGGCTTGCGGATGGCGCTCGGAGCTCAAACCCGCGACGTGTTGAAGCTAGTCGTGAGGCAAGGAATGACGATGGCGCTTATCGGCGTTGCAGTAGGGCTCGGCGGAGCCTTTGCGTTGACCCGCGTGATGGCAACCCTGTTGTTCAACATCAGCGCAACCGATCCGATCACGTTCGTCGCGATCCCAGTGCTGCTGGCAGGAGTGGCTCTGGCAGCCTGTTTCGTGCCGGCTCGCCGCGCCGCGAAGGTCGATCCACTGGTTGCGCTACGCTACGAGTAGTTGGTTTAGGGTTTAGGGTTTAGGGTTTCTGGTTTCTGGTTTTTGGTTCGGAGAGTCAGGGGATCTTTGCCGATTCAAGCACGAACCAGAAACTAGAAACTAGAAACCAGAAACCAGAGACTAGAAACCAGAGACTAGAAACCCCAAGGGGAACGATGCGCACTCTAATCCAAGACTTGCGTTACGGCACTCGAGTACTGCTGAAGCGCCCAGGCTTCGGCCTGGTTGCAGTCTTGACTATCGCGTTGGGCATCGGCGCGAACACTGCGATTTTCACAGTCGTGCACTCGGTGCTGGTGCGCCCTTTGCCGTACCAGGATCCGGATCGTCTAGCGCTGGTGAAAGAAAGCCTGCCCAGGTTGGGCTGGAATATGATGTCTGCCTCTGCTGCCGAGTTTCTCGACTACCAGGAAGGTAACGAAGTCTTCTCCGACATTGCGGGTTTCACCGATCAGAGCCTGAACTTGACCGGGCAGGGCGATCCCCTGCGTGTCCAAGCCGCGCGCGTATCTGCCAGCCTTTTCCGGCTCCTTGGCGTTCAACCGCTGCACGGACGCACTTTCTTGCAGGAGGAAGACCGGGTCGGCAACAGCAGTGTAGTTATTCTCAGTCACAGTCTCTGGCAAAGCCACTTCGGTTCTGATCTCGCAGTCATCAACAAAGTTGTCAGGTTGGATGATAAGCCGTTCACGGTGGTTGGTGTGATGCCTTCGAGTTTCCAGTTTCCATATAACGGAGGCTCCTTCGCAAGTGCACCGGAATTGTGGGTGCCGTTGGCCCTCACCGACCAAGAGAAGACGATTCGCGCGAGTGATTTCCAATACGGAGTGATTGGGCGCCTGAAGCCGGGAGTCTCATTTCCACAAGCGCAAGCCACCATCGAGGGTATCGCCGCTCGTTTTCAGCAGCAGCATCCGGATATCTACGATGACGTTCAACTCAGCGCGACAGTCGTTGGGTTAAAACAGGACACCGTAAAGAAGGTGCGCCTGTTTCTATTGATCTTGCTGGGCGCGGTCAGCCTGGTGCTTTTGATTGCTTGCGCGAATGTAGCCAATTTGCTGTTGGCACGTGCAGTGTCTCGGCAGAAGGAGATCGCCATTCGCAGCGCCTTGGGCGCGGGCAGTTGGCGCATCGTTCGCCAGCTGTTGACCGAAAGCGTCCTGCTCTCCTTGATAGGCGGTGGTTGCGGACTTGTCCTTGCAACCTGGT
>DATMCM010000481.1:0-2853 GCA_035558335.1 Blastocatellia bacterium | reverse complement strand
TGCACTGAGACCCGACATCGCCGGATTTCGTCTGACACTTTCCCGGCGAATCGAGAAGGAATGAGAGCGGCCAGCATCCCACGATCGATTCCGCCTCAACCGGTAGTTTATTTCGCGTCGCGCTTCCGCCTGCAGTCTTCCCTATAAACCCTCCGCTGGTTTCGATTCATTAGCTTCCCGGGCTAGAATGATGCATTCGATGGCCAATGGACTGCGTACTTAGGCATGGTGGGGTGGGAAGGAACAATCGCATTGGAGAACCAGGCGGCCGTAGCGCTTGAAGACACGCTTGAGAGGTCGGCGCAGGGCGATCAGATGGCGTTTGCCGAAATCGTTCGGCAGCATCAGGGAATGGTTTTCGGCCTCGCGTGCCACTTTTTGCGAGACAGGTGGCTGGCGGAAGAGCTTTCTCAGGAAGTCTTTCTGAATCTTCATCAGAACCTCCGATCGATAAAGTCTCCCGCTCATCTCACGTTCTGGCTGCGCAAGGTCACCAGCCATCGCTGCATCGATCAAGCGCGGCGTCAAAAGGTGCGACCCCAGGTCAGCCTCGAAGACGTCCCCGAGCCGTTCACCCGTGCGACCGAGAATGATCTCCTGCTCTCGGAGTTGTTGAAGCGCGTCGTTGACACGCTTCCCGAAAAGGCGCGAATGGTCGTGATCCTTCGCTACCAGGAAGATCTCGAACCGGCTGAGATAGCGAAGGTGCTGGAGATGCCGGTCAACACAGTTAAGAGTCACTTGCGGCGGTCGCTGTCGATCTTGCGAGACAAGCTGAGCCGCACGCTTGGAGAGGTAACACAATGAGCCGCCTGGATGATGAATTGAGAATGGCTTTTAGGCACGAGCAGCCGTCTCCGGATTTCACCGATCGAGTGCTCGAGCAAATCTCTCGGCAGCCCGCGCCGAGGATAAGGTGGTGGCAGACGCTTGTCGCGTTGTTTCAGCCGCCAACGCTCAAATGGGTCGCGATAGGCGCGACGGCAGCGTTGCTGGTCGCGATCGGCGCGTCCCAGTACGCCAGGTTGCATCCAGGAGTGATCGACGATGGCGATAAGGTCGAGAAGACCGCTGACGGATCAAGCGCAGGCGCTTCTGGTGAAGTCCCGGGAGCCAGCGCCCCAGATCCGAGGCGCGTTGCTCAAGCTCCGCCGCAAGCTCCGAAGCCTCGCCTGAACAGCGTCCGTCATCTGGTTGCAACCTCGAATACAAAGCCACGCGACGCGCGGCCGAAGCATCGACTGGTGAACCCGGAAGCCGAGGCAGCGAGGGACAAAGTCATGCTTGCTCTTCAAATTACGAGCGCGACCTTGAATGACGCCCAGCAAGCGATTCGTGACGACGGCTACAAGGCTCAACCGTAGGATGGTGTCGGTAGTGTGAACTAGTCGGTAATCCGACCGTGACGAAGGACCGTGATGAAAGGTCCGAGGCTGCAAGCCTAAACGATAGAGAGGTTTTCAATACGAACGGAGGAATTATGAAATCAGCTAATACACTTTTGATGAGGGCAGCACCGCTTTGCCTCTTGCTGCTGCTTTTCACCGCCACACCTGCGCGGGCGCAGGACGCGAGGATCGTTATGACTAGCCTGGACCGGCTGGCCGACACCGCGGACAAGACCATAGACGTCACTGTTGATGAAGGGATTATCAAACTGGCCATGTCCGTTTTCCGTAGGGATCGCTCGCCCGACGAAGCCAAGATCATCGACATCCTTTCGGGCTTGAAAGGCGTCTATGTGAAAAGGTTTGAGTTCGAGAAGGAAGGCGCGTACGCGATTTCTGACGCCGATCCGGTTCGCAGTCAGTTCAACGGGCCGGGTTGGCAGCGGGTTGCCAGGGTAACTAGCAAGCGAGAAGGCAGCTACGACGTCGTTCTGATGAGCGAGGGCAGCGTGATCAAGGGACTTGCCGTGCTGGCCGCCGAACCGAAGGCGCTCACCGTGGTGAACGTCGTCGGATCGATCGATCTCGCAAAGTTTCGCGAAATCGAGGGCAAGTTCGGCATCCCCAAGTTCGGCCTCGAGCAGATCCCGGGCGTCACCGTGAACGAGAAGCAAAAGGACAAAAAAGAAGACAAGAAGCCCGAACCGCATGACAACTAAATTGAGTGACATACCATAATCCGCTGGAGTGCCGTGCGATGACGACTTCAAAGAGATTACTCACACGCCTGACGATTGTTGCCGTGCTGATCTCGGTTGCACCGGTTGGTGCGTCGGCCGGCGCTGGCGGCGATGAGAGCTTCAGCTCGGTGGTCAAGCACATCAAATCAAACTACCACGGTAAACAGCAGGGCTTCGCGGGCTTCGTGAATTTCGCCCGGTTCATGGTGAAGGTGATCAGGCCCGCGGGTGTGAAGAACTTCAAGGTCACGATGCTGACCAATCTCGATTACTCCGAAGCCGCGCGTCCCGAGTCGCCAGAGTTCCACACGGCTCTTCAAGACCGGATCCACGCGATGTGGTCGCCTCTTGTTCGGTTCAGTTCTCCTCGCGAGAAGCAGTGGACGTATATTTATGTTACCCAGGAAAAGAAAGACGTGAAGATCCTGGCCGTCGCAGTCCAGGAGCAGCAAGCCGTAGTCTTCCAGATGAAATTCAGCCCTGAAAAGTTGGGCGCGTTCATAAGCAATCCCAAGATCATGGGGATATCCTTGAAAGACGAAAAGCGCTCCGATCAAGCGTCGCCCGCTGATCCGCATGCCACTGGCGCCGACTCAGATCCAGAAGACCAAACGCCCAAAGCCAAGCCGCCCGAACCAGCCCGCTGACCCTCAATCTAGATTCTCAGTCCTCGCCACTCACAACCTGAGCCGCTCGGTCTCAGTGAGCGCATCCGTGCTCTGAGC
>DATMCM010000480.1:0-3290 GCA_035558335.1 Blastocatellia bacterium | reverse complement strand
TTTCTTCGAGACCATTCCGCCGAACCTTGAGGATGGGACAACTCGGCGATTGCCGACGACTCGCCAGAAAGCCGCCGGCCTGAATGATCCCTATACGATGCTGGCAGGCGTGAGCTACGAACGACCATTGCCCTTGAAGCTGATAGGTGCGGTCACGTATGCGTGGACTCGAGGAGTGCACTTGCTTCGCACTCGGAACATAAACGCACCGACTCTTCTTGATGATGACCAGGCAATCTTTCCATTCCCGGGGCAGGGCCCAATACTGGTGTATGAATCAACAGGTCTGTCGACTCGGAACGAAATGAGGATCAACATCAGAACCGCGGGTTTCAACCAGAAGGTGACTGTCTTCGCAAACTACACGCTCTCGTCAACTCACAACGACACCGACGGCGCTAACTCTAATCCTGCAAACCCCTATGATCTTGCGATTGAGTGGGGCCGAGCAGGAAGCGATGTGCGGCATAACTTCTTTGTTGGTATCCCGATCAGCGCCCCGTGGGGACTCAGAATCAGTCCGTTCATAACAGCATCGAGCGGACGGCCGTTCAACATCATAACCGGCCGAGACAACAATCGGGACAACCAGTTCACCGATCGCCCGTCATTCGCCAGCGCGAGCGATCCGGGCGCAATCGTGACAAGCTTCGGTGTCTTCAGCCCAACGCCGTTGATCGGAGGGCAGATCATTCCGCGCAACTTTGGCCAGGGCCCAGGCTTTGTAAGTGTGAACCTCAGCGTGTCAAAAACGATTGGCTTCGGCCCTCCGCCGATGAGCTATCGAGCTGCGAACAGCCCGAATCAGCTGAACACGCAAAACGGCCAGAACCAGGACCAAAACAACCAGCAGGGTCGTAACGCGCGCGCCGGCAATCAGCGGGCCGCTAATCAGAACCGTGCAGGAAACGCGAACGCGGGTGGTGGCCCGGTATTTCGCGGGGGCGGACCGGGCGGCTTCGGAGGCGGAGGCGGAGGAGGCGGCAACGTCATGATGATGGGTGGAGGCGGCGATGGTCGTCACAAGTACAACCTGACCATCAGCATCGCCGCAAATGATATCTTCAACCACCCCAACCTGGCCGGCTACAACGGAGTGCTGACTTCGCCGTTTTTCGGCTTGGCGAACGCTACGGTTGGCAGCCGCGGAGCATTCGGGGGCGGCGGCTCTCGAAAGATCGAGCTTGGGTTGAGATTCAGCTTCTAAATCCGACCGGGACAGGCAGCGTCGGTCGGGCGAGTCAGCGAAAGTGATGGATAAATTGACGAAAAGAGTTTCAGGATTGATAGCGTTTATTCTCTTGGCGGTAGGAAGCGCGTACGCACAGGATCATCCGCCGATGCCGCAGGAAGGACTCGGCGCGGGCGGCGGTCAGATGCGCATGCAGTTCCAAATGCCGAGCTTTGCCGAGCTGGACAAGAACAAAGACAAGAAGCTTAGCCGTGACGAGATGCCGGGCCAGTTTCCACCGCAGGTTTTCGACCGCGTTGACACAAATCACGACGGTTTTATCGACGAGGAAGAGTGGAACGCGATGCGTGCGCGATTCTCCGGCGGAGGCGGCGGAATGATGGTCGGCGGTCCACGTATCGGAGAGAGCTTGACGAAGCTCCTTGATGCGAACGCCGACGGCAAAGTCTCGCGCGAAGAGTTCGCGAAGATCCTCTCGCTGTTCGATCTGATGGACAAGGACCACAACAGCGAGTTGACGGCGGAAGAGCTGAACGCATTCTTCCGCGCGGTGAATGAAGCTCAAGCTCAGGCGACCGGCGGAGTCGAAGTGAGCAATCTCTTCGATAAGTTCGACAAGAATAAGGACGGAAAAATCAGCGCCGAGGAGATGGGAAACGAAAAGACTTTCAAGGCGCTCGACTTGAACAAGGACGGCTTCATAACGCGCGAAGAGGCGGACACGGCGTTGAAGCAACTGCAAAAGGCGCGTGAGGCAAAGAATGCCCAGGCGCCGGCGCCACACAACTGATCCACCTCAAATTCAGAACAGATGGGCTGATGGGCGATCCTTTTCTTCATACCGAGTCGCTCATCAGCCTTTTTTGATTGCGGCGCTAAGGACCCGGTGTCGCCAGGAACCCGGTCGCCACGACTGTTCTCTTCAAGTAGACTACTCACCCTATGCTGCGCGCGATTATCTTTGATTGTGACGGCGTCATCGCCGACACCGAACCGCTTCACTTGACTGCGCTGCAAGCAGTATTGCGCGAGGAAGGCATTGACCTCGACCGCGAACTCTACTACCGCGACTACCTTGCGCTTGACGATCGCTCCTGTTTTATCAAGGCGTTCTCGGATCACGCCGTCGCGATTACCGAAGAGAAACTCAGCGAGGTGAGCAGTCGCAAGGCCGCCACAGTCGAGCGGATCATGAGAGATCATCTCCGTTTGTTCCCCGGCGCCGCGGATCTGATTCACAGCGCATCGCAGCGGTTTGTGCTTGCGGTTGCCTCCGGGGCGCTACGACGCGAAGTCGAATTCATTCTGGAGGTGGCCGGCGTGACTGCGAGCTTCAAAGCGATCGTCGGCGCCGAGGATGTGGCTCGCAGCAAGCCTCACCCCGATCCTTTCCTCGAGGCCCTCGCCCGCATCAACGCCGGCTCGCCGACTGTTATCAGGCCGGATGAATGCCTGGTGATTGAAGACTCGATTCACGGAATCAACGCGGCGCACGCGGCGGGGATGCGCTGTCTTGCGGTGACCAACTCGTATCCGCGCGAGATGCTTGCCCAAGCGGACCTGGTGGTAAAGACTTTCGAAGACTTACCCATCGACCAGCTCGAATTGCTTTTTGAGAACCGGCCGGGTCGTGGACAATAGCCGCTCATCATCGTAATATTGTCGAGACTTTGCGATCGGAGAGGAAACACGAACTGATGCCCCAGCCTGTGATTGAGAGCCTGATGCCCGGCGCGGGAATCGAAGGCGGCGAAGTAGTTATCACCTGCCGCGACTTCCTCTTTTCGACGCACGACGAGGCTAGGGTCAAGTTTGACGGCATCGAGTCTCGTCCCATCAGCGCGTCCTCTACTCGGGTGATCGCGCCCATCCCATCAAGCAGTCTTGTTGAAGCAGGTGAGGTCTGGATCACACTCGAAACCAACGGATCGGCGAGCGCCGGCCATACGTTTGTCGCCGGCCGGAAACTCTCTGAGAACCTCCATCCCGTCGCCAACCCCGCCGTCGACAGCGAAGGCCGCGTCTTCGTCACCTTCTCCGGCGCCCGCGGCCAGCAGGTCCCCGTCTCCATCTTCTCCATCGACCGCGACTTCCAGAT
>DATMCM010000479.1:0-5245 GCA_035558335.1 Blastocatellia bacterium | reverse complement strand
ACTTTGGACTCCCGATTCGTCCGGTGTTTACGTTTCTCGATACGATGGCAAATATCCGCGGGCACCTTTTCCGGCTCCCCGTCTCGGGCGTTGGGAATGTCCCCTTCCAGCTTCGGTCGATTGAAAGAGAGCGCGGCGTCTTTGGACTGACCGGCCTTTACCTCGAAGACTATATGCGCCAGGTCGGCGATCCTCTGCGAGCGAACTGGCCGACTGATGGTTTGAGGCAGATCGACGCAATTTCCCTGAAGCAATTGCTGCAAGACCAGGGTGCTTCGGATGGGGCGATAGACATTATTGCGGCTTCGCAACTCGGCATACTTGGCTTTGGCCTCGACTCGATTTCGGCAATGGATGGCGTAGTCACCGAAGCCATCGCATCGGGTTCTCCGTTCTACGAGATCGCAGGCGGTAACGATCAACTTGCAAGCAGGCTCAAGAAGAAGGTCAAGAAGGCGCTCAAGAAACAATGCATCGTTCAACGCATCGAACAGAACGAGACTGGAGTTACCGTCACCTACTCGAACGACGGCGAGCTTCAGACTATCACTGCCGACCGCGTCATCTGCACGCTTCCCTTCCCTGTACTGAAGGAGATCGAGATAACTCCCGCGCTTCCCGAAGACAAGCAGCAAGCTATTCGCGATCTGAAACTGACGCCGGTGACCCGCACCTTCCAGCAGTTCCGCAAGCGGGTGTGGGAGCAGTCGGGGCTGAGCGGCTACGGTATTACCGATCTGGAGATTCAGAACACTTATTCTCCGACCCTCAGTCAAACTGGCTCGCGAGGAATACTGACGGCCTACACCGGTGGGCAGCGAGCGCTTGATCTGTCGGCGATGAGCGAAAGCGACCGCCAGAGCTTCGTGCTGCGCAAGATGGGGAGTGTGTTTTCGAACTTGAACGGAGCTTATCAGTCTGGCGTCAGCCAGATCTGGCATGAGGACGAATTCGCGAGGGGAGCATTTACTTACTTTGAACCCGGGCAGATGGCCACTCTGCTTCCCATCGCACAACGCTCCGAGGGACGCATTCATTTCGCTGGAGAGCACACATCGGCGTGGCACGGTTGGATGAACGGCGCGCTCGAGTCTGGGAATCGCGCCGCTGCGGAAGTCAACGACGCTGAAGCCATCGAGTCAATCGCAGCGCAGTCTGCTTGAAAACGTGGGCGGTAGAACGCCCTAGCCCAACTCTTAGTTACATGCCTCACGGCAGTTGAACTCCGTCACAAACCCCGAAACTGGATCGAATACTACGATACTCCCCGGAAGCCCTTTACAGACTTTTCCCTTGGCCACGATCGTCGTGACAAAGGACGAATTGATGCCTTGCGAGTTCCTGAATTTCAGTTTCTTCGGTTTGATGCCGCCTATCGTGACTGACTGTCCTTCCCTGAAGTTCAATCCCTCGATCGTCAAGGTGAACGCCCCAGTCGCATCCTGGTTAAGCCGGCAGCTGGCAACTGACGGCGCCGAAGAGGGTGGCGGCGTACCAGCAGGAGGTGTACCGCCAGACTGAGCATTGCATGTGAAAGCCACCTTGACGCCTTGCTCGTTGCCCAGCGGGCATCCCTGGGGGGCTTGAGCCGGCAACGCAGTCAGATTCCGGCTGGTCCCGTTTGGCCCACTCGCATAAATCAAGAACGTCTTGCCCGCATTCAATGAACCGAACTCGAAGAAAGCGTCTATCAAGTTTGTGTTCAATATGACAATCCGGCTGGCCTGAATGACGTTGGCGGGATTGTTCTGCTCGACCGCAAAGACTGACGTCACGTTCGGCTTGCCGTTACCCAGCAGAAAACACGAGCCGGGTATCACCAGATTCTGCCCGACGCTACAGTCTCCGCCGCTGGGAGTGGCAGAGATGACAACAGGCGCTCTGATACCCAGCTCGAGCGGACAGGTCTGAGACTCAACGAACGGCCCGAACACATTGTCATCGCCTGAACCGACTGTTCGAGTAAGCGTGATACTTGCGGCACCGCCACAGCAAGCGAGTGGAAACGCGGTCCCCGGAAGCTGTGGGGCCAAAGCGGGCAGAGTCGCCTCGACCAGGAACCGGTTGACCAGCGTCACGTTCTTAAGCGGGATCGTCAATTCGGGGACCCCGTCGCCATTCGAATCGCAAGCGATCGCGACGCCGGTCGGCGCGAAGAGACATCCGACGATCTCGAATTTGACGTCACAGAGGGCATTGATGATGCCGGCCGTCGAGTCTGGCTGAACCTGCGGCTGGTTCGGAGCCACCACAACGGTGCGCGTCAGAACCACTGGGCATTCTACGTTCGACGTCGAAGCGGCTGAACCTTCGATCGCCGCCAGCGTTTGCGGAGCGGCAAGCTGGGCCAGAATAATCGCTACTGTAGCTGGAAGCATAAATTTCTTCACACTCTTCTCCTTGGGCGTCTAGTCTCGAAGGCGTTGATCCGGCGTCGAGCTATATTGAACTGAGAAGGCAGACGAAAGCAAGATTCAGTAGTGCAGCATCAGTTTTGGTGTCTTCGGGCGAACTTTTCTCAGCGCGTAGTTGCACGACTGCCTAAGATTTCAGCGCTATGCAATCGAGGAACTCCTGTGCTATTGAGTATGAGTCGCGTTTGCTAGTGCGATAGAGCTTTCAGAATTCGCACCTACCGACTGACCTGACACTGACAAGAACCTCCCATGCTAAAACTCTTCATAATAAGATCGATCGGAAAACCAATCACCGCCGGCGTAGGTTTCATTCAACAAGCGGTCTCGACGATGGGCGTGGCCTCGGCGGCCTGGACTTTTCCCTCTGTTCTTGGCTCGGCAATGCTCATCGCCTGGGCAGCCGAAGCTGCCCAGTTTCTGGTCTCGCAGGGTTTGGCGCTCGCGATACTTGCCTGGCTTCAGACGCTTCCCGAGTTCGCGGTCGAAGCGGTTATCGCCTGGGAAGCCGGCCAAACAATGCGCTTCAGCACTGACTCCTATCAAGTGCGTCACGCGACCGCGTTGATGACCGCGAACTTCACCGGGAGCTTGCGACTGCTGGTCGGTCTTGGCTGGCCGATGATCTATGCGACCGCTGCTATGTTTCATCGCAAGCGATCAAAGAACAGGCTCAATGAGATTGCTCTCGAAGACGAGCACGCAATCGAGGTCGTGTTTCTGCTGCTCTCGATCGCATATTTCTTCATCGTATGGTTCAAGGGTTCGCTGAACCTGCTTGATACCGCTCTGCTTTCCGTCATCTATTTCGTTTATCTTTTTTTCCTCAACAGGATTCCGCCGCAGTCACAAGAAAACGTCGAAGACCTGGATCGGATACCGCGATACATTCTTCGTCAGCGGCGAGCGGTCAGGAACGCGATGATAACCGGCTTGTTCGTCGGGGGTGGGTTGATTCTATATTTCGCCGCGCACCCGTTTCTTGAAAGTCTGAAAGCGATATCGGTTGGGCTTGGGCTTTCGACTTTTGTATTCGTTCAGTGGGTCGCCCCTTTTCTTTCGGAGTTTCCCGAGAAGGTTTCGGCGTTCAACTGGGCCCGGCGCGTAACCACTGCGCCGCTTGCGCTTATGAACATGGTTAGCTCGAACATCAACCAGTGGACGATGCTTGTAGCGATGCTTCCGATCGCTTATGGACTGGCGCTCGGGCAAGTCGGCACGATTTCCTTCGACGAACATCAGAGACTCGAAATACTAATGACGATAGCGCAATCGCTTCTCGGAGTGTTTCTGTTGGCAAATATGCGATTCATCTGGTGGGAGGCTGCGCTTCTGTTTACGTTGTGGTTGATCCAGTTCGTCCTATCAGGCTTTGAGAAGCCGCTCGCAACAACCGAGCACGTAGAAGCACACAACAGTCTCGCCACTCACCTGGCTGGATGGCTTTCGGTGGGAGTCGATCAGGTCGAAGTATTCGCCCGGCACGGCAAGGAGGTGATTACCGCCTTGTATTTCCTGTGGACGGCAATCATCATCGCCTTGGCCGTGAAAGGCCGGAAAGTGTTTGAAGCGTTCGCGCTATTTCCGAGACTGATGCGAGAGCATTGGTAGGTGACAGCGATTAGCAGCGATTGATGAACAATAGTAGGGACGGCTGAAGATACGAGGTTCACCCGGTTGCCCTCCTTTGAAGGTTACAAGCGATGCCGGTTAGCATGATATTGGTGTCAACGGACTTCAGCGAATACGCTCAAGCCGCCTTTGAAACGGCGTACGATCTCTCGGTCCAACTCGGAGCGAAGCTCCATGTATTGCACGTTCAGGATGAAAGCAATCTGAGAGTCGCAGTCAGAGAGGGCCTGCTCGACGAGCGACAGACTGATGAAGACTTGTGCAAAGCTCTGGAAGGGTTGACCGCCGAACGATTCGCAACACTGTTGGCGAAAGTGGATCGCTCGAAGGTGGCTGTCGAGTCTCTTTCGCGGCGCGGCGACTCGGGTAAGGTGATAGTCGACTATGCGCGCGAGATTAACGCGGACATGATAGTAATAGGTAGACGCGGGGCGGGCGTGGTGAGGGACCTTCTCGCCGCGGTGGTCGGCTCCGTCGCCGAGTCGGTCATCAGAAAATCTTCCTGTCCGGTGCTGCTGGTGAGACGCGATCCGAAGTGAGCAAGCGCGCACTCAACACGAGGACTGACACCGAGTTTGACATGAGTTTATGCCTAAGCTAACGTCTAACCTTCGCAGGAAAAACTCCAGGCCCTTGGACCGGGGGGAAGCTGAATGAAGAAGATCGCTGTTGCTGCTGTGATAACTGCGATCATCGCAATCGCTGCCGCATGCACCAGCAACGGGGCCGGCCCACTCACTACTTCGGGCGTTCCGAATCCTCCGTTCAAGGGTGAACCGCCACAAGATGCCTACCTTTACAAAGGCGCGACAGGAGTGTACGGAGGCAAGCTTGTTCTGGCGACCCCCGACGACTTGAGTACCTACAACATCGTTCGCGCCACTGACAACGCCACAGCCGACGTGATTTGGTACAACGTCTTTCGCTGCCTCGTTGACTATCGCAACGGGGACGACCCGCCAGACTTTGATCCCGGTTTGTGCGTTCGCTGGGAACAGTCTACAGACGCAAAGCAGTGGACCTTTCATTTGCGCCGCGGAGTGAAGTGGTCGGACGGCGAGCCCTTTGCCGCCGATGATGTGTTGTTCACATACGATGTGATTCGCGATCCCGAGGTGAAGACTCCTGTCGGCGACATGTTCCGCGAAGGCCGCGACGAGAGCGGCAGTCCGTTCTATCCGGATTTAGTAAAGCTGGAC
>DATMCM010000478.1:0-2870 GCA_035558335.1 Blastocatellia bacterium | reverse complement strand
TCTTCAAAGAAGCGAAACCCACCCAGCTTGAAGAGGTGAAGTACTACGACAATCAACCCATTGAGTTGAAGCTGTCACCGGTTACGATCGATATCGTCGACTACGCTTTGTGGGGGGTGGTGAACGAAGGAGGAACCGCCGGAGGAGTAGGCTTCCCACGAGAGCTCAATATCGGCGGCAAGACGGGCACGGCGCAGGTGATCGCCAAGGAAAAAGCCCGAGGTAAGCAACACAAAGACCATTCATGGTTCATCGGTTTTGCGCCAACGCACACGGGTCAAAAGGCCGAGATAGGAGTCGTAGCCATTACGGAGAACGGCGGATGGGGCGCTTCGGCTTCGGCGCCGAAGGTTAAGATGGTTCAGGCCGAGTATTTCAGCAAGAAGCTCGGCCGCCCGATTCTTCCCGAGCTTGTCGCGTTGAATCCGCAGCTTCAAGCAAAACCGGAGCCCACGGCGGCTGGCACGCCCGCCGCAGCAGATGCCGATCGCAAGCGTCCGCCCGTGAGACAGTGAAGAAGTAAGAACGCAATGGTCGAGATCAATCAAAGAAGTTTGCGAGACGTTGACTGGCTCTTGTTGCTGGCGCCGGTGGCGCTCACGATCTTCGGTTGCATCGGCATCGCTAGCACTGCCCCTGGCACGGAATTGAAGAAGCAGATCATCGCTCTTGTGATTGGCATTGCCGCTGCCACGGTCGTGATGTTTACCGACTATCGAAAGATCATCATGAACGTCGCGCCGTTCTTTTACGGAGCGTGTATTTTGCTGCTTGTGCTGGTGCTGTTTTTGGGTGCCGAGGTGAATGGCAACAAGGCATGGTTGCACATCCCCGGGCTTCCAAGCATTCAGCCAAGCGAGTTCGCGAAGGTCGGTACCATTCTAATGCTGGCGCGTTACATGGCGAAGTATCGAACCGGATCGCTCACCATCAAGGACATGGCAATCATGGCTGGGATCGTGATCGCGCCCATCATACTGATTGCGCTGGAACACGACACCGGGACCTTGCTCACCTTCGGCGCCATCCTCGGCGTGTTCTATTTCCTTGGGGGACTGAGGAAAGTCTTTGTCGCAGCGGGACTTATAGCCGTCGTCGTGGGCCTGATCGGTGTGTACCCGCATCTGAGGGGATATCAGAGAGAGCGTATCGACGTGATCATACATCCCGAGAAGGCCGACCCTAAGGGGTTTGCCTACCAGACGATTCAATCGGTAATCGCGGTCGGCTCGGGCGGCGTGCTGGGGAAGGGGATCGGACACGGCACGCAAGGGCGGCTCGGTTTTTTGCCGTTCGCATGGACAGACTTTATTGCCGCGGTGGTTGGGGAAGAGACCGGGTTTGTAGGCATACTGTTGGTTATGGTGTTGTACCTGATCTTTATCTGGAGATTGATCTCGGTCGCGCTGGGGGCGCGCGATCGCGCAGGAGCCCTGATGGTGATGGGCTTTGTTGCGCTGATTACGTTTCACATCCTCTGCAATCTTGGAATGGTCGTCGGGATCATGCCGATAATGGGGATCCCGCTTCCGTTGATGAGCTCGGGAGGCACGGCGGTGATCTCGATGTTCCTTGGGGTTGGGCTTGCTCTGGGCGTGAGAATGAGAAGATTTGTAAACTAGAGGTCACCTGTCGGAGCGAGCGGTTCGTGTATCGACAGTCTTTGCCGTTAGGCGGGCAGCTCTATCAACTATGTCAGGACAAGCCATCAGGGATTTCCGCGCGGAACTAGATTCGATTCTGCCGCTGGTTGAGAAGCCCGGGCGTTACGTCGGCGGCGAATGGAACTCCGTCCATAAAACGCCCGAAGCGGCCGGCACACGCATCGCGCTATGTTTTCCCGATACCTATGAGATCGGGATGAGTCACCTTGGCTTGAAGATTCTGTACGGCCTACTCAACAAGCAAGAAGGTTGGGCTGCTGAGCGAGTCTACGCGCCGTGGCCCGACATGGAGGCGCGGCTGCGAGAGCGCGGTATACCTCTGCTCTCGCTTGAGAGTTACACTCCGCTGTCGCACTTTGATGTAGTTGGGTTTTCGCTTCAATATGAACTCACCTACACCAATGTGCTCACTATGCTCGATCTGGGCGGCATACCGCTTCATACGCGCGATCGCACGCTCGACGATCCGCTTGTGATCGCCGGAGGCCCTACCGTCTATTCATCCGAGCCGGTTGCTGACTTCATCGACATAATCGTGATCGGAGACGGCGAAGAAGCCTTCCCCGAACTCGTTTCGAAGTACATGGAGCTTCGGGATTCGGACCTCGGGCTGACGCGGGCGCAGATACTCAAGGAGCTTTGCAGAATCGAAGGCATTTACGCGCCTTCGCTCTATACGACTTCGGTCAATCCTCATCACGGCTTGCTTGTAGTCGACAAGCCGGTAGATCCGGACATCCCATTTCCGATTCGCCGTCGCGTCGTCGCCGACATCAATCAGTATCCGTTCCCATCAGACTCTCCAGTTCCGATGATCGAAGCCGTGCACGACCGCATGGCGCTGGAGATCGCGCGTGGCTGTGTGGACGGTTGCCGATTCTGCCAGGCAGGTACGATTTATCGGCCGGTCCGCGAACGCGACCCAAAACAGATTGTGGATACTCTGATCGCGGGAATCGAGAATGGCGGCTACGACGAGACGAGTCTGACTTCACTCTCGACCGCGGACTATACGTGCCTCGAGCCGCTGGTGAAAATGCTTGGGGCGGAGCTCGAGCGCCGCAAGGTGAGCTTCTCTGTTTCGAGTCTGCGCGCGTCGGGCGTGACCGAGTCGCTTGCCCGCGAGATCGCCAAGGTGCGAAAGACGGGTTTCACCATCGCGCCCGAGGCCGGCACTCAGCGAATGCGCGACGTTATCAACAAGAA